>NZ_JBIAPW010000005.1:0-63789 GCF_042888505.1 Streptomyces sp. NPDC002870
GCCGCAGAGATCGCCCGGCACGTCGATCCCACCCTGGCCGCCCGCTACCACGACCTCGTCGCCAACAAGGGCAAACACCACAACTCCGCCCTGTGCACTCTGGCCGCCGTACTCATCACCCGCCTGGCCGCCTGCTGGCGCAACGGCACCCTCTACGAACTCCGCGACACCGACGGCCACGAGATCACCGAGGCCGAGGGACGACAGATCTGCGCGACCCGCTACAAGGTCGACAAGGCCGCCCGAGCGAAGGTCCACGTCCGCCGCCGATCCCAGCAGCTGAAGAACCCAACGACGAGCCGGCGCGAGAAGGAGTCACGAAGTGCTCCGGCAACCGGCCCGTCGACAACCACCCTACGAACCAGCCCTCAAGAACACCACGAGCTACTTGACGTCCGTTAGGAACCCAACAGCCGTCACGGGGCCGGTCGGGGGCCGGGAGGCCGGCGCGGGCCTCGGCCAGGCCCGTTGTCAGACCCTCCCGTTAGCGTCTTTCGCAGGTTCGGCGCGCTCGGCGCCGAGTGTGGAGGGGAGAGCCATGTACCGGCAGGGAGACGTGCTCATCGTGCCCGTCACGGACGATGCCGTGCCGTCACACGCTGTGGCCGCGCCGAGCGAGGCAAGGGACGCCCGGGGGCGGTTGGTACTCGCGCTCGGTGAGGTCACAGGTCACGCGCATGCCGTGACCGGCCCGGGCCGACTGGTGCGTGAGCCGGGCCCGTTCGGCCCGATGCTTCTGCATCTGCCCGAAGGCGGCCGGGTGGTGCACGAGGAGCATGCGGCGATACCGCTGCCGAGGGGCTGGTACCGCGTGGTGCGGCAGCGTGAGTACCTGCCGGGCGCGGTCCGCATCGTCGCCGACTGAAAGACGACGAGCGGCAGAGCAACAGAGCAACAGGCTGATTCGGACAAGCAGGGAACGGGGCATCACATGCAGGACGTGGACAAGTGGCGGGCCGTTGCGGCGGCGACCGGACCGGCGGACCGGGCCGTGGCCGAGGAAGGCGTGCGCCTCGCCTATCGCACGGCAGGGCTCGCCGAACCGGAGCGGATCGTGTGGGCGGACTCTCCGCTGGCGGGCGTTGCCGCCGTCCGCTCGCTCGACGAGGCCGGGCGCTCGGTGCGCGACGAGGTGCGCACCCGCCCGTGGGCAGAAGAACGCCGCCGTATCCATGACGAGTTGGGGCCGATCGGCTGGGCCGAACTGTGGAGCCTCACCGGCGCCCGGCTCTGGGACACCACGCGGGCCCTGGCCGAGCGGATACGGACCGGGGTGGTGGACTCGCTCGCCGTTCAGGACACGGCAGACACCGGGGACGCGATGGCGAGGGAGACCGAGATCCGGCTGACCCTGCTCGACGCGGTGCTCGGCCAGCACGACGCGGCCTGGCTCGCCGGCTTCGACGGCCGCAGCGACCGGCTCCAAGGGCTCGCCACGGTCGCGGCGCAAGCAGGCTGGTGGTGGCCGTACGAAAAGGCGGTGGTGATCTGCGAGCGGCCGGTGGAGCTCCACCGGGACGAAGCCGGCCGGCTCGACAGGGGCGACGGTCCGGCGCTGGCATTCCCCGACGGCTTCGCCCTGTACGCATGGCGCGGCATGCCGGTGCCCGCGGACTTCCTCGGCGAACTGACCTCGCTCACCCCAGAGCGCATACGCAGCGAGGAGAACGCCGAGCTGCGCCGCGTGATGCTCGAGTACTACGGCTACGACCGCTATCTCGCTGAGTCGGACGCCCAGCCTGTGCACCGGGACGAGACAGGCATTCTGTGGCGGATCGCGCTGGACGACGACGAGGACGTGGCGATGGTCGAAGTGGTCAACTCCACCCCCGAGCCGGACGGCACCCACCGCACCTACTGGCTGCGGGTGCCGCCCACGACCCGGACGGCGAAGGAGGGCGTCGCCTGGACCTTCGGGCTGCAGGAGGAAGCGTACGAACCGGTGCGTCAGACCTGAGGCGGCACGAGTCCGGCCGGTCCGATCGGCGACGTGCTGCCCTCGCTCGTGCAGGCGTGTGCGCCCGCCAGTGCGCCCAGCCTCGCACTCTCCTCCAGGTCGCGGCCGGACAGCCGCCCGTACAGGAAGCCGCAGACATACGCGTCACCCGCGCCGTTGGAGTCCACCACCCGTGCGGGCGGGACCGCCGCGGGGATCGGGCGTGGGGTGCTGCCGCCCTCGCGGGTGAGGAGGTACGAGCCGCCGGCACCCGCCGTCGCGACCACAGCCTGGGCCCGCCCGTCGCGCAGAATCTCCCGCATGACCGAGGCGATCCGCTCGCCCGCACCGACGGTGCTCAGGAAGACCAGATCCGAACGGAGCGCGAACTCCCGGTGGTGGTCGGCCAGTCCGTCCCAGTCGTGCAGGTCGGTGGAGACGGGTACGCCGAGCGCCTCGATGTCGTCGTAGAGGAACCGCGCGAAGTTCACGATCGAGAGATGGACATGGCGGGCCCGCCGCAGATGTGGGAGGTAGAAGTCGCGCGGCATCCGCAACTCCCCCGGATCGCGGGCGTCGTAGAAGGACATACGGCGGCCCGCGGGGTCGACGAGGTTGACCGCGCGGCGAGTTCCGGTCGAGGAGAGGAGCGGCTCGAAGGCCACCCCGCCTTCGGCGAGCCGCGCGCGGACCTGGTGGCCCGGCCAGTCGTCGCCGATGTAGTCGAGGAGGGTGACATTCAGCCCGAGAGCCCGGCAGCCCAGGGCCACATTGCCGCCGGTGTGGCCGGGCGATTCGCGGATCGGTCCGACCGGCACGGAGTCCGAGAGCGGGACCGGCAGAGAGTCGACACGGACGACCGTGTCCACGCCGCTGCCGCCGACTACCAGCACATCGTGAGGGAGGGAATCTGTCTGCTGAGACTGCGACTGAGATTGCGGCTGCTGAGACACAGTTGCCAAGTATGCGGGAAGAGGCTGTGTGCGCACGCCCGTTCAGCGAGCGGCGGCGGTGAGCGCGGCCCGGTCCACGCCGAGCTCACGGGCGAGCGCCTCGTCGGTCCACTCCAGCATCGCCGCGCGCGAGAGCGATCCCGCGTACGAGGTCATCTGCACGGCGAGCCCGTCGAGAAACGCCGTCAGCCGCCAGGCCGTTGCCGCCGGGTCCTCGCACGGGAACTCGCCCGCCGCCGCGCCCTCCGCGATGACTTCGGTCAGGGCGGCCTTCCACTGCTGGTCGAGATCGCGGGCGACCTCCCGCAGCGTCGGCTCGCGCAGCGAGGCCGCCCAGCCCTCGATCCACAGCCGCCAGCCCTTGGCCGTCCCCGTCGGCGCGTACCAGCGGACCGCGGCCCGCAGCCGGCGCAGCGCGGATGTGCGGCGGCCCAGCAGTTTGCGCAGATGGGCGAGGTCACCGTCGGCGGCGTAGGTGAAGGCGGCCGCGACGAGCTTCTCCTTGGTCGAGAAGTGGTAGAGGACCAGGGCATTGCTCACGCCGAGGGCGGAGGCGACATCGGCGATGCGCACGGCCGCCACACCGTGTTCCTCGATCTGCTCGACGGCAGCGCCGAGCAACTCCTCACGCCGCTCCGCCACGCTCAACCGGACTCTTGACACGCCATCACCCTACACAGTCGATCTTGGGCGGCGTGGTGCGGTGGGTGCGGCCGTCCGCCGGGGCCCGAACTCCCGTGCGTCGCACGCTGTCATCTGTACCAGCCGAAGCGCTCGGCGATCACCGGCAGCCGGTCGGCGACGATCGCGTGCGCGGCGGTCCGTGGAGTCGTTCCGTCCGCCTCCGCGCGCGTCAGCATCTGGTCGATCAGGGCGCGCATCGAGCGACGCGTGTACGCGAACGCCTCGTGCGCGTCGGCGTCGATGTCACCGAACAGCGTCCACCACCACCAGGCGTTCGTACCGGAGTTGACGACGACGTCCGGCAGTACGGTGATGCCGCGCCGCGCCAGCAACTCCTCCGCGTCCGGCAGCACCGGCATGTTCGCCGCCTCGACGATCCAACGGGCCTTGATCTGCGCCTGGTTGGCGGTGTCGACTGCGTACGAGACGGCAGCCGGCACCAGCACCTCGGCGTCGACCGACAGCCACGCGTCGCCCGGCAGCTCGAGGTCCTGAGGCCGCAGGGCCGTCCGGTCGATGGTGCCGTACGAGTCGCGGGCCGCCAGCAGCGCGTCGACGTCCAGGCCGGCCGGGTTGGCGACGGTGCCCTTCACGTCGGCGACGGCGACGATCTTCAGCCCGGCGCGGGCGAGGAAGCGGGCACTGGCCCCGCCCATCGTGCCAAGTCCCTGGACGCTGACCCGCGTTCCTTCGTACGCGACACCCGCCCGGTCGAGCGCGACCAGCACGGACTCGGCGACACCGCAGCCGCCCACGAGCTCGTCGAGCCCGATCCCGTCGACCTCCACGGCGAAGGCGTCCGCGAGCCGTCGGCGCGCGGTCGCCTCGTCGTCGAGCAGCGGGTAGACGGCCTGGATGGAGGAGACGAGCCCCGCCTCGGCGGCGGCGCGGTCGACCATGTGCTGGGTGAGGCCGAGGTCTTCGCCGGTGGTCCACATCGACTCGATGTACGGGCGCACGGCGCGCAGGTAGCGGACCAGGATGCCGTACGCCCGCGGGTCCTGCGGGTCGCAGTCGAGACCGCCCTTCGCACCTCCGAGCGGGATGTACCGGCCGTCGGGGTTGTAGTGCAGGGCCTCCTTCATCGTCATCCCGCGGGCCAGCCCGGCCACCTCATCCAGCGTGCAGCCCTCGCGCATCCGCAGACCGCCGCTGGAGACCCCGCGCACGAGCCGGTCGACGACCAAGTGGCCCTGGCGGCCGGTGACATGGTCGGTCCAGGTGAGCGACAGCAGGGGAGTGGTCGGGGGAGCGGTCATCGGGCGGTCTCCTCGGGAACGGTGATCACGGTGGGGGTGATCGCGACCCCGGGGCGCCCGCTGACCCCGTACGCATCGGCCGCGTATCCCGCGCCCTGCTCATGGCGGGGCGTGACATGTGCGAGTCCGTAGGCGGCGAGATGCCGGTAGATCTCCAGTTTGTGCGTGCCCGGGATCCCGAAGGCCTGGGTGACGCCGTGCGCCGCCAGCGCCCGTACGACGGCTTCGCCGCCCGTGGTGAGCTCGGACATGGCGCCTCCAGGCACGACGGCGCGCGACGACGCGCGACGACGGGACACAGTAACTGAACCGTCGGTCAGTATCTGGAGGAGTGAGCTCCCCTGTCAACGTGATCGTCAACAAACCCGCCGGGCGGACCGAACGGTCAGCGCCGATCAGTCGGCCGTGGACCTCCCACGAGCCGGAATCTCGCAGTGGTCCTTGAAGCCCTGGCTGGTCAGCCCCAGTGCGGTGTTCATCCGCGAGCGCAGGTTCTCCACCGCCACCATCGCGGTCAGCTCGACGAACGCGGCCTCGCCGAGGGTCGTGAGCAGCCTTTTCGCAAGCTCGTCCTCGACCTGCGGCGGATTGGCCGTCATCGCCTCCGCGTACTCCATGACATCGCGCTCCAGCGGAGCGTAGGCGTCGCTGTCGCGCCACGTCGGCACATCCTGGAGTTTGCGCACGTCCATGCCGCGCTGCCGGCTCTCCCAGTAACCGAAGTCCATGCACCAGCTGCACCCGATCGAAGCCGCGGACGCCATCACGGCCAGAGTCTTGAGGCCGGGGTCGAGGCTCTTCCACTTGGCCAGCGACTGCTCGAAACGGAGATCCGTCCACAGCACCCGCGGATTGTGGGCCAGTGCCCGGGCGGGGTCGAGGACCTTTCCGTACATGCGCCTGGAGTACCACTCCGTGGCGCGGAACAGGAGCGAGCGGCGCGGAGTGAGCGAGATACGAGCCATGACGAGCCTCCTGAGATGTGGGCGACGCACTCTTACGACGCCGTTTCACACCTACGACGGACGGCCCGACCCGGATGTGACATCGCCGGGAAGGAATTTCAGGAACACCCGCACGGGGACAGGCGTTCCTGTGTTCATGACGGACATCGACGCACAGCAGGACGCCCGGCGGGACGCGGAAGACGCCCTCCTCGAGCTGGTCGCCGAGTACGACGGAGGCGTGCTGGTCACCATCAAGCGGGACGGCAGGCCGCAGCTGTCCAATGTGAACCACGCCTACTACCCGCACGAGCGGACCATCAGGGTGTCCATCACAGACGACCGGGCCAAGACCAGGAACTTGCGCCGCGACCCGCGCGCCGGCTACCACGTCACCAGCCCCGACCGCTGGGCCTACACCGTCGTCGAGGGCACGGCCGACCTCTCCCCGGTCGCTGCCGACCCGCACGACGCCACCGTCGAAGAGCTGATCACCCTCTACCGCGACGTCCAGGGCGAGCACCCGGACTGGGACGACTACCGGCGCGCGATGGTCCGCGACAAGCGCCTCGTGCTGCGGCTGCGCGTCGAACGGGCCTATGGCCAGCCGCGCCGCTGAGCCCCGCCACCGGTGTCCGTCATCGCCGGAACACCCAGGGTGACGCCCACTCGCGCGGGTAGGATGTCCGGCCCCCGGGCGATACCGCACTGTCGTACCCCCCGCACATAATGAGATAACCCCGACATCTGGAGGTGCCGTGACCGGCGCTGACTCCCCCCACCCCCCTCTCACCTCCCGGCTGCGCTCGCTGCGACCCGCCGCGTTCGGCGCTGACCCGGCAGGAGAGCGGTGGGCGCGGATCCGCCGCTCGCCGAACTTCTCCGACGGGTCCTTCCAGAACCCCGTGGGAGCCAGGACCAGACCGTCCGGTGGCTCCATGATCGAGTTCGCCAAGATCTACTTCCGCAAGGAGGCGCGGGCGCGCCGGTCCCCCGTCGGGGTGATCCCTGTGCACCCCACGACTGTCGCCGACCTGACGGAACCGCCGGCCTCCGGGCTGCGGCTCACCTGGATAGGACACTCCAGCGTTCTCGCCGAGATCGACGGCCGGCGGGTCCTCTTCGACCCGGTCTGGGGCGAGCGCTGCTCACCCTTCCCCTTCGCCGGCCCCAAGCGGCTGCACCCTGTTCCCGTTTCCATCGCTGCCCTCGGCCCGGTCGATGTCGTCGTCATCTCCCACGACCACTACGACCATCTCGACCTGCCCAGCATCCGAGCCCTGGCCTCCACGGACACAGTCTTCGCGGCACCGCTGGGCGTGGGTGCGCACCTCGAGCGCTGGGGCGTGCCCGCCGACCGGCTGCGGGAGCTGGACTGGAACGAGTCGACGGAAGTCGCCGGCATCAGGCTGACCGCCACCCCGGCCCGGCACTTCTGCGGCCGCGGGATCCGCAATCAGCAGCACACACTCTGGGCGTCCTGGGCCGTCACGGGCCCGGAGCACCGGATCTACCACAGCGGCGACACCGGATACTTCCCCGGTTTCAAGGACATCGGCGCCGAGCACGGCCCGTTCGACGCGACCATGATCCAGATCGGCGCGTACAGCGAGTACTGGCCGGACATTCATATGACGCCCGCCGAGGGCATGCGCGCCCACCTCGACCTCCAGGGCGGGCAGCCGTCCGGCGTGATGCTGCCGATCCACTGGGGGACGTTCAACCTCGCGCCGCACCCGTGGGCCGAGCCCGGCGAGGGTACGGTCGCGGCCGCGGGCGCCGCGGGTGCGACCGTAGCGCTGCCGCGACCGGGCGAGCCGTTCGAGCCAACTGCCAAGGGCGTTCCGTCCGAGCTGTGGTGGCGCGCGGTGGCGACCGTGCCCGTCGAAGGCTGGGCCACCTCCGGCGGTACGGGCAGCCCCGAGGTGGCGCCGACCGCCTGATTCCCGAGCGTCCGGCCCCTGTCGCAGCCGACACGGCGACGGGGGCCGTCACAGCGTTTTCGGGTAACAGTGCGAGGCCTCATACCAGAGCGGGACGAATGTCGGGCAAGTTTGTCAACTGCCCGTCGCACGTGCTCGCTTCGCGACTACCGTGTGTTGCCGGTGATCAACGGGCGGCTCATCGTGCGTACCGATATCGCGTTCGATATCGCGTATGCGGAGCCCTCCGCTGAGCCGAAGCTGACCACGTGCAGTACGCCGATTCCTGGGGCCCCACGTACCAAGGACGCTGATGTCTCAACTACGCGCACCCGCCGCGCGGCCCGACCGCCGCGAGGGCGGGCGCCACGGCCGGCCAGGCGCCCGCTCCCTGTCGTCAGCGGGAAGGTCGCACACCGTGCCGTCGTCGCCGGAAGCCCGTATACGCCCTCAACTCCTGCGGACCGCGGCCCTGCCGGCGGTCGTCGCCGCGCTCAGCGGCGCAACCGCGGTGATATTCACGATCCGCATCGCCACGCCTCAGCCGTCCGCCAGTCTGTGGGCCGTGCTCACCGCCTCCGCCGTGGTCGCCATGGCCGCGGTGGCAGCGGCGGCCATGGGCGCGGACCGTATGGCCAAGTCCGTCTCCGACCGGTGCGCCGACCTGCGCCGCTCCACCGCGCGGGGGCAGGCGGACCTGCGCACCGTGGTCGAGCAGCTCAGACGGGGGGAGGGACCACCTGACCGCGCTACGCCCTCGCCCGCCCCGCCCGACGGGGACGAATTCGACCTGCTGACCCAGGAGTTGAGCCGCTCGCACGAGGCCGCGGTGGCGGCGGTGGTCCAGGCGTCCCGGCTCTCCAGCAGCGTCGGCAATGAGCAGAAGGTCGAAGTCTTCGTCAATCTGGCCCGGCGGCTCCAGTCGCTGGTCCACCGGGAGATCCAGCTCCTCGACGAGCTGGAGAACGAGGTCGAGGACCCCGAGCTGCTCAAGGGACTCTTCCATGTCGATCACCTCGCCACCCGCATCCGCAGGCATGCCGAGAACCTCGCCGTGCTCGGCGGGGCGATCTCCCGGCGGCAGTGGTCCAACCCGGTCACCATGACGGAGGTGCTCCGCTCCGCGATCGCCGAGGTGGAGCAGTACCCCCGGGTCAAGCTGGTGCCGCCGATCGACGGCACACTGCGCGGCCACGCCGTCGCCGACGTGATCCACCTGCTGGCCGAACTGGTCGAGAACGCCACGCTGTTCTCCGCCCCGCACACCCAGGTGCTGCTGCGCGCCTCGCACGTCACGGCCGGACTCGCCGTCGAGGTCGAGGACCGCGGCCTCGGCATGCCGGTCGGCGAGCAGAACAAGATGAACGCCCTGCTCTCCGACCCCGACCAGGTGAACGTCGCCCATCTGCTGCAGGACGGGCGGATCGGCCTCTTCGTCGTCTCGGCGCTGGCTCGCAGACACGGCATCGCGGTCCGGCTCCAGTCCAATATCTACGGCGGCGTCCAGGCCATCCTCGTAGTGCCGCAAGGGCTGCTCGGCTCCGAGCCGGAACGACTCGCTCAGGCGGCCGACGCGGCGGCCGTGGTGTCCGAAGACGGGCGAGAACCGAGCGCCCGAACGACCGCGCCGCGGGCGACCGCGGCAATGTCCCCCTCGATCCCGCAGCAGCCGCACTCCCCGCCGTACCTGCACCTGCACCAGCCCCAGCCCCAGCCCCAGCACCGGCAGCAATCGCAGCCGCATCGACAACCGCAGCCGCAGCGCGAGACCGTGCAGGCCACACTTGGCGCGGCACCCCTTCCCGTACGCGGAGAGCACGCGGACAGGCCCAACCCGGCTGCCGCCCTCCCGGGCGCCGACCGTTCGGCATCGCTGGAGAGTTCGCCCGCCGAGTCCGCTCACACCACCGCTGAGCCGCCCGCGGGCGGAGTCGTCCGCGGCACCATGGGCCGCCCCCAACTGCCCCGGCGCCGCAGTCAGGAACACCTCGTCCCCCAGCTCAGGGACGCTCCGTCGCCCCGCAAGGACGACGACCACGCCCTCCACGATCCGGGCTTGATGGCGGCCTTCCAGCGGGGCATCGGACTGGCCGAGGCCCATTCCCCCGTGGACCCCGCCGCCCAACCCGGACCGCAGCGCCACGACAACACCTCCAAGGAGTAGATGCACCATGGCGAGCGATGCGCCGAACGGTCATGTCTCGGACCTCGACTGGCTGCTCAGCGGCCTGGTCCAGCGTGTGCCGTACACCCGTAACGCGGTACTGCTCTCCTCCGACGGGCTGGTGAAATCCGTGCACGGCCTGGACCCCGACAGCGCCGACCACATGGCGGCGCTCGCCTCCGGCCTCTACTCCCTGGGCCGCAGCGCGGGAGCGCGCTTCGGCGACGGCGGAGAGGTACGCCAGGTGGTCGTGGAGCTCGACTCCACGCTGCTGTTCGTCTCGACCGCCGGTTCCGGCACCTGCCTCGCCGTACTCGCCGGGCGCGAGGCGGATGCCGCGGTCCTCGGCTACGAGATGGCGATGCTGGTCAAGAGCGTACGGCCCTACCTGACCACGCCGGCCAGACATTCGGCGGTGGCGCCGGGCGCCACGGGTCAATGAGAGTGCCGTCCCCCAAGGACGGGCCGTTGCTCGACGACGCGGCCGGCCGGCTCATCCGCCCGTACACCGTGAGCGGCGGCCGTACCCGTCCGACGGCGGCGCTGGACCTGCTCTCGCTGGTGATGGCCACCGGGACCGTGCCACAGGCGCACTTGGGCCCCGAGCACGCCCTGGCGCTCGGCCTGTGCGACGGGCCCACCTCGGTCGCCGAGATCTCGGCGCACCTCAGGCTCCCGGCGGTCGTCACCAAGGTGCTGCTTTCCGATCTCGTGGACTGCGGCGCGGTCACCGCGCGGGCGCCCCGCTGCGGCAACACACCCACAGACCGTTCTTTGCTGGAGGCGGTGCTCGATGGCCTACGACGACGGCTCTGAAATCGACGGCCTCTTCCCCACCGCGCTGAAGATCCTGATAGCGGGGGGATTCGGGGTGGGCAAGACGACCTTCGTGGGAGCGGTCAGCGAGATCGCGCCGCTGAGCACGGAGGAGCTTCTGACGCAGGTCAGCGTGGCCACCGACAGCCTGGACGGCATCGAGTCCAAGACCACCACGACGGTCGCCATGGACTTCGGCCGGATCACGCTGGACCAGCGCCATGTGCTCTATCTCTTCGGCACCCCCGGCCAGGAGCGCTTCTGGTTCATGTGGGACGAACTCTCCGAAGGCGCGCTCGGCGCGGTCGTCCTCGCCGACACCCGCCGGCTGGAGGACTCCTTCTCCGCTGTCGACTTCTTCGAGCGGCGTGGCATCGGATTCGTCGTCGCCGTCAATGAGTTCGACGGCGCGTACCGCTACGAACCGGAGGAAGTGCGGGCCGCGATCGACCTCAAGCCGGAGGTGCCGGTCGTGCTGTGCGACGCGCGGATCGCCAGCTCGGCGACAAGGACGCTGGTCACCCTCGTCCAGCATCTGCTCACCACCACCGCGGTGCCGGCTCCGGCACCGAGCTACGGAGCACCGACATGACGTATGACCCGACCGGTCATCTGCTGCTGACCCCCGTCGACCGCGAGGCGCCCGTCCGCGTGCGGCGGCTGCGCCAGCTGGGCTTCGGGGACCGGCCCGATCCCGCCTTCGACGAATTCGCGGACCGGCTCGCGGAGGTGACCGGCGCGCCGTACTCGATGGTCAACTTCATCGACGAGAACCGGCAGTTCTTCGCCGGGCTGCACACTCCGGCCGGTACGCGCACCGGCAACGATCTGGGCGCGGTGGCCGCGGCGGGCGGCGGTGACGTCAGCCGTTTCATGGCGCGCGACCACGGCTACTGCCCGCATGTGGTCGTACGGCGCAAGGCGCTCGTGCTGGAGGACGTCTGCGACTATCCGAGGTTCGCGGGGAACCCGGTCGTCGACGAGATCGGCATCCGTTCCTATCTCGGGGCGCCCTTGATCGACCGTACGGGTATCGCGCTGGGCACGATCTGCGTCGTCGACACCGAGCCGCGGCCGTGGGGGCGTGCGGGTCTGGAGACCATCAAGTCGCTTGCCGCGGAGCTGATCGAGCAGATCCACCGGCGCGAGGACGGCCGTATCTGAGCCTCGCACTCCCCCTGCGCGCGCGGGGCGCAGGGGGAGTGTCCTCAACCTCCCGCAGACTTCGTCCGGGGCGGAGCAACGGTCAAAACGCCGGCTCCAGCCTGACCTCGTCGGCAAGCCGCTGCGACCACTGGCCCTTCGCCGTGCCCAGCGCGACCTCCGCCAGGCGCAGCAGCTGAATGTCGGAGGTCCCGGCGGGGGCGAACATGTGGAGCGCGTCCCGCAGATACCGCTCGATGGGGCGGTCGGTGAAGAGCCCGGCCGCGGCATGGATCTCCATGGCGTTGCGCGCGGAGTCGATCGCCGACTCGACATTGACCAGTTTGGCGTTCATCAGCTCCGCGTCGCACGGCAGACCCTGGTCGAGCAGGTGCACGGCGTGGTACGCGGCAAGCCGGGCGGTCATCAGCCGCGACTGCAGCTTCCCCAACTTCAGCTTGATGGACGGAAGTTCATGGAGCGGCTTGCCATACCGGTGCCGTTCGGCGCAGAAGCGGGTCGTCTCCTCCAGGATCGCCTGGTGGATGCCGAGCGATACGGCGGTGAGGTTGGCGCGGCCGTACAGCATGCTGGAGGAGTACGCCACGGACAGACCGTCGCCCTCCTCGCCCAGCCGGTTCGGGGCGGGGACACGGCAGTTGTGGAAGTGCAGCTCGCCGAAGCTGAAGCCGTGCAGTCCCATCGTCGGCCGCTGTTCACCGACTCCGAACCCCGGGCGGTCCGATTCGACCATGAAGGCCGTCAGCCCTTTCGACCCCGGAGCGGTCCTGACCACCACGCCGTGCAGATCGCCGACATGGCTGTTGCCGACGAACACCTTTCGGCCATTGAGGATGTAGTCGTCGCCGTCCCGCACCGCGGTGGCTCTCATGCCCAGCACATGGCCGCCCGACTCGGGTTCCGTGACCGCGATCGTCGGCAGACATTCGCCGGCGGCGATGGACGGGAGCCAGGTCTTCTTCTGCTGGTCGCTGCCGAAATGGACAATCTTTGCGACGCCCAGCTGCGAGGCCTGCACCATTGCGCCCATCGCCCCGCTGACCCGGGACAGTTCCTCGATGATGATGGTCTTGGCGAGGTGGCCCACACCCATCCCGCCGTGCTCCTTGCTGATGGTGGCGCCGAGCCAGCCCTGCCGGGCTATCAGCCGGGACAGGTCGTGGTGGACCGACCGGTCGGCCTCCATCGCGGGAATTCTCGGACGTACCTCCCTCTCCGCGAAATCGCGGACATGGTCACGTAATTGATGATGCAGTCGACTGGCGAAGTATCCGTCCATCGCGAGCCCTCCTCCGCGAAACGCCTGCTCGGGCGGTTGTTCGAGCAGGTGGTGCATCGGCAGTGGTCCCGTCCCGAACAGGCCGACCACATTATGGTGTTGATCGTTTTCAATTGGTACTGGATCGACGCCAACTTTGTCCAAAAAGCGGACCGTTGACGTTTGATTGAGGGTGTGTCCCGTGTGGTACACGCCCGTCCGGTCCTGCCGTACGGCATTCCCCCTGGGCTTGTTTATGCCACATGCCATCGGCAAAGGTTTCGTGGGCATATGGCACTGAGGGACAAGTGGAAGCCTCAGAGGTACACAACTGTGGCATCCCAGAACATCGGAAGAACCGATCCGGCACAGTCCCAGACCGAAAAAGAACGCTTGCGGACAGGGCCGACGGACATGGAGGCCGAACGTACCGGCGTACGGGAGTGCTGCCAGGCGCGCGAAGCGCACAAGGGGTGCCAGGGGCGCGCGGCTGGGTGCACTCACGCGCCGGGCGATGTCACACGCGACGCTCCAGTACGTCGACGGCCAGCTCACGCACCACCGCCTCGTCCACGTCGACCCCGAGCCCGGGGGAATCGGGCACCTGGGCCACCCCCTTCTCCACCCGCACCGTCCGCCTCGCGTACGGAGACTCGATGAACTGACGGCCATTCAGATCGACCGGGGTGTCGATCCCGTACGCCGCGAAGAGGTGCAGTGATGCGGCAAGCCCCAGATCGGAGTCGGTCAGCCCGGACCCCATCAACCGCATCCCGCAGTCCTCGGCGAGCGCGCACAGCCGCCGGGACAGCGTGAGCCCGCCGCTGCGCTGCACCTTGGCTATCGCCACGTCCACCGCCTCAAGACGGACGAAGGTCGCGAGATCGGTGGGGTGCCGCAGACTCTCGTCGAGCGCCACCGGCACGGGGGAGTGCTCGCGCAACCGCCGCAGCCCCGCGATGTCATTGGCGGGCAGCGGCTGCTCGAAGGCGGTGATCCCGATCGCGTCCAGCCGCCGCGCCATGCGCAGCGCGGCGTCCATGGTGTACGCCTGGTTGGCGTCCACCCAGACCGGCGCGCCCGGCGCGTGTTCGCGCACCGCCGCCACCACGGCCGCGTCGGTGTCCTCGTCGTGCAGCCCGATCTTGACCTTGAACGCCCGGTACCCGGCGTCCGAGCCCTCCGCAACACTGTCGCCGACCTCGGCGGGGGACTGGCCGGACACGACCCACCCCAGCTCGATCGACTCCGACCTGCGCTGACCCCAGAGCACGCCGAGCGGCACCCCGGCGGCCCGTCCCAGCAGATCGTGCAACGCCACATCCACCGCGCTCTTGGCCAGCGGCGCGCCGATGGTGAAGCCGCGGTTGACGGCCCGGTCGAAGGCGCTGTCGACGGCGTCCAGGTTCCAGGCGGGCCTGCCGACAATGGCCGGGGCGAGATAGCGGTCGATCGTGGTGACGATGGACTCGGCCGTCTCGTACGTCCAGGCGGGGATGGGCGTCGCCTCGCCCCAGCCGTGCACCCCGTCCGCGCTCACCTTCACCAGCACCCGCAGAGACGGCTGTCCGGCGACGGCGACCGCGCCGCCGGAAACGCCGAAGGAGCGGCGGGTCGGCAGGGCGACCGCGAAGGTCTCGACACGCTCGATGTTCATCAACTGGTCCTTCCGGTAAGCGGGGTGGACGGTGGGGCGGTGCTGGCGCGCAGAACGACCTCGCCGCCGACCCGCAGCACCCGCGAACGCGCGCCGCGCGGCTCGCGCAGTGCGAGGGCGATCACCTCCTGCCCCATGGCGGTCAGCGGCAGCGACACCGTGGTGAGCGGGGGAGTGAGCTCCCGTACGAGAGGAATGTCGTCGAAGCCCGCGAGCGAGACGTCCTGCGGCACCCGGACGCCCGCTTCCCTGAAGGCGGCGAGCGCGCCCACCGCCATCACATCGGTGACAGCGAACACGCAGGTGGGCAGGGCGGAGTGGGCGAGGAGTTCACGGGCGGCCGTATGACCGCCCTCGCGGGTGAAGGCGCCGCGCACCACCCTGTCGGGCCCGAGCGTGATCCCGGCCTGTGCCAGGCCTTCCCGGAACCCGGCGAGCCGGTCGGTGACGGTGGTGAGCTCGGGCGGCCCGCTGAGCACCGCGAACTCCCGGTGTCCCAGGGCCAGTAGGGCCTGGGCGAGGGCGGCGGCTCCGGCCCGGTTCTCCGGCAGTACGGCATCCACCCGAAGGCTGCGGTGCCGGCTGACGACCGCGACCCGCCCGCCCGCGCGGACATACGGTTCCAGCTCGTCCGCAAGCGCCCGTTCCCAGGCCCGGTCCTGGAACCCCGAGCCGATCAGCAGGATGGCTCGGACCCGCTGGGCGCGCAGGGTGGAGACGTACGCGATCTCCCGGACCGGTTCCCGGAAAGTGCTGGCGAGCATGATCGCCGACGAGAAGACTCAGCCCCTTGGGGGTCCCCCCGGACGAAGTCTGGGGGAGATTGAGGCGCGGAGCCTGGGGCGGAGCCCCAGTTCGGGACGTCGTCAGTACCTGAGATTCGCCAGGTACGCGTAGCTGTTCTGCGCGGTCGCGAACGGGTCGGCCGGCGAGTCGTGCTCGACCAGCCACTGCTTCACACCACCACTGCGCGCCGTGTCGAACATCGACCGGAAGTCCAGGGTTCCGGAGCCGACATCGGCGAAGCCGCCATCCGGGGCCATGTCCTTGACGTGCAGCGCGGGGAAGCGCCGCCGGTGGCGCACGAACAGCGAACGCGGATCCGCCCCGCCCTTCGCCGCCCAGTAGACGTCCAGCTCGAAGGCCACCAGATCCGGGTCGGTCTCGGTGAGGAGGATGTCGTACAGATTCTCGCCGTCGACGACCTCGTGGTCGAGGCCGTGATTGTGGAAGAGCAGCGGACCGAGACCGGACTCGCGGGCGGCGAGCCCGGCCTTGTTGAACTGCCGTGCCGCTTCCCGGAATCCGGCCGGAGTGTGCATCGAGCCGGGCAGGCTCGGCACCACGATCCATCGCGCGCCGAGGGTGTGGATGTCGTCGAGCGCCTGCGGCAGACCGTCGCCGGTGACGACGGGGTAGCCGACGTGTTCGAGCACCGCCTTGAGGCGGGTCTCGTCCAGCATGGCCCGGATCGTGGCGGCGCTGTTGCCGTGCCGGCCGCTGACCCCGACCGTCGCGTATCCCATCTCGGCCAGCCGAGCGAGGGTCCCTTTGAGGTCCTTCGCCAGGGGCGTCCGCATCGTGTAGAGGTGCATGCCGATGCCGGAGGCCGGGATGCGCCGTCGGCGGCGGCCCTCCTCTGCGGCGAACGCCGGCCGGCTCATGGGCCGCCGCCGCGGCGGCGCCCAGAGCCGTGCCCAGGAACGCACGTCGTGTGCCGTTCATGTCTGCTTCCCTCTCAACTCACGTTGATTCGGACGAAGTTGACCGTCGTGTCGCCCTTGTCGTCAGTGACGGTCAGATGTGCGGTGTACGCACCGGGGCGGGCGTAGCTGTGCGTCGCCGTCGCTCCTCCGGTGCCGTGGGCCTGGCGTTGTCGCCGAAGTCCCAGTGGTACGAGGCGATGGTGCGGCCGGGCAGCAGCTCGACCGTGCTTGCGAGCTGCACCGTGAGCGGCGCGGCCCCGGTCGCGGGCGTCGCCGTCAGCGAGACCTTGGTCGCCGGGTGCTTCTCGACGCCGCGCCCGTTGAAGTGCAGCCAGTCGAGGGCGAGCAGGTCGGGCTTCTCGGCGGACCACTGCGGATTGGTGAAGACGGCGTACAGCTGCACAGTGCCGCCCGGGTCCCTGAGGGCGGTCGTGGGCGAGACGACATTGCCCCAGTCCCCGGTGTTCGGGACCGTCACCTTGCCCAGCAGCGGACCCGTCGGCGATCCGGCGCGGAACTCCACGTCCCCGCCGAGGCCGCCCGAGGCCGCCCCGACCGGGTCGGCCTCGGTCGAGTCGGTGGTGCCGTTCCCGTCGAAGTCCCACGCGTATGTCACCGGCTTGCCGCCCGGCAGTCCGGAGCCCGCACTGGAGAACTTCACGGTGAGTGGGACCGAGCCGGTGTCGGGAGTGG
Source organism: Streptomyces sp. NPDC002870 (assembly GCF_042888505.1). Taxonomy (NCBI): domain Bacteria; kingdom Bacillati; phylum Actinomycetota; class Actinomycetes; order Kitasatosporales; family Streptomycetaceae; genus Streptomyces; species Streptomyces sp. NPDC002870. The sequence goes on from NZ_JBIAPW010000005.1 coordinate 17,157, forward strand.
CGGTGGCCTTGGCGTCGGGCAGTCGGCCGTCGCCGACGTAGGCGATGCGGTAGATGCCCGACCCTTCGTTGCTGCCGCCCCGGCCCGTACCGCTGCCGAGGCCGAAGTCGATGACGTACAGCGCTCCGTCGGGTCCGAAGTCGGCGTCGAAGGGCTGGTTCCACGTCATGTCGCCGAAGACGGCGTTGATCGACTGAAGATCGCCCGCCTTCGCCGGTGCGAAACGCGGGTCGGTGAAGGTCTGGTCCTGCTGCTGGACGGAGAAGGACCTGAACCACTTGCGGGTCAGCTCGTAGTTCAGCCACTTTCCCTCGAAGTACTCGGGGAACTTGGTGCGGTACGTGTTCGCCGCGTCGAAGTCGTACACCGGGCCGCTCATCGGACCGCCGCCGCCCGTGCCGAGCTCAGGGAACTCCGCCGACGCCGAGTAGGCGTACCAGACCGTGGCGGGCTGAGCCGGTGGAAGCTGGGCCAGGCCCGTGCTGTTGGGCGAGTTGTTGACGAGCTTCGCGCAGTCGAACTTCGGGCCCGAAGTCTTGGTCGTGAAGTCGTAGTCGCTGAACGGGGTGTTGTCGCCGATGCAGTAGGGCCAGCCGAAGTTGCCCGCCTTGGTGATACGGGTGAACTCGACCGTGCCCTCAGGACCGCGGTCCGGCTTGGCGGCGCGCGCGTCGGGTCCGTAGTCCGCGACCAGCAGCGCGCCGCTCAGCGGATCGGTCGTGATCCGGAACGGGTTGCGCATCCCCATCGCGTAGATCTCGCCCCGCGTCTTCTCGGCGCCGGGGGCGAAGAGATTGCCCTCGGGGACGGTGTACGTACCGTCGTCCCTCGGAGTGATGCGCAGGATTTTGCCGCGCAGGTCATTGGTGTTGCCCGCGGTGCCCTGCGCGTCCCAGGCGCGGCGTCCTTCGCCCTCGTCGATCGGAGTGAAGCCCTCGGAGGCGAACGGGTCGGTGTTGTCGCCGGTCGCGATGTACAGCTCGCCCTTCTTGTCGAAGGCGATCGAGCCGGCCATATGGGAGTTGGCCCGCCCCTCGCCCCGCCAGGTGGGAATGGTGAGCAGCCGTTTCTCGGAGGCGGGGTCGATGGTGTTGCCGGTCACCGTGAAGCGCGAGAGGTTGAGCCGTTTCTCGGTCTTGTCGGAGTTCAGCAGATAGAGCCAGTTGTTCTTCCCGAAGTCCGGGTCGAGCGCAAGTCCGAGGAGACCGTCGGACTGGCTCGTCATGTCGGGCGTGTACGCGAAGTCCAGCGCGGTGGTGACCTTCAGCGTCTGCTGGTCGATCACCTTGACCTTGCCGGTGCGCTGAATGAAGAAGACCCGGCGGTCGGGCGCGACGGCGAGCTCGAAGGGGTCGGCGAGATCGCTGGTGACCAGCGGTGTGCGCTGGAAGGCGCCGGTCTTGGCGGCGGTGCAGTCACCGGGCTTGTTGCCGGCGGCCCACTGGATCCCGCCGAGCAGATGCCTGAGGAAGCCCGCTTCCTGGAACGCGGATTTGGCATGGCCGCCCGCCGTGAACCAGGAGCGTCCGCCGTCGTAGTTCTGGCACCAGGACCACGGGTGATCGACACCCTCGTCGAGGCCGGTGATGCCGTCCCGCACCTTGATCTGGGCGAGTGTGTGCACCTTCCCGGTCGGATTGGTGCGCCAGTTGTACCACTCCTCCGTACGCTCCCAGAGCTCGGGAAGCCCCTTGGTGGAGGGGTGGGCCTGGTCGAGCACCTTGATCCGCCCGGTCTGCACGGCGGGGTGCTTGTCGAAGATCGCGCCGACCAGGCCCTCGTACCAGCCCCAGTCGCGCTCGCTCGCGGAGGCGGCGTGCAGTCCTACCCAGCCGCCGCCGCCCCGGATGTACTTCTGGAGCGCGGCGCGCTGCTCGGCGCCCAGCAGATCGCCCTTCTCCGGGGTGGAGTTGGTGTTGTTGAAGACGATCGCCTGGAAGCGCGCGAGGTTCGTGTCGCTGAACGCGGCGGCGTCGTCGGTGGCTTCGACTTCGAAGCCGTTCTCGCTGCCGAGTTTCTTGATCGCCTCGATCCCGGCGGGGATGGAGTCGTGGTAGAAGTTCGTGACCTTGGAGAAGACCAGTACGCGATAGGGCGCGGCGTCGGCGCGGGGCGGTGAGGCGATCCCGAGGGCGACGACGAGCGCCAGAGTTGCGGTGATGACGGTTAAGAGGGAGAGGGACCTGCGGCTGAGCGGTGCTCCTGGGCTGAGCCGTGCTCTTGGACTGCTCATTGCGCTCCCGGTGCTGGTGGGCGGACCGCGGCTCCGGCATTTAGAAAGCGCTTTCTGAATTCGTTGCACAGCGTAGGTTCCCGGCTTACAGGGGGTCAATGGGTCGGAGGGGCCCGGTGTGGCAAGGGCGGGGCGAGTGTCAGTGGCGCGTCGTACGGTCTTCATATGGCCACTGCCGACGACGTACGCAGACTTGCGCTCTCGCTTCCCGGTGCGATGGAGAAGCTCGCCTGGGGCATGCCCACATTCCGTCTGGACGGCGGGGGCAAAATCTTCGCCTCGCTCGATGACGACGACAAGGTGATGGGTGTGAAGTGCCCCAAGGAGGACCGGGAGGAGCTGATCGCCTCAGAGCCGGAGAAGTTCTTCATCCGCGCGGGGCACGACGACAACTACGCCTGGCTGCGGGTGCGGCTGGCGGCGCTGGAGGGCGAGGAGGAGCTGTACGCGATCCTGCTCGACTCGTGGCGCCAGGCGGCACCACGCAAACTGCTGGACGCGCACCCGGAGTTGGCCGAGCGGACGGGGTGACCGTGCGGCGGGGCGGCGGTGCATGGCGGGGCGCCCTGCGCGGCGGCGCCGCACCCAGGCCCTGGGCTGATCGCGGCCCGCGCTGAGGAATCCCGTGATCCGTTCGGGGAGGCCGCTCGGGTCAAGGCGGCCCGCGCCGGGTATCGGCTGCGCCCGGATCCCCTCATTGATCACCCGCTCCGGGGGCCGCCGTCCGGCCAGGACGAAGCCGTCTCTGCTGATCTCGGCCAGTACGACCGCGAGTCGCGGGTCCCTGGTCCGGACGCGATCCCGCCGGGCCGGCCGTGTGTCGCGGCGGGGCCTCGCAGCCCGAGCGCGGTGCCGACAGCCAGCGGCAGCCCGTGTCCCTTGGAGAGCAGGAAACGATCACAGGCGGGGGTGTCGACGGTCTCGGCGGTGACGTGCGTCACACTGGCGTGGAAGACCCAAGGTGCGTTGCGCCTGGCCGGCGGGCGGGCGCAAAGCGGTTCGTGACCACCGGTCGAAGTGCGGTATTGTTCTCATGCGCGTTCGGCCAGGGGAAACCCCAGGTCAGACGGGCACCGGGACGTGGCGCAGCTTGGTAGCGCACTTGACTGGGGGTCAAGGGGTCGCAGGTTCAAATCCTGTCGTCCCGACGGTGTTTTTGCAGGTCAGAGGCCGTTTCCGATCATCGGGAGCGGCCTTTGTCGTACGCGTGTCTGCTCCCGCGTGGGAGCCTTCTGGGAGCGCTCGTTCTCCCTTGCTCCCAAGGTGTCAACCGTGCCCGATTCGTCCGTCGCCCGGTCCGGTCGATGTTCAGCGCCGTTCGCAGCGGTGGGGCGCGGTCGTCAACTGTAGGCCGCCGTTGGCGACCACGGTTGGGGCCCCCGCGCTTCGCAGCTGTGCCGTCCACCTGTAACGACGATGACTGTTCACGATCACCCTGCGGCCGAAGGCGGCAGGGGCAGCCGCTGCGGTTTTCCCCGGAGCCATCGTCATCCACCTGGGCCCGTGCTCTCGTGGCTCCCTCGTGGGCGAGACTCCTGAATCGGCGTCGTCGGGGACGCCTTCACGCTGTCAGCCCATTCGAGGCGCGGGTCCGGCGGTCGGCGGTAGGCGTGCACCTGACTCAGCCGGCGTTCGATCCGACCGATCGCGCCTTCGTCGCTTCCGGGTATCCGCCTGCGCATGGCGATCAGTTTGGGCGCCAGATACCGAGCGCTGGCGCTGTCACGAACGCGAGCCCACTCGTGCGTGGCACGGTCCACAGCCGCCACGACCTCCTCGCCGTCCGGCGGCTCGCCCCCAGACAGACGGGAAGCGGCGGCGACGAGCCACAGCTCGCACGCCCTGCCCGGATCGTCCGCGACCCGGGCCAACTGGGCCCGTACTTCGATCCAGTGGATCGCCTCCGGAGAGGCAGGCCCGTAGGTGCGCAGCGCGCCCTGCTCCAAGACGGCGACCATGCCCGCCGCCTCTTGGAGCCGCCCGCCGTGCGCGGCGTTCCAGATCATCGAGTGCACCTCCTGCATCGGGGGAGGTGCGACGTTGATGGAAGGCACCGGCACCGGGGTGATGAGCGCCGGATACAGGTTGGTGACGGTCTGCGACATGTCCCGGTCGGCGCGCGCGTCAAAGATCACCACGACTGCGACTCCGGAAACGACCAGGAACATACCGGTGGCTGCCGTCCCGGAGGGCACCTGCCCCAGCCACATCCAGGCGATGAGCGCGGCGACCGGCGCCTCCAGCAGCAGCACCAGGCTGACCGTGACGGCTGACACCCTGCCCAGAACGAAGTTGAGCATCGACAGGCCCAGCAGCTGCGGGAACAGCAGCAAGCCGAGCACGGCCAGCCAGGTGGCGGTATCGAATCCGGCCAGCGGTATCCCGCCCACGAGGCACACCACCAGCAGCACTATGGTGGACACGCTGAAACAGGCGACCGAGTACGAGGGTGTGCTCACCGTGGCGCGGACCCGGCTGCTGAGCTCGGCGTAGACAGCGGTTGCGATGGCTCCGACGAGGGCGAGCAGGTCACCGAGTAGTGCCGTGCCCCCGACCCGGAAGTCCCCGCCCGTGGCCACCACCGCGCCGAGCACGGCGATGCCCATTCCGCCCCAGGTGCTCCTGGGCAGCTTCCGGCCCAGTGCCACCGCGATCAGGCCCTGCCAGATCGGCTGGGTGGAGATCAGCGCTGCCGCGGTCGTGACCGAGGTGAGCTGAGTGCTGGGCATGAAGGTGGCGAAGTGCGTCGCCAGTGCCACACCCGCGAACACGCTGTATCGCAGCTCTCGCCGCCTGTCCTTGTGCAGCAGACCGCGTAGTTCGTCGCCGCGCTTGGCCGCTACCACCGGGCCCAGGACGCAGACGCCGAGCCCGTTACGCCAGAACGCGAGCGCTAGCGCGGGTGCCGCCGCGAACGCCGTCAGCGGAGCGGTCATGGAGATGGCCAATACGACCACAACGAGCGCTCCACCGTTTACGGCGCTATTCGGTTTCACCTTTCCCTCTCCTACTTGCCTTCGCAGGCCACTCCGGCGAAGCGCCCGCGGCGCACTGTAAAGTCGTCATGAATTCGTGGGGTTAGGACCTGGCTGGCAACAACACGCGGATTCCGGACCGCAGTTCGCAGTCGGCCTGCCACAGCGGATGTAGTGAGATCCGGAACCAGCATGTCAATTGTCCGGGCGCCCTCAGGAGTTGTTCGCGGCGTCGGCGGCGTTGGAGTGCCAGTACGTGACAAATGCGGCGCCGATGTCGACGCTGAGCGGCTCCCCGGTGAACTCGTCCTCGCCCGGCGTCGGAACGGTCACCGGGTCCGTGGACTCGCCCCCGAAGTCCTGGAGCATCACCTTGAAGTCCGTGATCTTCTCGACCGGGCCTTCCGATTCGCCGCTGCCGTCGGCGATGTTGATGCTGGCGTACGCCGTCGCGCCCGGCTTCAGGACGACGACGTCCTTCGGCTTGCTGTCCTCCAGGACCCGGGTGACGGCCTGCTGGTCCGCGCTGAACGCCAGGTAGGGGTAGCCGACCAGCCGGCAGGCACTGTCGGACAGGTTGGTCGCATGCAGCATGATGTGATTGATCGGGCGGGGCTGGTCGGACGTCGAGAAGGTCAGCCCCTCGGTGGTGCATGAGTCGACGTGTGCACCGGCATCGGGGCGGGTGTCACCGTCGCCGCTGTCGTCACGGGGGGTCTGGTCGACGATCTTGGTGGCGTCGCCGCCCTTGATGGTGACCTTCACCTTGACGGACTTGGACTTGGCGGCTGCTACGAGCTCCTCGATGCTGCAGGACTTCAGGGGTTGGCCCTTTCCAGCGCCGCAGAGGCCGCCCGAGCCCTGGATGTCGATGCCCTCCGCCACCGAGAACTCGCGCTCGTCTATCATCAGCTTGCCCGGGGCTATGAAGGTCAGAGTGCCCGCGAACGTACCGTCTGCGGCATTGTTCGCCCGCGAGGCGGAGGTGGTGGCCCGAGTGCCGTCCACCTTGGTGTCGGCATTCTCGGGGTTGCAGGCGGCGAGGAACGAGGCCGAGGCGACGATCAGGCCGACACTGGCGACGTTGCGCATGCGGATGAGGGACATCGGGCAATCTCCTTGTACGGCAGGACCTGGCACTCACCAGACCTGGCGGGTTGTTCTGCGAGCCATCCGGCTCCGTGTGGTGACTTCACACGGGAGCGCTTGGCTGATCGACAGGGCTCCTGTTCGGGTGATCTACCGGCGGCCGGGCATGAGGGCAGGGCCTCCTGATCGCCAGGCTGTTCTCATCCGTGGAGCGTGAAGCTCTAGCGAAAACTTGTGCCGCCTACGCCTTCTTCAGATGCCGGGTGGGCTGCTGAATCTTCTTCAACTCCGGCAGGTGGTACGGCTGATGCGGCCTCCGCGGAAGCGAGCGCGGATAACACGACAACGGGCCCTCCTGATGCTCGGCCGGCTTCGCAACCCCGAGCCACCAGGAGGCACTGCCTTCTTGCGTCGACCGCCGCCAGGTCACCCGATCAGGAACCCGGTTCGCGGATAAGCCCATTGATCGGTACGACGACGGCTTCTCGCATCTACGGCTTGCGTTGACCAGGGAGCGTCCTGGACTCCGCGGTTTCCTCAGGGGGCGGTCCGAACAGCTTGATGGCCAACTCGCGGGTCTCGTCGGCCCAGGGCGCGGACCCGAGTGAGGCCATGTCCACGTTGACCTCGGCGCGGCTGCCCTCGGCGTGGAGTGTCTCCCCGTCCCCGGAGACCACGCGGAAGGCGTAGACCATGCTGCTCCTGCCGAGGCGCTGCATCCGGAAGCACACGTTCACGTGGCCGACCCCGCGAACCGGGCTGAGATACCGGAACGTCTGCTCGAGCACGGCGTGCATCACGTCCGGATGTGTCGGCACACCATCGACGAACGAGTACCCCGCCCGGGCCCAGATCCGTACCAGTGCACGTTCGACCAGCAACGGGTACCGGCAGTTGTGCAGATTGCCCATGAAATCGAGGTCGTCCAGGTGGACTTCGGCCGGTTCGGTGTACTCCACACCGGCCACCTCCGACGCGCTAACCATCCGTCTCCTTCGACCGTTCTTTCCTGTCCCCCGGCCACTACGGGCAGGGACGCAGGCCTTGCAGATACGCGGGCACCAGTGGCGACCGCTGAGCATCGCCTCGCCGCAGTCTTCGCCGCATGACGTTGCGGCACCAAGCTTCACGAATGCCCACCGAGGCGGCATCGGCCAACCGACCTATCCCGGCTGGGGGAAGTCGCGATGCCACTCGGTCAATCGGGACAAGCAGCGCGACTACGGCGGAACCTAAGCCTCTGCCCACACGTCACTCCGTACGACCGTGGCACAGTGATCCGCGTCTGAGACGCGAAAGCGGCATGACAAGCCACTCTTGGAATTACGTGGGAGAGACACAGGTGCATCAGCTGATCCAGTGCAATCGCCTTCGCCAGGAAGAGCCACTCAGCTCACCGTCCGGCCAGTACGTTCTGCACTACGACACCGCCGGAGTAGCGGTTTTGACCGACCGGCGGACCGGTGAGACCCGGTGGCGTGCGGGAGACCCAGGGCGTCCGGTTGCCGGGCTGCTGCTCCTGGGGGACGGTGATGCGCTCCAGGTGGAGAACTCCGCGAACGAGACGGTCTGGGTTTCCGGCATCGCTGCGCCGGGCGCCCGTTCGCTGGTCATTACGGACGATGGCGATCTCGAGCTGCTCAGCGGTGAGAACACACGGCTGCTGAACTCGCGCACCGGCCCGGTTGAGGTGACGGCCATGCGGGACGCCGCGGCCGCCGCCGACATCAGCGGCGAGCGCTATTTGGTACGGGAGGGCAAGCAGCGGCGGCTCGTCACCCGCAACCAAGACGGCTCGCTGCAGGTCGCGACCCGTTCCTCGCACGGTGGTGGGTGGAGCTCCACGCTGGCTGCGCCACTGGCCCGATGGCTGGAGCAGGACGGGGCGGTTCTGACCTGGCGAATGCTTCCCGGGGGCGACCGGAAGGCGTGGACGCTCTGCCTGGTGAACGCCGACGGTGAGCTCATCTGGCGAGACGGGATGCGGAACGTGCCGACGGTGTTGCCTCCGGCCCGGCCGCACGCGTACGGCGGCCCGGAGCTCGGGCGCGGGGCACGGCTATGGCACCAGTCGCTCACCGCGCCCTCCGGGGCGTACACCCTGGTGCACCAGGACGACGGCAACCTGGTGCTCTACGACAACCCCGCGCAGCGGGCGGTGTGGGCGACGAACACCTGGTGGGCCGACGACGGGTGGGCCGAGCTGACCGAGGAGGGCGACCTGGTCGTCCGCAACTTCTGCGGTGCGCCGGTGTGGCGATCCGGCACCGCAGGTTCGGGCGCACAGCGGCTCGTGGTGGACGATGAGGGCGGCTTTGCGCTGCTCGACGACAGCAACTCGGCGGTGTGGCAGATCCGGACAGGGGCGTCGAGCTCGGCGCCGGCAGCGAACACGGCGCGCGGATCGACTCTGTGCCGAGGTCAGAGGCTGCAGCGTCAGTCCCTCACTTCCGCCGACGGATCCACGGTGCTCGCGCACCGGGACGATCGACGGCTCGTCCTGTTCGGCGAGAACGGCCGCTGGCTCTGGGACCTGTACATCCACGACGCCGAGCGCAGCTGTCTCGTGCTCGACGACGACGGTGTCCTGCGGATACGGGCCGAGGACGGCACAGTGGCCCTGGAGCTCGGCGGCCCAGGTGAGGAGTTGGTCGTGGTGCCGGGGGAGGCCCAGCTGCGCACAGACGACGGGTCGGTGGTCTGGCGCAACGGAGAGCGGATAGCCGAGACCGAAAAGGGCGCACCGCCCGTCGAGGACTTCAGCTCGTGGATGGACGCGTTGATGGACGACACCGCCTATTGCGTGACCGTCGTTCACGGCATCGAGCCGGACGAGGCGCTGCGACGGTTCGGTGTCGAGACCGAGCAGGTGACGACCGGTACGTGGCAGGACCTGCTGGAGCAGGCCGAGCGCGAGGATTCCGAAGCCGAGGATGTCGTGGTGGCCGCCTTCGCGCTCGGCTCGCACACACTTCTCATCGAGGACAACGGGTGGGAGGGGATCGACCGCCCAGAGCTGTCGTCGGGGACGTTCGCGGTGTCGTGCTACCGCAGTGTCAACGCCGACTCCGCTTTCGTGGTGTTCCGCGACGGCGAGGAAGTGGCCGACCACAGTTGGGACAACGGCAGTGAGGAGCCGAGCACCCCCGAGGTGCGGCAGGCGCTGGCCGCGATGGGCTCCGAGGACGTGATCGACACGGCGTTCGAGCGCGACCTCGAGTTGCTGTGTCGCACCGCGGGCGTCCGGCCGACGGTCGCGGATGTGACCGTGCCTGCGCGCATCGCGGTGATCAAGGCTGAGTGAGGCAGTAGGCGACAGCCCGACGGCCGTGATGCCTCATATATCCGAAGCCGATTGAGTCGGTGCTCAATTGAGATTGAAATTTTCGGCTCTGCTGCTCACATGGGCAATAAACGCTGGAGGCAACGGATCGAAATTTCCCTGGCGTTGATTGCCAACCCGCCGCGGCTTGCCTAGTCTGTCTGGCTGTCGGCCTATCAATGAGGGTTGCCGTAGAGCTACTTTCTGCATGGGGCGGCTCAGCGCGCCTAGGCGATGCAGCACACCTGAGGGACAGTCGAATTTTTTCGAGGGGAGCAGCCATATGGCTATGCAGCAGTCCGAAGAGACCGCAACGCGCAACGGCATCAAGGCTCTCGAGCAGGCCTACAGCGGCGTCATGAGGTGCCAGCAGGATGTCCAGTCCACCAGGTACGCGATCGCTGGAGGTTATGGTGGCTCCGACGGGAAGAAATACCAAGAGCTCCTGGAACAGTGGGACAACCACGTGGACACCATCCTCGTAAATCTCGACCAGATGGTCCATGAACTCAATGACACGCTTGGGGAGCACCGGCGTGTCCAGGGCTCCTCGAACGAAGCGGTCGACCGTGAATACGACAGGTCCACGGACGTCTTCCACACCCTGAACCCGGATAAAGGCAAGTACGTCTTGGTGCCGATGCCCAACACCCCAGAGAGCGGAGTGTTTGGTCCTGCCGAGCCCACCATTCCCGCCACGCCCGGCGTGTAGCCGGTCAGGATCTTGGGTCCCGATCCTGCCGGGCCTGCCGTCCCCTCTGAGCAGTTGATGTTTGTCAGGAATTCCGAGTAGCGTGGCGTGTCGCCGATGGTCCGCAGGCAGGGTCATGCGGGCTGCTTCGAGAGGCGAGCAGAGTTGGACCAGGACTGGCTCGAGGAAGAAGGCTGGGACCCGCAATGGGATCCGGACGCCGGAACGAGCTTGCGTTTTCGCAGGGCGGCCGCCCGGGAGGAAAATGTTTCCCGGGTGAGGACGGAAGACTCCTCTGTCAGAAGCGCGCAATCCCTGGAGCGCCTGCTGGAGGACGCCGTCGCCGTGCTCGTCAACCAGGAGCGTGACCGGCGCGGGCTCGTCCCCTTGGTCACCGATGAGCGCCTACGGGATTCCGCCCGGAGCCATAGCGAGGACATGGCGCGGCGGGGCTTCTTCGACCACTTCACTCCTGAAGGGCTGTCGCCAGCGGACCGTATGGTGGCATACGGATACCCGCTTCCCGCCGCGGAGAACATCGCCGCCGGCCAGCCACACCCCCTGGTGGTGATGGCCGAGTGGATGAACAGCCCTGGGCACCGAGTCAACATCCTGCACGAGGACTTCGGAGTCATCGGCGTGGGTGTGTACTTCTCCGAGTACGGACCTGTGTGGACGCAGAACTTCGGCTACGCCTGACGCTGCAGCCCGGCCCAGAGGCGTCGGCGGCAGCTGCCGCCGACGTGCTGAAGGCAGCCCGCTCGGACCGCTGTTCAGGATCGGTCAGCCTGCCTCTGGTCGGCCGCGCAATTCGTGGTGCCACAACGGGTCGCAGAGGCGTTCCAGTCCGCGGGTTGGCACGAGCGGCGGGCGGAGCCCCGCCCGCCGCTCTTACTCGCGTGGTTCGCGAGCTCACCCCCAGGCGGGCCGATAGGCGTCGTTGACGTCCACCGGCCTGCCACCGCCCGCGGTCCCACCACCGGGTATGTGGATCGTGCCGCCTACGGCGACCGCCGCCGTACCGTGACGAGGCACAGGCATCGGGGCGAGTCGCCGCCAGCGGTCGTGGACGGTGTCGTACGCCTCGTTCTCGGCGAAGACACCATTCGGGGTGGTGTGGTCGTGCTTGCCCTCCCCGCCGAACGTATAGATCTTGCGGCCCACGACCGCGGTGGCGATGCCGCCCCGGGCCGTCGGCATCGGTGCCCGCTCGGACCAGCGACGGGAGCGCAGGTCGTACGCGTAGACGGTGTCCCGCACGTTCACCTGCCCACGGTCCCTGCCGCCCAGCACGTAGAATGTCGACCCGACGACGGCTCCGCCCACGTGGTCGCGGGCCTGCGGCAGGCTCGGCAGCGTCTCCCACCGGCCGGTCACCACGTCGTACGCCGACACCGTGTCCACGGTGTCCTGGAGGCCGCCGGGGGACGGCACCAGCGTCCGCATGCCGCCCGCGAGGTAGATCTTCGTTCCGGACACGCCCACCGCGGCGCTTCCCCGCTCGAAGCCCGCGGGCATCGGCGACAACCGCCTCCACCGGTCGGTGCGCGGGTCGTAGACGTAGCTGTCGCGCAGCGCCTGCCACGAGGACCCGCCGGACAGCCCGCCGAGGACGTAGAGCCTGCCGCCGACCGCCGCCAGGTTGGGGTGGTTGATCGCGACGGGCAGTGGCGCGGCAGCCGACCAGGCGTCGTGTCGCGGGTCGTAGATCTCCACTCGGCCGGTGGTGGGGAAACCCGGGTCGGCGAGGATGCCGCCGATGACGTAGACCTTGCCGCCGACGGCGGCGACGCTGTGTTCCTGCCGAGGGCCGCCCGCGATCGGCGCCAGGGGGCGCCACCCCTGGCCGTAGGACGGTTCGGCCGCGGGGGGCGTTCCACCGGGTGTCGGGTGATCGGTGTGGCCGGGATGCGCGTACGCCCGCGAGGCCGGGGCCGCCGCCACGGCGGCACCGAGGAGCAGGACTGTTCGCCGCTTCATGAGAACTCCTTGCTTTCATGATTCTGTTGTGATCATTTGGACGTACGCCTCGGCGCCGGGCCGCAACGATCCGGGGCCGTGGCGGCGGTGGCGGCCGTGATGGAATCCGGGTCACGTCCGACGCGGTGCGCCGTATCGCTGTAGGGGTGCGGGTTACGGCATGGGGTTCACGACTGAGTCGGTGGGGCCGTCGGCCAGTTCCTGGATGCCGATGACGGCGAGCAGGCGCAGCTGCTCGTGCGCCGGGCTGCCCGCCGGGGCGGTGAAGAACTGCAGACGCTGGCGGCCGTCCTCGCTGAAGAGGCTCTGGCAATGGACGTCGAAGACGCCCAGCTTGGGATGGTTGATGCGCTTGCGGTCGCCGCGTCGTAGGGCGACGTCTCCGGTGTCCCACAGCTCGGTGAACTCCGGGCTGGCCCGGCGCAGCAGGGCGACCATAGTGTTGCCCGCTCCCGGAAGGGCGAGCATGCCGAGGACCTGGTCACCGGGGGCGAAGGCGGACACGCCGGGGCCGGCCGTCTCGACGGTGCCGGCGATGTCCCAGCCGATGGTGAACGGTGGCTCGCCGAGCATGGGCTAGGCCCCCGAGCGCACAGTCGCGTCGACCGGGTTGAGTCCGATCGCGCCCGTCTTGATCAGTAACTGCCCGTAGCTCGGCTCGGGGCGGGGGGCCTCGATGAGCTCGAGTAAGGACGGGTCGCCGACGGTGCTTTGGGTGATGACACGCATGAGAGTCTCCTGGGTCACATGACGTATTTGCCGGCCGCTAGGGGTGTAGCGCGACATTCGGGTGTTCCCCGGTTCACTATTCGGGCCTCGTGGAGGTGTAGCCAGGGGGATGCGAACCCCTGGCTCGCGGGCACCGGCTGCTGGACCCGCAGCCACCGGGTCCCACTGCGCCTCGGCAACCCCCGGTCCTATGGGGCGGGATTGATGTCTCGTTACGATGCGCGAATGCAGAAGATCCGAGTGGCCGAGGTATTGACCGCCCTCTCGCTCACCACCGATGTCGCCGCGGGAATGTCGTTCGAGAAAGGCCTGCGCATGAGTGCGGTCGCCACGACATTCGCCGACGCCGTGCTCGGTGTCGACTCATCGATCCGCCGGGTGGTCTTCGAGACGGCCTTGCTCCGTTCGGTCGGATGCACTTCTTTCGCCTCCGAACTCGCGGAAGTGTTCGGTGACGATGTCGCATTCCAGGCTGCTTTGAAGCGGCTGGACCAAGGCGACGAGGTGGTGTTCGCAGCGCAGATGCGCACCTTCGGCGACTGGGCAGGCAAGGACGGCCCGCGCTTGGCACAGACCTTCGCCGAGGTCTTTCCTACCATGGGCGTGCAGGCGATGAGGAGCGGTTGTGAGACCAGCCGCGCCCTTGGCACCGGGCTGGGTCTGATGCCGGAGTCGGTTGCCGCACTCGACGATGTGTACGAGCGGTGGGACGGACTCGGCATCCCCAACGGCCGCAACGGGACACAGCTTGCACTGGCCGCACGGATCGTGCACGTCGCGGAGCAGGCAGTCCTAGCCCATGACCTGGGCGGCGAACAGGCCGCGGTGTCCGAGGTCCGTCGGCGCGGCGGGGGCCATCTCGACCCGGACCTGGCTCGGGCCTTCTGCTCCGGCCCGTCGGTCGCACTCGCGCCGCTGAGACGATCGAACGCTATCGCCGCAGTCCTCGATCTCGAGCCGGTGCCGCATGTCACCGTTCCCTTCGGTTCGCTTCCGCGGCTGTGTGCGGTGCTCGCCAGGGTGGTGGATCTGAAGAGCCGGTGGCTCCTCGGACACAGTGAGGACGTGGCCACCCTGGCCGCAGACGCCGGCGAACTTGCGGGCATGGGCCCGGACGAGCTGACCGAGCTGCGCTGCGCCGCTCTGGTGCACGACCTCGGCCGGGTCGGGGTTCCCACGAGTGTCTGGGACCGACCCGGTCAACTGGGCATAGCCGAGGTCGAGAAGGTCCGCATGCACACGTACTGGACCCAGCGCATCCTGGAACGGGTGCCCGCCCTCGCGGGGCTGGCCCCGATCGCATCCGCACACCATGAGCGGCTGGAGGGCGGCGGCTACCACCGTGGCGATCCGTCCAAAGGTCTTCCGTTCGCCGCCCGCATCCTCGCTGCGGCGGACGTCTTCGCCGCACTCACCGAGCCCCGTGCGCACCGCGAGGCGTACAGCGTGCGTGTCGCGGCCGATCTGCTGATGCAGGAGGCCGACACCGGAGGACTCGATCGGGAGGCGTGCGCGGCCGTCATCGAGGCGGCGGGTCTCCCGCGGCCTCGCCGAGTGCTGCCGGCGGGCCTGACGAAGCGAGAAGTAGAGGTACTCTGCCTGGCGGCCCGGGGGCTGAGCAACCGTCAGATCGGCGAACGGCTGTCGATTTCGAGCCGGACCGTGGGGCACCACCTGGCGCACATCTACGACAAGACCGGTCGGCGCAGCAGGGCCGGAGTGGCGGTGTTCGCCATGGAACATCGACTGCTGCCCTGACTTCTCGCGTTCCAGCCTTACAGGGACGTGGCTCTCGGTGCTGAGCCGACGGGAAGATCAGTCGAGGTCACGGGTGGTGATCAGGACTCCGTACGCGTGCTGGGCGCTTTTGGGCGCCTGGACTGTCCGGTGCGTTCGACACGTGGCCTTCCGGGCGAGGGGGAGCGGGGCGATCAGCGGGCCGTGCTCATAGGCCGATCGGGCACTCTTCGAGGTCGTCATCGCCAAGATCCTGCTGGTCAGTCAGGTTGACGTGCACTCCCGCCGGTTCGAGGGCCGTCCGCATCCGCAGCATCATCGTGTCGCTCATGTAGTGGTGGCGCAGGTCGAGTTCTCGGAGATGGGTGAGCGGCCGGTTGGCCAGGAGAGCCTCCGCGCCGGGGTCGCCGAGGTTGCCCAGCGACAGGTTGAGCGAGGCCAGCTGGGCGACGACCGGGGCGTCGGCCATCGCGGCGGCTATCTCGTTCTGCTCCCTGCAGTTCTGCACACCGAGATGACGCAGCGCGGGGAAGCGGTCACCCGCGAGCAGGGTCGCGAGACCCTCCCACGGCGTCTCTGCGTCGCCGATCCACATCTCCAGGCGCTCCAGCGCGGGCAGGGCGGCCGCGGCGACGTTGTTCACGACATCTGGTGGCAAGCTGTCCGATTCGAAGCGCAGGGTGCGCAGTGCGCCGAGCCGCATGACGGGGAAGGCCAGTCCGATGCCGCCGCGGACGCCCAGCTCCTGCAGGCGGGGGTACGCCTGGAGAAGCGGGGTGAGATCAGTCTGGTACAGCCAGCTGATCCCCCTGTCGATGTCTTCCAGGACATCGCCGAGGAAGACTGCTTCGAGGCCGGAGAGCCGGGAGCGGAAGTCGACGAGCAACTGCACGGGGTACTGCGGCGAACAGGATGGGACCGCGTTGTACCAGCGGTTGCTGAAAATCAGTGCCCGCACATCCTGGAGATTCACGGCCCGGGTGAAGCGCTCCCAGTATTCGTCGATGTCCTCGTTTTCGTCGGAGTACTGGTCGCCGGTCTGCAGACGCCATGCCACGCTCGCGGCGTCGGGCAGCTCCCTGGCGCGGATGAATTCGGGAAAGTTCACCACCGGCAGGCCATGGAAACTCGTGAGGTGGTTCAGGTACACGGTGGGCTCCCTTGGTGCACGGTTGTGACTGAAGTCGGCGCTCCGCGGCGATCGGGATGGTTACAACGGCCATGCCGACGGTCTCAATGTGTGTGGCCCTTGCGGGACATCAGCCGCAGTGAGCCGCGCCCAGCGCCAGGCGGTGATCCAGCAGTGTGCCACCGCTGTGCCGCACGAACCACCAAGGCCAGTCACCCGACCCGCGGACCAACCGCCTGACGGCACCCGCGACCGTATGCGACGTGCATAAATCAAAGCCCTGGAGCATCAGCTGCAGTCCTGACGATCGCCGTGCCGTCCTCTGGCTGACGCGGACTTGGGGCATAGGTCGACTGACCGATGCGGCCGCAGCGTCACTGAGAGAGCCTTGTCGTGCCGCGGCGCTGGTACGTCTCCAGGCTGTCAGCCTGCCCGGACGCCAATTCCGGCTCGTCAATTGGGGGATCCCCATGGCTTTAGCCAACGACAGCGATCGCATGGCTGTCCAGAATCATGCAGGACGGTGTGCAGGTGAGACTTCGAGGAACGGTCATCGTGGTGCCGGCGGCGGCATCAGTTTGGGTGGGATCGTCGCGTCGGCAGGTGCCGGCGGTGTCGCCGCGACCGATCTCGTCGACCCTGGCCCCCTGGCGAGCTGAGCGGGGGTTGGGGTAGTGGCGAGGATCGCGGTTGTGGGTGCTGGTCTCAATGGTTTGACGGTGGCGATGTTGCTCGCCGGTGACGGTCATGAGGTGACCGTGTGGGAGCGGGATCCCGCAGAGGTACCGGAGGGGGACGCCGATGTGCTCTGGTGTGACTGGCAGCGGCCCGGGGTGAGTCAGTTCCGGCTGCCGAATACGTTGCCGCCGGGGTGGCTGGCTTTGATGGAGCGCGAGTTGCCGGCGGTGGTCGGTGAACTGGTGTCGATCGGCGGGGTGCGAACCAACCTGATCGACACGTTGCCAGTGGCGATGACCGGCGGCCGACGGGCTGGTGACGAACGCTTTGACAAGATCGCGGCCCGGCGGCCGGCCGTGGAGGCGGCGTTGGCCAGGGCTGCGTCGTGCACGCCGGGGGTGCAGGTGCGTCGGGGTGTCGCGGTGACGGGCCTCGATGCGGTGTCCGATGCGGTGGGTGGGGTGCCGCGGATCACGGGCCTGATCGCCGGGGGTGAGACCGTGCCGGCGGATCTGGTGATCGATGCCGGGGGCCGGCGGTCACCGGTGAAGGGTTTCCTGAAGCGTTTTGGGATTGAGTACGCGCAGGAGCGGGAGGACGCAGGTTTCGTCTACTACGCGCGGCACTTTCGGTCCTCGGACGGCTCTTATCCGGCGGCGCTCGCCATGGACCTACAGCACTTCGAGAGCATCTCGGTGCTGGCCACGCTGTGTGAGCGGGGGACCTGGCTGGTTGGGCTGATCACCTCGGCCACGGATCGTCAGCTGCGCGCGTTGCGCGAGCCGGAGGTGTGGAACCGCGTGCTTGCCCTGTTCCCGACGCTCGCGCATTGGGCCGAGGCAGAGGCCATCACCGGGGTACAGGTGATGGCAGGGCTGGAGGACCGCTACAGCCGTCTGGTGGTCGATGGGTCGCCAGTGGTGACCGGGTTCGCAGCGATCGGGGATGCGTGGGCGACGACGAATCCGTCGCTGGGGCGCGGTGCCACGATCGGCGCCCTGCACGCGTGCGCGCTGCGCGATGTGCTGCGTGAGGTCGGCGTCGAGGCGGCGGACAAGTTGGTGCGGCGCTTCGACGAGGTGACCGAGGAAAAACTGGGCCCGTTGTATCGGCGCACGCTGTCGTTCGACCGGCATCGGCTGGCCGAGATCGACGGCGACGTGGCCGGGCAGCCGTACCGCACGTCGAGCCGTAGTTGGGCCATCGGCAAGGCCCTCGGTGCGGCGGCCCTGCGTGATCCGGACGCGCTGCGGGCCTTTCTCTCGGCCGCCTCGCTGGTCGACTCACCCCCCGGGGAGCGCAGCGGTCCGGCGCCTGGTGACCTGATGGCCGGACCCGATGCGCAGGCCCCCCGGTATCCGAGTCCCGGTCCCAGCCGGTCGCAGCTGTTGGCGGCCATCGGGTGATGCGGCTATCTCCATGATCGAGCGGATGACGATTCCGACCGGGGACGGCGTCTTCGACGCCCTTGCCGCGGGTCCCCGAGACGGCCGAGCGGTGCTGTTGCTCCACGGATTTCCCGAAGCCGCCGACATGTGGGAGCACCAACTCCTCGCGTTGGGTGCGGCCGGTTACCGGGCGATAGCCCCCGATCAGCGTGGCTACTCACCGCGGGTGCGCCCGGTCGCCGTCGAGGACTACCGGTTGGAGAACCTGGTCGCTGACGTACTGGCCATGGCCGATCAGCTGGGCTGGCGGCATTTCGACCTGGTGGGCCACGACTGGGGCGCCGCTGTGGCCTGGGCGTTGGCTGCTGCACAACCGGATCGGCTGCGCACGCTGGCCGCGGTGTCCGTTCCGCATCTCGGCGCGTTCTTCGATGCCATGAGTGAGGACCGCGACCAGCAGCGGCGCTCGCAGTACATCGAGCTGTTGCGCCGGCCGGGTGAGGCGGAGCAGGCGCTGTGCGACTCCGGGGCGGCGCGACTGCGGCAGGTATACGCCGGCAAGGTGCCTGCCGACCGGGTGGAGCGCTACCGCCGGGGGCGATGACCGCCGCTCTCAATTGGTACCGCGCCCTGGACAGCAGCCGGTCGCTTGAACCGGTCACGGTGCCGACGCTGTACGTCTGGAGTACCGAGGACACGGCGGTGGGCGCCACCGCCGCGCTGGACACGCAGCACCGGGTGACCGGGCCGTACCGGTTCGAGGTTCTGGAGGGTGTCTCGCACTGGGTACCCGACGAGGTCCCGGCAACGATGAGTACGTTGCTGTTGGAGCACCTGGCGCGGTTTGCCACGCATCGTTCCGGCGCATGACCACGGCAAACCTGGTGACCGCCACCGCTCGGTCGTCGAGAGGACGGTCTCCTGGTTGTTCGTATGCCGACGCCTACGCCGCCGCTATGAGCGCAAGGCCGAACACTTATTACTCGCCTTCGCAGGCATAGGAGCCGTCCTCATCGGCTACCGCCGACTTACCACATAGGACACGGTCTTATGGCTGCTGAGGAGATCCGCCGGCATCGAGCGTTTCGCCTCCAACCAGGGCTGCTCTACCCAGGGTTGGTATCCCCTGGATCAGCGTTGCTGTGCGAGTGACGCTTGGGGCGTCAACCCTTGGCGAACTCGCCGCGTTCCTGACGTCCCGGGCACGACTAAGTCCGGCCGACCGACATCGCTTCTTCGCCTGCGAGGGAGACAGGGGCAGGGCAAGAAGACCCCGTAGTCCTCACTCTCGCTGGTCTGAGACACTTTCAAGAGAGGGCATCTGTGAACGAGTACCGTCCCCGCAGCGGCTTTGTGACGACGGACGACGGCGTCCGTCTGCACTACATGGAGGCTGGCACGGGGCCTGATCTACTCCTCGTCCCGGGCTGGTCGCTCTCCGCAGAGCTCTGGCGCCACCAGATCGAGGAATTCGCACAGAGCCACCATGTCATCGCTCTGGACCACCGCGGGCAAGGCAAGTCGGACAAACCGGCGCACGGCTACCGCATTTCCCGTCTCGCCGTCGACGCTCACCAGGTGATCGACACGCTCGGCCTCTCGGACGTCACGTGGGTCGGTCACTCCATGGGGTGTGGTGTCGCCTGGTCGTATTGGGATCTGTTCGGGGGGCATCGGCTGAGTGCCATGGTCCTGATCGACCAGCCTGCCGTGCTGGTTGCTCACCCCCACTGGCCGGATGGACTCGCCGACGAACTGGGCGTCCTTTTCACGGTGGATGACTTCACGGCACTCACCTCCAGTCTGCAGGGGCCGGACGCTGCAGCCGCCGCGGCACGCACGCTGGCGATGATGTGGACGGCCGAGCTGGCCGAGGGCGACCGGCAGTGGATCATTGAGCAGAGCATGCTCATGCCTCGAGAGGCGTCCAGCGCCCTGCTGTTCGACAGCGGGGTGCAGGACTGGCGCGACGTACTTCCTCGGATCACCCTTCCCACGCTGGTCATCGGCGGCGAAGCCAGCATGTTTCCCGCCGCGGGGCTGAAGCACGTCGCCGCTGACATCCCGTCGAGCACCCTGCGGTTGCTGTCCGCCGACGAGCGGGGGAGCCACCTGTCATTCCTGGAAAACCCGTCCCTGGTGAACCGCGTGATTCGCTCCTTCCTGGAGGAGCAATCCGCCTGAGAAATACCGGTGTCGGCCGGGCGACGACGATGGCGCTCTACGCGATCGACTCGAAGGTGGTCTCCTCGATCTCCGGACGGGAGACGCTGGTGACCTGCAGGCCGATCGCGGTGTGATCGCTGCTGTGCCGCGTCGACCAGAGGCGTCCGCGGCGTGAGACCTGCGGGGCCGCCAACGTGCTCCCACCCGCAGCCGGCCATCGTGCCGGCTGCGGCGTGTGACGGAGGACTGGTCGCCCGGCTGACGGGATGCGGTTCATGGTGCCGGTCCCGTCGGTCTGCGCCCGGCCCAATCCCCGCTGTTGCGGGCGGCAGGGCGGCGCCACCGGGCCCGGGTACACGTACGCGCCCCAGCGCGCGGACCTGCCGGACCAGGAGTTTCGTTCGCTTCAGCCGGAGTTCATGCCCCTTCCTGGCGGTCCGCGTTCTCGCCGACGCCCACACCCGTGGCGATCCCGGAGAGCAGTTCCAGCTGGGCCGCGCCTTCGGTGCCGGGCGGGGCGGCGAACCACAGCAGGCGCTGGCGTCCGTCCTCACTGAACAGGCTGTGGCAGTCCAGCTCGATGACACCCAGAGCGGGGTGGACGATGCGTTTGTGATCCTTCCGGCGTAGGGCGACTTCGTGGGTGTCCCACAGGTCGGCGAACTCCTCGCTGCGCCGCCGCAGCTCGGCCACCATGCCGGCCACCTCGGGATCCCGGCCGCGCCGGGCGGCGACCGCACGGAGGTCCGCCACGAAGACCCGGGAGTGGTGCGGGTGGTCCTCCGGAGGGTAGAGCTTGCGGGAGTCGGGGGCGGTGAACCAGCGATAGGCGAAGCCCCCCGTCGGGCCGCGTCCCGGTGGGTGCCGGCCGACGAGCGCGACGGCCAGCTCGTTCTGGACGAGGGTCTCGTGCAGGTCGGTGATGACCTGGGCGGGGGTGGTGGTGAGCCGGTCCAGTAGGCCGAGCAGGGCTGGCTGGACGTGCGCGGTCGGGCCTTGGGCCGTCGGGCCGAGGGCCCGGCCGGCGAGGTGGAACAGGTGGTCGCGTTCGTCGCCGTTCAGGCGCAGCGCCCGGGCGAGGGCGGCTACGACCTGGGCCGAGGGCTGGACGTTGTGTCCGCGTTCCAGCTCGGTGTAGTAGTCCGCCGACAGGCCGGCCAGCTGCGCGACCTCCTCGCGCCGCAGGCCGGGGACACGGCGCCGGGGACCGGTGGGCAGACCGACGTCGCTCGGCCCGATCCGGTCGCGCCGGGACTTCAGGAATGCGGCAAGTTCGCGAAGGTTCACGGCCCCATCGTCACTCGTATCGTGGTCCAAGACCAGGGATGACAACCCCTGGGTAGACACAGCCCTGGCTGGGGACGGAAGACCGGCGGATGGTGGAGGACAGAGGGGCACCACGACGGTGACGCCGTGGCCCCGCGCTCCACCCTCCACACATCGTGCAATCCCCGATCCCACCCCATGCAGGAGTCCCCATGTCCCTCCAGAACCCCGCGGAGAGCCGCGCCAGGTCCGACGACAAAACCCCCCGTGTCGCCATCGTCACCGGTGGCTCGCGCGGCATCGGCCGCGAAGCGGTGAACCGACTGGCCGCCGACGGGTTCGCCGTCGTCGTCGGGTTCGCCGGCAACCGGGACCTGGCCGAGGCCGCCGTCAAGGACGTCACCGCGGCCGGTGGCCGGGCCCTCGCCGTACAGGCCGACGTCGCCGACGAGCAGGCCGTGGCCGAGCTGTTCGCCACCGCCGAGTCCGAGTACGGCGGCGTCGACGTCGTCGTCCACGCCGCCGGCCGGATGCACCTGGCGCCCATCGCCGACCTCGACCTGGCCGTTCTGGACGCGGTGCACCGCACCAACATCCGCGGGACCTTCGTCGTCGCCCAGCAGGCCGCCCGCAAGGTACGCAACGGCGGGGCGGTCATCACCTTCTCCACATCCGTGGTGGGCCTGGCCTTCCCCGGTTACGCCGCCTACAGCGCGAGCAAAGGCGCGGTGGAGGCCCTCACGCTGATCTTCGCCCGCGAGATGCGCGGGCGGGACATCACCGTCAACGCCGTCGCCCCCGGCCCCACCGCCACCGACCTGTTCCTCGACGGCAAGGACGAGGAGACCATCGCCCGCCTGGCCGCCCAGCCCCCGCTGGAACGGCTCGGCACCCCCGCCGACATCGCCGAGGTCGTCGCCTTCCTCGCCTCCCCGGCCGGCCACTGGGTCAACGGACAGGTCATCCGCGCCAACGGCGGCATCATCTGACCGGCCGCAGGGCTCTCTCCCACACAGGCACCCTTCTCCTCGAGGATCACCCCATGCCCTCCGACACACCCAGCACCATCCTGGTGACCGGGGCCTCCAGCGGCTTCGGGGCGCTGACCGTACGCGCCCTGGGTCATGCAGGCCACACCGTGTACGCCGGGATCCGGCAGACCGCCACCCGCAACGCACCCGCGGTGGAGGACCTGGCCCGGTACGCCGCCGACCACACCGTCGACCTGCACGCCGTCGAGCTCGACGTCACCTCCCAGGAATCCGCCGACGTCGCCATCGCCCACATCCTGGACGCCCACGGCCGGCTGGACGTGGTCGTCCACAACGCCGGACACATGGCCACCGGGCCGGCCGAGGCCTTCACCGCGGACCAGCTCGCCGACCTCTACGACGTCAACGTCCTGGGCACCCAGCGCGTCAACCGCGCCGCACTGCCCCACCTGCGCGCCCAGGGCGACGGGCTGCTGGTGTGGATCGGCAGCACCAGCACCCGCGGCGGCTGCCCGCCGTTCGTCGGTCCCTACTTCGCCGCGAAAGCGGCCATGGACGCCCTGGCGGTCAGCTACGCCGCCGAAGTGCTGCGCTTCGGCATCGACACCACCATCGTCGTCCCCGGCGCCTTCACCTCCGGCACCAACCACTTCCTCCACGCCGGCGCCCCCGTCGACACCCATCGAGCCGCCGAGTACAACGAGCGCTACGGCACCCTGCTCGCCGGCCTCGACGAGCGGCTGTCCGCGCTCATCCCCCCGGACGCGGACGCCGCCCAGGTCGCCGACGCCGTCGTACGCCTGGTCGCCATGCCCGCGGGCACCCGGCCGCTGCGTACCCACATAGACCCCAGCCGTGACGGCAGCGAAGTCGTCTCCGCGGTCGCCGACCGCGTCCGTGCCGACTTCTTCCGCCGTGTCGGGCTGGACGACCTGCTCACCGCAGGCAGCTCCCTGTAAGCAGTTCAATCCCATAGGAAAGAGAACGACCATGCCATTCGCGAACTTCAAGGTCCCCGCAGGCACCCTCGACGAAAAGCAGAAGGAGGAGATCGTCACCCGCACCACCGAGCTGTACGTCGAGATCTACGGCGAGCGCGCCCGGGCCAACACCATGGTCCTGGTCGAGGAGGTCGCCGACGGCGGCTGGGGCATCGGCGGCAACGTCCTGACCCTCGCCATGCTTCAGCAGACGCCAGAAGGCTGACGACCGCACCACCCACGGTCCGTGGGTGCGAGCCGACAGACGTCGCTCCTCGCTCGGCAGGTGCCGAGCGGGGAGCGACGTCTGTCGGGGGTGTGGGGGTGTGCTTCAAGGTCGCTTGGTACGGGGGATGTTGCGGTTGTCCGGGATCGGTAACGGCGTGGTTGTGGGTCGAGGGCCGGTCTTTCCTGGGGGCGTTCGTGGTGCGCATGGTGATCAGGCATCCGATCACACGGGGTGCGGGGCATGTGCCGCCGGACCCTCTTCCATGAAACGGGGATACCACTATGGCTTCCACTCTCAACGCCAAGTCCTTTGTCGTCGCTGCGGCGTTCCTTACGGGGACCATGCTGCTGACGGCCTGTCAGGACGACACCGCCGGTGCGGCCTCTTCGTCGAAGAGCGGCGCCTCCGCAGCGCCGGTGGGGGCGGCGGCGAAGTCCAAGGGGGTCAGCGGGACCTTCGCCGGCGGGACGGTGGAGTATCTCGCGCCGGGCAAGCACATCGTCAATGCGAACGGCAAGGAGCAGCAGTTCTTCGTCGCCGAGGACACCAAGGTCTACGGCGCGGGCACCATCTGCGGCAAGCTCAACCCTGCCGCCGACACCCCCTGCACGGTCGACGATCTGGAGAAGGTTCTCAAGGGCGGGTCGATCGCCGCGGACGTGGTCATGAAGGACGGCATCGCCAGCAAGGTCACCGAGCGCCCGGCACCGGACGAGGGCCCCGCGGTCGACGACAGCGGGAGCGGCTCCGGCGCCGGCGCCCCGGAGTCGGCCATCGACGGCATCAACAAGGGCAAGGGCGTCAACGGCACTTGGTTCGGCAACGTGAAGTACCTGGCGCCGGGCAAGTTCACCGTCTCGGACATGAAGGGGACCGAGCAGCAGTTCTTCGTCGCCGAGGACACCGAGATCTGGGGCTACGGCGACATCTGCGGCGACGAGAACGGCGGTGAGGGCGGACAGGCCGGCATCGAGTGCACCGAGGAAGAACTGGAGGCGGCCACCAAGGGCACCGGCGTGTCTGCCGAGGTCGTCATCGTCAACGGCATCGCCACCACCATCAGAGACGACCACTGACCTCACAGGAGACCAGGACCGGCACCACCTCCGACGAGGGATGGGTGATGCGCAGGGTGTGCCCTGGGACTGGCGTGGTCGAGGCCACACACGGGGCTGGGTCCGGTCCGGGGCCCCTTCGCAGCCCGGAGTCCGGGCAACTCGGACGAGCACGGGGCGTAGTCGCTGCGCCCGGGACCTTCACAGGAGCCGGGCGTCATGCAGCTCAATCTGCCGACCAGCCTGGTATAGGCTCGAACCGGCCATTGAGGCCTACGCCGAACCCAAGTTGTCTCACGCGTGGCTGGATCACACCGAGTCTTGTACCAAATCTGCACCTGGGCGCGGACGTTCCGACTGGAAGACATTCTTGGGGGATGCATCAGGTGAGACAAGAGCGCTTCGTGTCGCGCCAGTTCCAGCTCCGTGCTCGGGCACGCGAGGGAGAGGCAGTCGAACGGCTCGTCCGGGCGGCACGCTCAGGGCAGGGCGGCGCACTGGTCCTGCTCGGCGAGGCCGGTATCGGGAAGACAACGCTTCTCGCCTACGCCTCGGACGCGGCGGTGGGCTTCCAGCCGCTGCGCGCGGTCGGCGTCGAGTTCGAGATGGACCTGCCCTTCGCGGCTCTGCACCAGCTCTGCCAGCCGCTCCTGCACAGGATCGATCGGATTCCCGGCGCTCAGCGAGATGCGCTGGAGGCGGCGTTCGGATTGCGCAGTGACGTGGCGGCCGACCCCTTCCGTGTCGGACTCGCCGTCCTCGGTCTGCTGACCGAATCCTCCCGAGAGAGCCCGGTCCTCTGTGTGGTGGACGATGCCCAGTGGCTCGACAGCGCGTCGGCGCGTGTCCTCACGTTCGTCGCTCGACGGGTTGAGTCCATGGGCGTCGCCTTCACGTTCGGGCTGCGTGACGTGCCGGGCACCGATGTGCTGCGAGGGCTGCCCATGCTCACCGTGCTCGGCCTCCCTGAGGGCGAGGCCCGCGCGCTGCTGGCGGCGGAAGTGCTGGCGCCACTCGACGGAGCGGTCCGCGAAAGGATCATCGCTGAGGCGCGTGGCAATCCTCTCGCGCTGCTGGAGCTGGCGCGCAGCGCAGGGCCGGCAGGCATTGCGGGCGGTTTCGCCCTCCCGGAAACGGTCGCGGGGAAGATCGAGCGGAGCTTCCACGATCGCGTTGCGGCACTGCCTGATACCACGCGGCGGCTGCTTCTGATCGCAGCGGCGGAGCCGGTCGGAGATCCGGCGCTGCTCCAGCGCGCCTGCGCGTACCTCGGCACGCGCATCGATGCGGCGGCCCCGGCGGAGGCGGCCGGGCTGCTGGAGCTCGGCGCACGTGTACGGTTCAGCCATCCGCTCGTACGCTCCGCTGTCTACAGGGCCGCGCCGTTGGCCGAGCGCCGCGCAGCTCACTCGGTACTGGCCAGGGCGACGGACCGGCAGACGGACCCCGATCGACGCGCCTGGCACCGGGCTCAGGCGATATCAGGCGTGGACGAGGATGTCGCGGCCGAACTGGAGCAGTCGGCGCAGCGAGCACAGGCCCGTGGCGGTCTGGCCGCCGCGGCGGCCTTCCTGGACAAAGCCGCCGTACTGACGCCGGACCCCGCCCGCCGGAACGAACGCCTGCTGCTCGCCGCGCGGGCCAAGCACGACGCCGGCGCTCCTGACGAGGCGCTGAGCCTGCTCGCCGCGATGGACCCCGGTCTGCTGGACGGCCTCCAGCACGCCCGGTCGCTACGCCTGCGCGGCCAGATCTCGTTCGCGGTGCAGCGAGGAAACGAGGCCCCGCCACTGCTGCTCGAAGCAGCGCGACTGCTCACCCCCATCGACGCGGGGCTCGCCCGCGAGACGCTCCTGGAAGTGCTGTGGACAGCGGCGTGGGCAGGTCGGTTCGGCCATGCCGAGGCGGTCGTCCGGGCAGCCGAGGCCGTTCTCACCAGCACACCTCGTCCCCAGCCTCCAGGAGGAGCCGACCTTCTGCTGGATGGCCTGGCGAAGCTCTTCACCAGGGGGCTGGCGGCAGCCGTACCGGACATCCGGGCCGCGCTCAGCGCCTACCGGCGATCAGGTGACATACGGGCACTCCCGCTCGCCTGCCGTGCAGCCTGGGGCGTCTGGGACGATGACGCCCTGGAGGCGCTCTGCACGCGGCTGAACGAGACCGCTCGGGACTCGGGAGCGCTCGCCGTGCTGCCGGTCGGTCTGAATTTCGAGGCATGGCTGCGCCTGCAGGAGGGGCACTTCGACACGGCCGACGCGCTCATCCAGGAAGCGGATGCCGTCGCAGAGGCAACCGGTGCGCCGAAGACGAAGTACGGGGCAGCGTTTCTGGCCGGGTGGCGCGGTGACCCGGACCAGGGTTTGCGGCTCTTGGATGGCAGCGCACGTGAAGCGGCCACGCGCGGAGAGGCGACCGCGGTCACGATCACCGAGCTGGCCACCGCGGTGCTGCACAACGGCGGCGGCCGCTATGACGCCGCGCTCGTCGCCGCGCAAAAGGCTGCGGAGCAGGTCCAGATCTCGGCGTTCGGGGTATGGGCCATGCCCGAGGTCGTCGAGGCCGCCAGCCGCCTGGGAAAGAGGGAGGTGGCGATCAACGCGGCCGATCGGCTGTCCGAGAGGACCCTTCCGTGCGGCACCGACTGGGCCCTCGGCGTCGAGGCCGCGACGCGAGCCCTGATCGCGGACGACACCGTGGCGGAGGACCTCTATCGCGAGGCGATCGAGCGACTGGGACGGACACGGATACGCGTGCAACTGGCCCGGGCGCACCTCGTCTACGGAGAGTGGCTGCGTCGTCAGAGACGCCGTGCCGATGCTCGCGCGCAGCTGCTCACGGCACACGAGCTGCTCTCTGCGATGGGTGCAGAAGCGTTCGCGGCGCGAGCGGAAAGCGAGCTGAGAGCAACGGGCGGGTCCCGTCGCCCGGTGGCTGGTCCCGAACGGCTCACCGACCGCGAACTTGACGTCGCCCGTCCCGTCGCGCCGTCGTCGGACCTGCCCGCTGGATTGACAGAGCGGGAGGTGCAGGTGCTCTGCCTGGCGGCCCAAGGACTGCGCAATCGGGAGATCGGCATGAAGCTGTCGATCTCGAGCCGGACGGTGGGGCACCATCTGGCCCACATCTACGACAAGACCGGTCAGCGCACCCGGGCCGGTGTGACGGTGTTTGCCATCGAGCACGGACTGCTTCCCTGACACCCCTGGATTCTGTGGGCGATCACAGCCGCGGCCGCGCGGCTACACCTTGAAGTCGCCGACGTGGCTCCAGTCGTACGGATCGTGCCAGCGGCCCACCTTCGCGGCCGACCAGTCGAGCTTCCAGCCGGAACGCACGCCGCGTGCTCCCCAGCCGTCCGCCCGCTTGCCAGGGGGCTCGAGTCCGGCCGCCTGGGCCGCAAGTGCAGCGTCGTACGCCTCGCACGCGAGCCGTACGGCCTCGCAGCGGTTGTCGGCCTGGCCGGTGAACACGTGCAGGCCGTGCAGGCCGGGGTGGGTGGCGTTCCTTATCGGGACGTCGACCTCGAAGTAGGGCTTGGTCATGACGTCAAACTCCCTCGATGCTGGTGGGGGATCACCGCGACCGTCGCGGCGTCGGCGGGTGTGGGTGGGGGCGGCACGGAGTGTCCGTCCCCCTGCGTGCGGAAGAACAGGACGGTCACGGGCAACCGGACGTCCAGGCCTCGGGGTGTACGCGCAGTGGCGGTCAGGGGACCAGGACGAGCTTGCCGGTGGCTGAGCCCGTGGCCAGGACTTCGTGGGCCTTGGCTGCCTCGGCGAGCGGCAGCACGTGGTCGACGTGGACGGTGAGGTGTCCGGCCTTGACGAGGGCCGCCAGTTGGGTCAGGTCGGGGGCGGAGGGGCTCACGATGGTGACGGCATGACGGATGCCGAGTTCGGCGATCCGGTCCGGCGTGATGCCGGTGTCCTGGGGGTGCGCGCTGACCAGCATGCCGCCGGGGGTGACGATGCGGGCGGAGCGTTCGCCGTAATCGCCTCCGACGAGGTCGAGCACGACGTCGACCGGGCCGACCTCGGTGAAGTCCTGGGTGCGGTAGTCGACTGGCTGGTCAACACCCAAGCGGCGCAGCAGGTCGTGCTTGCCCGCGCTTGCCGTGCCGGTCACGTGGGCGCCCCGGGCCTTGGCGATCTGGACGGCGAGGTGACCGACGCCGCCCGCGGCTCGGTGCACCAGAACGCGCTGTCCCGGCTGGATCTGTGCAAGGCCGACGAGGCTCTGCCAGGCGGTGAGACCGGCCAGCGGAAGCCCGGCCGCCTGCTCGATCGTGAGATCGGAGGGCTTGTGGATGATCTCGTTGACGGAGGCGAGTACGTACTCGGCGTACGTGTTGCCCGCCCCCGGAAAGGCGAGCATGCCTAGGACCTGGTCACCGGGGGCGAAGGCGGACACGCCGAGGCCAGCGGTCTCGACCGTGCCGGCGATGTCCCAGCCGATGGTGAACGGTGGCTCGCCGAGCATGGGCCAGGCCCCCGAGCGCACAGTCGCGTCGACCGGGTTCATGCCGATCGCACCGGTCTTGATCAACACCTGCCCGTGGCCCGGCTCCGGGCGGGCGGCCTCGACGAGCTCGAGCACGGACGGGCCGCCGAAGGTGTGCTGGGTGATAACACGCATGACTGTCTCCTGGGCGAATTGCGTTGTCGGCCGCCGGGCGTACGGCGCCGGTTCGTGGTGCTCCCATGCACTCCGGGCCGGCCCGGCGCAGGAGGACGACCATCTCGGCCGACGCCCGTCGTTGTCGGGACGGCGGCGACCGGCAGATCAGACACCGGAACCCTGGAGGGTGGGGAAGGCCTTTCCCTCGGACGAAGCGTCCGGCTGCAAGGTCCCGGCGAGTCCACGGGGGCAATCTTTGGGCCCTCGCGGAGATGTAGCCAGGGGGATGCTGACCCCTGGCTCAAGGGCACCAGGCTGGCGCGCCGATGATCACCGCTCCGCCCGCCCGGCCGCAGGTCTCCCGAGGCCCCGCCGAGTGCTGCCGGCGGGCCTGACGGAGCGAGAAGTAGAGGTGCTCTGCCTGGCGGCCCGGGGGCTGAGCAACCGTCAGATCGGCGAAGGGCTGTCGATCTCGGACCGGACCGTGGGGCACTACCTGGCGCACATCTACGACAAGACCGGTCGGCGCAGCAGGGCCGTGTGACCGGCCGGTGCCGGGACGCCCGTATCGAGTCCCCATTTTCCGCTCATAGGTCGATTGCCCGATGCCGCCGGGGCGAACCCCGGTGTTCATTGGTGCCGCAGCTCCTCCGGCTGTCCAGGTTCCGGAGGGTCGCGAGGAGCACTCGGGGCGTAGGCGCCGATCCTCGGCTGCACCGGGGGCTGCCGCCGCTCAGTTCTTCGGCGGCCGACCGTACAAGGGAACAGGAATGGGAGTACAGATGACCGTCAGTATGACGAAGGGCCTGCAGGCCACCCGGGCGTTCAAGAACCAGGAGGCGGTGGCTCAGATGTACGCCGATCTGAGCCGTGGCAACGTTGAGGCGGTCCTCGCCAGGCTGAGTGACAAGATCGAATGGGTTGTCGCCGCCGGGTTGCCGTACGGCGGAACCTACCGCGGCCCCGAAGCCGTACTGACCAACGTGTTCGCTCGGTTCGACACTCAGTGGGAGGACTTCGCCGTTGTCCCGGCAGAGATCTTTGCCGTTGAGGATGTGGTGATCGCGCTCGGGCACTACCAAGGGCGAGGCCTTGAGACGGGCAAGGCGATGAAGGCGCGCTTCGCGCATGTGTGGCGCTTCGAGCACGGTGTGCCGGTCGCCTTCGAGACCATCGCGGACACCGGCGTCATGGTCGCCGCCATGTCATAACCAGCATTCACCAGCCGGTTGTCGATGGACACGTTCACGCCGGGTCATGTCGAAGGACCGGCCAGAACGCGCCGGTCACGGCAGGGCATCTGCCCGCCACGTCGTGCACGCCCGCCGGTCTCCCGGCGGGCGTGCACAACGACCTCGCCCCCCGTCTCCGGAGCCGGTCGGTCAGGGCCGCCGGGGAAGGTGCCGGTAGCCGAGGGCGCGCAGCCGCCGTGCGACCTCGGCGGGGCCGGTGCCCGTCTTCGCGGCCGCCCTTGCAAGTTGCCTCAGGAGCTTCATTTTCTCAGGTGGGCGGAAATGCATTCCTTCCCGCGAGCCAGAGGCTCACCCACCCCTCCGCGACTCCGCCGGGCGTCGCGGCCGGCGGAGGCACCGCGCGGTCACAGCGCGGCCCGGCTCCGGGCAGCGCGGTTCGTGTACACCAGGTCCTGGGGGAGCAGCGACTTGAGGTCGTCGACCGTGGGCTTGTCCAGGCCGCCCAGCCGCCGAGCCTGACGGGTCATCATGGTCTCCAGCAACTGGCGGGCGAGCCGTGCGTTGCCGAACGAGCGGTCACGGGGAATCGCGTCGATGTGGGCGCGCAGCGCGGCCAGGGTCTCGGGGGCGCACTCATAGCCCGTTGCCGCGGCGTGCCGTTCGATGATGACGACGAGCTCCTCCGTGCTGTAGTCCTCGAATTCCACGAACCTGGAGAAGCGTGAGGACAGCCCGGGGTTGGAGGTGAGGAAGCGCTCCATCTCCTCGGTGTAGCCGGCGACGATGACCACCACCTCGTCGCGGTGGTCCTCCATCAGCTTCAGCAGGGTGTCGACGGCCTCGCGTCCGAAGTCGTTGGACGAGCCGCCCTCCGGTGTCAGGGTGTACGCTTCGTCGATGAACAGCACGCCCCCCAGCGCCTTGGTGAAGACCTCCTTGGTGAGCTGGGCGGTATGCCCGATGTACTGGGCCACGAGGTCGGCGCGGGCGACTTCCACCAGGTGCGAGCGAGGCAGCACCCCCAAGGAATGCAGGAGCTCGGCGTACAGCCGGGCCACAGTGGTCTTTCCGGTTCCGGGTGCGCCCGTGAACACCAGGTGGTTGCTGATTTTGGGGGCAGGCAGCCCCGCGGCCGCGCGCTGCCGCGCGTTGGACAGCAGGTTGACCAGGTCGGTCACCTCCAGCTTGACCGCCGAGAGACCGACCATGGCCTCAAGCTTCGCCATCGGGCTCGCCTCGTCGGTGTCCTCGTGCGTGCCCTCGAGAGCCGCCGCCTCGGCCTCCCCGACATCCTGCGGCAGCAGGAGCGATAGATCGTTCTCGCCCGGATCGGGCATGGCGGCGAGCCGGAACGCCTGCCGGTCCACCATCTCCTCGAAGACCCCGCGAGCGGCACGGCCGTTGCCGAACGTCGCGTCGCGCGTCATCTGCTCGAAGTGCAGCGTCAGCGCCTCGGCGGTCATCGGCCCGAGCTCGTACTGGTGGCTGGCGCACATGGTCTCGGTGATGGTCACCAGCTCGTCCACCGAGTAGTTGTCGAATTCGATGGTGCGGGTGAACCGCGAGGCCAGACCCGGGTTCGCCGTGAGGAACGACTCCATCTGCTCCGAGTAGCCGGCCGCGACCACGACGACGTCGTCGCGGTGGTCCTCCATCAGCTTCAGGAGGGTGTCGACGGCCTCGCGTCCGAAGTCGTTGGACGAGCCGCCATCGGGTGTCAGCGTGTATGCCTCGTCGATGAACAGCACGCCGCCGAGGGCGCTGTTGAACGCCTCTGTGGTCTTGATGGCCGTACCGCCGATGACCTGGGCCACCAGATCGGCACGGGCGACCTCCACCAGGTGCCCGGTGCGCAGGACGCCCAGGGACGCCAGGATGCCGCCGTACAGTCGGGCGACGGTGGTCTTGCCGGTGCCCGGAGGACCCGCGAAGACCAGGTGCCGGCTCATCGAGGCGACGGGCATACCGAGCCGGCGCCGGCGTTCGGCGAGCTGATTGAGGTTGACCAGCGTACGGACCTGGTGTTTGACATTCTCCAGGCCGACGAGCCCTTCCAGTTCGGCCAGCGGGCCTTTCGGCTCGTCCTCGCCCCCGGACGCCCCCGCCGGCCCGCCCCCGACCTCGACCTCGTCGCCCCAGATGTCGGCCGCACCGTTGTCCGCGCTGGCCAGGGACTCCACCGAGAGCCGGTCGCTGCCGCAACTCTGCTTCAGGCCCGCTCCGCGGTTGTCGCGCACCACGCACCGGACGACGGACACCGTCTCCGCGCTGTCGACGCGTACGCCGTCTCCCTTGCTGCCGACGATCTCACAGGTGGTGAGATCGGCTCTGCCGCCCCGTGACACGAGCACCCCATGGGCCTTCGCCCCGTCGACCCGGACCCGTTCCAGGATGATCTCGCCCCCGTTGTGGACGGTCACTCCCGAGTCGCCGCTGCCGTCGATGCCGCAGTCGCGCAGGGTGCCCCGGCCGCGTTCGCCGACCGAGACGCCCGTCCCGGCGGGCGAGATCATCACGGTGTCGGTGACCTCCGGATTGGCGTCGTCGGTGATGTGCAGCGCCGAGCCTCCCGCCGAGTCGATCTCGCAGTGCTCCAGGCGGCCGCGTCCGTCGTCGGTGACCTCGATGCCGTGCCCGCCCGCGCCTCTGACCTTGACCCGGCGCAGCAGGGGATTGGCGGCCGACCGCACGGAGACACCCACACCCGCGGCGTCGACCACGTCGAGGCGGTCGAACTCGGCGGCGGAGCTGTCCGCCAGCAGCACTGCCCCGGATTCGTGCGCGCAGTCCCGTACGACCGTGTCCGTCAGCAACGGGGCGCTTCCCTCCGCGATCCGGATCGCCGATTCCGTCGAGGCGATGAACTCGCACTCCTCCACGGTGCCCCGCGAGCGGTCGAGGACGACGAGACCGCTGTTCTTGGTCCGCCGCGTGACACAGCGGCGCAGCAGCGGATCGGAGCCGCCGGAGATGACGATGGCGCTCTGCGTTATCGACTCGAAGGTGGTCTCCTCGATCTCCGGACGGGCGACGCTGCTGACCAGCAGACCGACCGAGGTGTCGTGGACGGTGGTGCCCACGATCCGGGTGGAACTGTGGCCCTCCAGGGCGATGCCGGGCTTGTCGGTACCGGAGATGTCGCAGTGCTCCACCGTGCCCCTGGCCTGGCCGTTCGCGAGTACTCCGTTGCCCCGGGCGTCGCGAATGCTGCACCTGCGGACCGTGGGGTCGCCGCTCTCGCCGATGACCACCGCGGAGGTGCCGAAGTTCTCGAACCTGCAGTCCTCGATGACGCTTCCGGCCTCCGAGATGTCGACGATGCCGGCGCCCCCGGGATTGCTGATCCGGCACCTGCGGGCGGCCAACGAGCCTGTTCCGCGCACCAGGAGCGCGGTCCAGCCGGCGCCGGTGATGGTGCACCCGTCCAGGGCGGCCTGGCCGGCCGGTACGTCTACGACCGCCGTCTCCTTGTCGAACCCGCGCAGGGTGAGGTCACTGAGCATGACCGCGTCGGCCATGAGGCTGATCGCGCTGCCGCGACGCGGGCAGATCTCGACGCCCCCCCGCCCGCTGTCGGCGACGATGGTCACCCGGGTCTTGATGACCAGGTTTTCGGCGTAGCGCCCCGGACGCACCCGGATCACCGCTCCGGTGCGGGCCTGGGCGAGTGCCTCGACGATCGTCTTGAAACCGTCCGGCCGTTCCGTACCGACCATGAGCAACTGCCGTGACACGCGCCTCGAACCTCCTGGAATGGGTGCTGCGGTCCCTTCCCGTACGCGGACTCGCGCACTGGAGCGGGAGGGGAACCTGTGTGCTGTCGAGTGGGCCGCGCGGCCCACCATGCCGGTGACGGGCGGACCACCACGTCGCCGTCCGCGTGGTCCGAACGGGACGAACGCTTCCGTGCCCGGCGGCGGGACGGAACGTGCTGTAGCCGGACACATGGGCGTGGCACAGAAGTTGAGGCCGCGCGGCCGGGCGTCCAGTGTGCTTATCATGCGCGCCATGCGATATCGCACGATGCAGGTATTCGTTCCGCTCACTGCCGCGGCGGCGCTCATGCTGCCGGTCACCGCAACGCCCGCCTTCGCCGCTGGGCCGACGCCCTCGCCATCCCCGGACGATCAGGGGGTCACACTGCTGCCACCGCTGCCGGTCCGGCTCGGCGAGGACGCGCCGTGCACCAAGGCGTCGGACCGGACAGCCGCCGGAAACGCCTGGGCGCAGTCGGCGCTCGGGCTGACGAGGACTCAGCAGCTGTCCCGGGGAGCGGGGGTGAGCGTCGCGGTGGTCGACACCGGTGTCGCCCCCGGCGTCCCCGCCCTGTCCGGCCGGGTGCTGACCGTGGGGGAGGCGGGCGGCGACTGCGTCGGGCACGGCACCTTCGCGGCGGGACTCATCGCCGGTGCCCGGACCAACGGCAGCGACGTGGTGGGCATGGCCCCCGAGGCCCGGATCATCGCTCTGCAGGGCACCGACGACCGTGGTGTGCCCACGCCGCAGCGGGTCGCCGACGGCATCCGCGAGGCGGCGGACCGGGGCGCGGACGTCATCTACGTCGGCCACGCGCTGCGCACCGGAAAGGCGGAACTGACCGAGGCCGCCGCCTATGCCGCGCGGCGTGACGCGCTGGTCGTGGCCCCCGCCGCCCCGGACGTCATTCCCCGCGAGGAGATGGGGCCCGACGGGGAGATGCCTACGGGTCCGTACTGGCCGGCCGCGGCGCCCGGA
This sequence comes from Streptomyces sp. NPDC002870, assembly GCF_042888505.1. Classification (NCBI taxonomy): domain Bacteria; kingdom Bacillati; phylum Actinomycetota; class Actinomycetes; order Kitasatosporales; family Streptomycetaceae; genus Streptomyces; species Streptomyces sp. NPDC002870. Next base: position 52,340 of record NZ_JBIAPW010000005.1, read on the forward strand.
GTGCTGTCCGTCGTCGACTTCGGGCCGGGCGGAGTACGGCAGCAGAACGCCCCACCTGCCCACGACCCGGATCTGTCGGCACCGGGCAGCGCGATGGTCAGTATCGGGCCCCGCGGCTCCGGCCACTACATCGGCTCTGGTGCTTCGTTCGCGGCGGCCGGCGCCGCGGGGGGCGCGGCGCTCGTCCGGGCCCAACACCCGGAACTGACCGCCGAGGAAGTGTCCGGACAACTGCTGCGGACCGCCTATCCGTCGGACACCCCCCGGCTCGACCCCTATGCCGCCATGTCCATGTCCCTGCCGGGCGGGAAGGCCGGCCGGGCGACTCCTCCTCCGGCACACTTCCCGGCGCCCGCCGACTCCACCCCCCGCGTCCGTTCTCTGGCGGTCGCCGGTGGCGGTCTGGCGCTGGTGTTGGTCCTCGCGGCCGCGGGCGCGGTGATCCCGCGCGGCCGGGCGAGGGGCTGGCTGCCGCCCGGCCGGCGGCAGAGTGCGGCACCCCCCGGCCAGTAGGCGCTCAGCGTCCGCCGCGAGCGCCCGGCTCCGGGGGCTCGCGGCCACGGCCGGCGCCGTGCACGGCTGATGGAACGTCACCGGACCTCGTCCTCCAGGAGCGGCGTCTGCACCTGGACGGTCTTGCGCCGGGCGATGCGCACCGCACGGCCGGGGATGAGTTCCCGTCCCTTGACGTTGCCGAAGAGATAGCCCTCGCTGGGCGGGCAGGACATCAGCAGGGCGGGGGTGTTGACCTCCTGGAGCCTGCGCATCAGTGCTTCGTTGAGGCCCCGCCCGGCACCGGCGGACGAGCGGGCCACCACCAGGTGCAGGCCCACCTCGTGCCCGAGCGCCAGATGGTCGAGGAGGGGGAGGAACGGCTGTGTCATGGGGCCGCCGCCGACCATGTCGTAGTCGTCGACCAGGATGAACAGCCTCGGCCCCGTCCACCAGTCGCACAGCTTCATCCGCGCCGGGGCGATGTCCGGCCCGGGCACCCTCTGCCTGACCGCTCTGGCCGCACCGTCCACGAGATCTTTCAGCACATCCAGGGAGACGGCGTGCCCGAGCCGGTACTCCTCGGGGACAGCCTCCACCAGCTCCCGCCGGTAGTCCACGGTCATGATGCGGGCCTCGGTCGGTGAGAACCGGTCGGTGATGCCCTTGGCTATCACGCGCAGCAGGTTGGTCTTGCCGCATTCGCTGTCGCCCACCACGATCATGTGTGGATTCTCGGAGAAGTCGTGCCAGACCGGGGAGAGTTCGTTCTCCTCCAGGCCGACGGCGATCCGCAGCCGGCCCTCCCGCGCGGGTGCGGGCAACTCGTCGAGTATCAGACGGGTTGGCAGCATTCGCACCGGGGGCGCGGGTGGTCCCGGCCAGGTCTCGCTGATCGCGGAGACGAGACCGGTGACGCCGTCGGCGAGGTCGTCGGCGGCCTCGACCCCGTCGATGCGCGGCAGCGCCGCCAGGTAGTGCAACTTCTCCGGGGTCAGGCCCCGGCCGGGGCTGCGCGGGACCGTCGCCGACTTGCGGGAGTCGATCTGGGAGTCCATCGGGTCTCCCATCCGCAGCTCCAGCCGGGTACCGGCCTGGTCGCGGACGGAAGCCGACAGCTCCACCCATCGCGCGGTGGTGACGATCAGGTGCACGCCGTAGTTGAGCCCGCGCGCGGCCAGCGAGTTGAACGTCGGGATGTGCTGGTCGAAGTCCTGGCGCACGGTGGACCAGCCGTCGATGACCAGGAAGACATCGCCGTGCGGTTCGTCCGGGAATTCCCCGGCGGCGCGGCGCCTGCGGTACGTCGGCATGGAGTCGATGCCATGCTCGAGGAAGAACCGCTCCCGCTTGCTGAGAAGCGTGTTGACCTCGGCGATCGTACGCCCCACTCGCTCGGTGTCCACGCGCGCCGCAACACCGCTCATATGGGGCAGCCCGCTCAGGCCGGCGAGGGTGCCGCCGCCGAAGTCGAGGCAGTAGAACTGCACTTCACGGGGTGTGTGCGTCAGAGCCAGTGCGGTGATCAGCGTCCTCACGACCGTGCTCTTGCCGCTCTGCGGGCCGCCCGCCACGGCCACGTGTCCGCCGGACGTCGACAGATCCACCGTCAGCAGATCACGACGCTGGTCGAAAGGCCGGTCGATGATGCCCACCGGCACCGTGAGCCTGCCCCGCAATGGCCATCCGGCCGTGGTGAGGCCGAACTGCGGATCGGGCGCGAGCGGGGGCAGGATCTGGTCGAGCGTGGACGGCAGGTCCAGCGGCGGCAGCCAGACCTGGTGGGCGGGCGGTCCCGAGTCGCGCAGCCGGTCCAGGGCCACCGACAGCAGGGTGTCGCCGTTCTCCTCCTCGTCTTCGCCGGTGTCCGGCTCGGCCTGGCCACCCTCTGAGCTGTCCGGGTCCGTGGGGGCGCGCGGCACCACCCATTCCGATGTCCATGGGACCACCTGGCTCGCCACCTGGGCCTGGACGACGGAGCTGCGGCGCTGCAGGTAGGGCCCGGAGACGTAGGCGGCCCGGAACCGGGTCAGCGCGTCGACACCGCTCTTGAGGAAGCCGCTGCCGGGCTGGGCCGGCAACTCGTACGCGTCCGGCACGCCCAGCACGCCGCGGCTCTCCATGGCCGAGAACGTGCGCAGGCCGATGCGGTAGGACAGGTGACTCTCCAAGCTGTGCATCCGGCCCTCGTCGAGCCGCTGCGAGGCGAGCAGCAGATGCACACCGAGGCTTCGGCCGAGGCGGCCGATCATGACGAACAGCTCCATGAAGTCGCGGTGCGCGGCCAGCAGTTCGCTGAACTCGTCGACCACGACGAACAGGCTCGGCATGGGCTGCAGCGGCACACCGGACTGGCGGGCTTTCTCGTACTCCAGGGCCGAGGTGTAGTTCCCGGCGGAGCGCAGCAGCTCCTGACGCCTCATCAGCTCGCCGTGCAGGGCGTCCTGCATCCGGGAGACCAGCGACACCTCGTCTGCGAGGTTGGTGATGACCGCGGAGGTGTGCGGCAGCTCGTCCAGACCCAGGAACGTGGCACCGCCCTTGAAGTCCACGAGGACGAAGTTGAGCGTCTCGGAGGAATTGGTGAGGGCCAGTGCGAGCACGAGGGTACGCAGCAACTCGCTCTTGCCGGAGCCGGTCGCGCCGATGAGCATGCCGTGCGGCCCGGTACCTCCCTGGGCCGACTCCTTGATGTCCAGCTCGACAGGTGTGCCGCTGCCGCTCACCGCGATGGGCACGCGCAGCCGCGCGCTGCCGGTGTACCGCTGCCACAGTGTCGGCGGATCGTGCCGGTACAGGTCGGGGATGTTCAGCAGCTTGGTCAGCTCGAGATTGCTGTCGAACGGTTCGGAGACGTCGCCGCCCATGCCCAGCCGGTACGGCGCGAGCAGCCGGGCGACGGCCAGCGCGCTCACCGGCCCGAACTGGTCGGGTTCACCGAGCCGCGTCGACTGCTCCTTGCGGTCCCGGTCGGTGCGCACCAGCGCGACGCTGTCCCCCTCGACCTCCAGGCGCAGGGTGGTGCGTCCTGGCTTCCAGGTGAGGGTGCCCGTGATGTCGAGCACCACCGCGTTGCGGAAGCCGAGCCCGTCGAAGCGGTGGCCCGCGGGCACGCTGCAGCCGTCGACCACCACGACCGTGAAGGGTTCCTCCCGTCCCGGCACCGCGTCCGGGTCCGCCGCGGGACGCTCCTGGAACTCGCCGCCGAGCAGGTTCTCCAGCTCGTTGAAGGCCGACGCGATCATCCGGGTCGGTCCGGCACCGTCGTGCTCGTACCGGTGGAGGCTGTGCGGGAGCCACTTGGCCCACTCCCACTGGGCCCGGTGCTCGTCAGAGACGCACAGGGCTATCCATACGTCGTCGGGGGAATGGAAGACCGCCAGGTGGGCGAGGAGCCCGCGCACCATGCCGCGGATCCGCTCCTCCTCACCGCGGAAGAGCACCTTGGACCAGGCTCGCAGATAGATCGCGATGGGCTGGTCGGGCACGGTCGTGTAGGCGCGGGTGAAGCTGCGCAGGGCGTGCGCGGACAGCGGCTCCAGGTCCTCCACCGGCTTCGTCGCCGCCGGGGTCAGCTTCATCGCGATGCGCTGGTCGCCGACGCCGATCCGGACCTCCCCGAAGTCGTCGTCGGACGCCCGGCGCTCCCACAGCCGGGTGCTGCGCACGAACGACGACAGTGCGTCGGGATGCGGGTGCCGCCAGGCGAGAGCCCGTTGCTGATCGGTGATGGACGCGCGTACCTTGCGCCTGGTCTGTCCCAGGTAGCGCAGGTAGTCACGGCGCTCGCCCTTCAGGCGCTGCTTGCGCTCGGAGTTGCGGCGCATCACCTGCCCCACCATCATCGCCGCCGAGCCGAGCAGCATCAGCCCGAGCGCGATGTACATGAACCCGCCGCCGGCGCCTCCCATACCGGGGCGCATGAACATCAGCATCATCGACACGGACATCAGCGCCATCGGCAGGTATGTCCATACCGCGGAACTGTCGGGAACGACTTCGGGCAGCGTTGGTGGCTCCTGAAGGCCCAGTTCTCCCGACGGCAATTCCGGACCCCGGCGGCGTGCCGGCCGGCGGAACAGGATCACGCTCAAATGAAAGACCTCCTCAACGATGTCCAAGAACTCCCGCGAAAGGATCGCGGGATTCCGCCGCATGCCGGAACTCCGGTCACGGTGAAAGGGATACAAGTGAAAGGGGGACGGCAGTGATTGGGATATGTTTGATCGTCAGAATGGGATACGGTGGGTCGTCCGGACGGAGCGGAGACGACAAAGCCCCGAGCGGCGAACCGGGTTTTGCCTGAATGGTTATCGCAGTGTTTTCCCGCTGCCCATTGCGGAATAGTCGGCCCAAGCGCCAAACTCGTCGGCGCGTGCCACGCCACCCGGCCCCGATGTGCGGTCGGCATTCGATCCGCGTGCCGCGTCCCACATTCCCACTACCGCGAAGCCGCGGCCCCGCCAGGAAGCGCGAACAGACCTATGACCGAAACTCCGGTGGCACAACTGTGCCGCCTCACCGTATGTGCCCCCGCCAGGACGGTTGACCTGGCTGTGCCCGCTGACGTCCCCGTTGCCGACCTGTTGCCCACAGTGATCAGCTACGGAGGTGACGACCTGGACGAGTCCGGGCTGGAGCACGGGGGTTGGGTGCTCCAACGCGTCGGCGAACCACCGCTCGATCCAGAGAGTACCTTGGACGACCTCGGCCTGCGCGACGGTGAGGCCATCTATCTTCGGCCACGGGCCGAAGCCCTGCCCGAAGTCCACCTCGATGACCTGGTGGACGGTATCTCCACCACGATGCAGGGGCGGCCGCACGGGTGGAGCCCGGACGCCAGCAGGCGCCTGCTGCACTCACTGGGTGTGAGCACCCTCGTCGTCGGCATCGTCGTCCTGGCAGCCCCGGGAGTGGCCGGGTGGCTCAGGGCGCTGGCGGCGGCACTCGCCGGACTGCTTCTCATCGCCGGGGCCGGATCCGCCACGCGGGCCGTAGGAGACTCCGGAGCGGGCGCCGTGCTCGGCTTCATGGCAACGTGCTACCTCGCCCTGGCCGGCTGGCTCCTGCCCGGAGGGGAACTGACCGGAACCGAGGGGAGCTCCGTGCTCGGTGCGCGGATGCTGGCTGCCTCCGCCGCCGGCGGCGGTGCGGCGGTGCTCGCTCTGGCGGCGGTCGGGATGTACCCGGCGCTGTTCCTCGGCGTAACCGTCGTGGCAGTGGCGGGGGCGTTCGGAGCCGTGCTGATGTTCTGGGAGCTGACGCCGGAGCAGGCGGCCAGCTGCGTCGCTGTCGTCTTGGTGTTGTTCGGCGGTTTCGTCCCCTCGCTGTCCTTCAGGCTCTCCGGGATGCGGATGCCGCCTCTGCCCACGAACGCCCAGCAGTTGCAGGAGGGCATCGACCCCTACCCGAACGGGGACGTCGAGGCCAGGTCCATCGTGGCCGACAGCTGGATGACCGCCTTCTACGGGGCCATCGGTCTGATCTGCCTGCCCTGCCTGGTCGCGCTCATGGCGCATCCCGAACTCGCCGAGATCTTCACCACGATCGCCCTGGCCCTGCTCCTGCTGCTGCACAGCCGGGGGCTGGGGAACGTGTGGCAGCGCATCGCGCTCACGGCGGCCGGAGCGTGGGGCACGGCGCTTCTCCTTCTGGCGTCGGCGCGCGCGATGGACCCGGGTGACCGGCTGATCCTGACGGCCGGGCTGCTCGGGCTGACGGCCGCCATCACCATCGCGTCGTGGACCGTGCCGGGACGGCGCCTCGTGCCGTACTGGGGACGTGCGGCGGAACTGCTGCACTCCCTCGCGGCGATGAGCCTGCTGCCGCTCATGCTCTGGTCCGTCGGTGTCTACGGCGCCCTGCGCGCCATCAACGGCTGAGCCGGGGGGACCAGGACGATGCAGAACAAACGGGATCAGGTGCAGGCGCACCTGTTCATCATGGGCAGGCTGGCCTCGGCCATGCTGCGGGCCGACCCCGACTCTCCCGAGAGCCCTTCCGGCAGGACCAACCGCGGCGCGGCGATCGGGGTGATCATCGCTGTGCTGGTGTGCGCGGGCGCCTTCGTGTTCGGGCTCATCAAACCCGGGGGCAATGACTCGTGGCGGACATCGGGCGACCTGATCGTCAACAAGACGACCGGCGCACGCTACTTCTACCTCGACGGGAGGCTGCGCCCCGTACGTAACTACACCTCGGCCCGGTTGATCGCCGGGGGCGACGTCAAGGCGACCACGTTGGTCACCGCTTCGCTCGGAGGGGCGCCGCACGGTTCGCCCATCGGGATCCCGGGCGCTCCCGAGGCGCTGCCGGGCACCGGCGACCTGGACGACGCGCCATGGCTGGTGTGTTCGGCCACCCGGCCCAAGGCGGCGGGTGACATCGCGGTGAGTACGACGCTCGCGATCGGCGTGCAGGAGACCGGCGACGGCTCGCAGGGGCGCAAGCTGGACGGTGACGAGGGACTGCTGATCGCCGGCCCCCGCGGCATCAACTACCTGCTGTGGCAGGGCAGCAAGCTGCGCCTCGACACCAAGGCGGGAGCTGCCAAGGCCCTCGGATACGGGGCTCTTAAGCCGCGCCCGGTCTCGGCGGCGTTCGTCGACGCCTTCCCTCAGGGCCCGGACCTCGCGTCGCCCGATGTCGTGGGCCGGGGGGAGAAGGGACCCGACCTGGGCGATCGGCCGACGAAGGTCGGGCAGCTGTTCCGGGTGGACGTCCCCGGGGCCGCCGCTCAGTACTACCTGCTCACACGGGAAGGGCTCGTCCCGATCACGGCGACGGGCGCGGCACTCGTGATCGGCGACCCGAAGACGCGGGACGCTGCCTACGGCGGATCCGCTCCGACCGTGGCGACGCTCGGCGCCGACGCGTTGACCGGGCATCTGGCTCCGCGCTCCGCGGCCACAGGAGGGCAGTGGGAGAAGCTGCCTGACACACCGCCGAAGGCAGTCCAGGCCGCAGCCGGGTCTGTCGCGTGCGCGAACGTCGAGTCGACCGGCGGCAGTTCGCGGGTGGGCGCTTCCGTGCTGCCCGCCGATGCCCTGCCCGAGACCGTGCAGGCTCCCGATCCCGAGGTCGAGTCGGCGTGTCTGGCAGTCGACGCCATCGCGGTGCGACCCGGCAGGGGCGTCCTGGTCCGGGCGCTGAGCGCCAGTGGCAGCGCCCTGGGTGACACCACGTTCCTGGTGACGGACGAAGGCGTGAAGTACCGGCTGCTGTCCCAGGAGGCGGTCAAGGCGCTGGGGTACGAGGGTGTGGAGGAACGGACCTTGCCGGCCCAGTTGCTGTCGATGGTGCCGACGGGCCCGGACCTCACCCCGGAGGCCGCGTCCTCCGGCGAGGCCAGGGTGACGCTGCGGTGCGAGAGCGCCAACCGGAGAAACGGGACGAATCCGCCTCCGGCCGTATCCTCCGAGTAGATTTTTCTCGTGTTCTTCGAATCACCCTCGGTGACGCATCGTTCTCGACAGCAGTGGGCGGAAGTCCTCAATGTCCAGAATGCGCCCGGCTGTAATGAGCAGCCGCTCGATCGAGCATTTGCATTTCCTGGGTTTTACTCAAGTGAGCGGAATTCAGCGGTGGTTGGTGCTGGGAACAGCGCTCGGAGATCGTTGCCAAATGGGCCGGCACTTCCCTACGATCGGCCACCACCCGAGGATTGAGCACTCTCGCCCGGGTGCCGCAGTACACCTGTCTGACAGTGGGCTGCATCAAGCATCATCCCGCGAGCTGTGAACTCTGCGAAAGGAAATCTGCCGTGGCCATGCAGCAGTCTGAAGAAGGCGCAACACGGGGGGGAATTATGGCGCTCAAACAGGCCTACAACGGCGTCCTCCGGTGTCAGCAGGACGTCCAATCCACCAGGCAAAATCTCGCCTCGGGCTACCAAGGTGCGGATGGTGGCAATTACGGCAAGCTGCTGGACCAGTGGGATGGGCACGTGGACACCATCCTGATGAACCTGGACCGCATGACCGACGAGCTCAACGAGACGCTGCGCGAGCACGGTCTGGCGCAGGGCTCCTCGAACGAGTCGATCGATGCTGAATTCGCCCGGTCCACGAGCGTGTTCGACCAGCTCAATCCAGGGGCCGCCCACTCGGCGTGACCGCACTGCCCCCGAGAACCCACTACCACGCCACCGCTGAACCGCACCGGATTCACCGGACGTTGACCCCGCCCACAGGCAGCGCCCGCACCGTACCCACACTCGCAGCGAATCGAGGATCCTATGGACTTGAGCGACGGTTTTATCTACGTCGACTACAAACACGCCGAAAACGCGTCGGAAGACATGATCTCCCAGTCGCAGGCGATCATGAGCATCATCGAGAACATGGAGATGGAGCTCACCGAACTCAAGAGCACCTGGATCGGTGACGACCGGGATATCTACAGCACCGTGCAGGCGAACTGGAACCAGGCGATCGAGAACATCAAGTTGCTCCTCGCCAACCACTCTTCGCTGCTCACGGACATCTCCGGGAACTACCGGTTCACCGAGAACAGCCTGGCGCAGAGGTGGGGGGACATCAAGATCGGAAGCCGCTGACCAAAGACGAACGCTGCCTCCCGCTCTCCACATCCCATGCACAAAGACCCGGGTGAGCCGGCGGGAACGGCAGAAAGACGACCGGGCGCCGTCGGTCCACGCCGTGCCGGGCGAGGGCCGACGGCGCCGGCACGTCAATGACCCCACACGGGTTACAAGTTCATGGGGCGCGTCGATTTCACGAAGCGCAGAAGGGCAATGAGATGGCCAAGAAGACAGTTCTTGACACGAAATGGTTGAAGCAGTTCATCGACACCGAACTCAGCGATTTCCGCGATGTCCTGGGCAAGATGCTCGAGGACGGCCCCACAGGCAAATCGGTCGGGTTCATCGCCGACGGAAACCTCACGCGGGACACGCTCGTGTCCACCAAGCCGCTCATTTTGGGCCCCATGGCCGGCGCCAATGCCGCTGCCAACACCAGCGGAGAGGCTACAGGGGAGTCACCCGTGGTGGAGGGTGGCAGTACGACAGTTGATGTCGGCGGCGCAGAACTGAACAAGAGCATCCAGCAGTTGGCATCCGCGATCCATCAAAAGCTCACGGACCACGTGGAGCTCTTCGAGGACATCGAGAGCGCCCTGAAGGAAACGATCGAGAAGATGCGGGAGAACCAGAAGCACAGTTTGGACAAGATCTCGACCGATACGTTTATGGATGTTTTCGAGGACGTGGAGAGTGACTTGCAGTCCTCTTCCAGCACCGGTGACGGCGTTGGTGGAGCGGATTCCGGTAGCGAGAGCTAGAAGAGACTGACGCGAGCCCCTTCTTTCCCCACCCACGTCTCGGAGTACTGTGATGCCGACTAACAATGACGACAACTGGAAAAAGGCAGTCGACATGCTCACCGGGTATGTTCTGCCGGATCAGGCGTCGGTCATGAACTCCCTCATGGGAAACGATGGCATCCCCCTGATGCATGTGCGGCTCGAAAAGATATCGGGTTCGACGGTGTATCCCGGTTTTGTCTCAATGGGGGGGTTTCGGCAAAGCGAAACGGACTTCGTCTTTCCGTATTATCGGGATGGAGAGGACGGCACTCGCAATCCCGCCTCAGACCCGAAGGGCGTCAGTCAATACACGGCCAACATAACCTTCATCGGAAGGTCTGGTCCAGTTGATGCGCCGCCGACCGGGGACGACGAAATAATCGGCGGTTCGGTCACAAACCCTGTCTTGGTGGGGAAGGGCATATGGAACAAGGAAGGAGACTCGATAATTACTGACGCCACCGCCTTGGGACAGTACGTCCAGGGTTCCGGGGCGGCCCTTGAACAGCTCAAAGACAATTACCTCAGCACTCATGGTTTCACGAGTCACGGAAAGGCGGTGCCCGACGACAGTTATGTCGACCTCGTGTCCTTCACGGAGGTGGCCAAGTCTCTCGACCGAGCCGTGAAGTTTTATATTGATGCCGCGAAGACCCTGGATGAGTGGGACAACAAGGATATCGGGGAGGATAGCAATTCCTGGGACGGCACGGCAGCGGCGATGTTCAAAGAGCTCGTCCATAAATTGGCCAGGAATTACGATGGCTACGCCAATGAAGAAACAGGTCTCACCTACGGTGAGGGCTATATTCCGGTTGGCAGTGTTGGTCCTGGGGATTTGCTTGGGTATGCGCCTGCCCGTGCGATCAATGAGGTGGCCTACGTCATCCGGCGTGAGGCGCAGAACCTCTACAACGCCTGGCAGATGTGGAAACCGCTGAGCAACCCGCATCGCTGGCTGTACGACATGATCCAGGACGCCTGGATGAATCAGCTCGTCCTACAGATGAACAACGTTACATTTGAATCCCGCAGCGCCGGGCACGGGTACACGACGATAGTCGAAGCGCTCCCTGGATTCGTAAATGAAATCGAGATTTATGGCGAGCGTTATGGTCCGCCCAATGAGTCCAGCACCTGGAAAAAGATCGGCGAGGAGGCTGTGCTCAAGTGGCAGAATTCCATTAAGGACGTGCTCGGCCCGGTCGCCGAGGATGCGATTATCGCAATTCGGGAGGTGATGACAAACTCGAACGACGTTTTTGCGGCAATTAAATTTGAGGACAAGGATACGGGGTCGCTCGCCAATATTGCGTCCGAGGCTGAGGCGGATGCGGAGAAGGCTGCGGCTAAGGATGAGCAGGCTAAGGCTAAGGCTGAGGCGGATGCGGAGAAGGCTGCGGCCAAGGCTGAGGCAGATGCGGAGAAGGCTGCCGCCAAGGCTGAGCAGGCTAAGGCTAAGGCTGAGGCAGATGCGGAGAAGGCTGCGGCCAAGGCCGAGGCGGATGCGGAGAAGGCTGCGGCCAAGGAGGAGCAGGCTGCCGCTAAGGCTGAGGCAGATGCGGAGAAGGCTGCGGCCAAGGCTGAGGCGGATGCGGAGAAGGCTGCGGCCAAGGCTGAGCAGGCTGCCG
>NZ_JBIAPW010000005.1:63888-317292 GCF_042888505.1 Streptomyces sp. NPDC002870
GCCAAGGCTGAGGCGGAGAAGGAGAAGGCTGCCGCCGAGGCCGAGGCGGATGCGGAGAAGGCTGCGGCCAAGGAGGAGCAGGCTGCCGCCAAGGCTGAGGCGGAGAAGGAGAAGGCTGCCGCCGAGGCCGAGGCGGATGCGGAGAAGGCTGCGGCCAAGGAGGAGCAGGCTGCCGCCAAGGCACAGAACGAGCAGGATCGCGCGGAGGCCAAGAGCGACGCGGCTGCCCAGCAAGCTGCGGCTGCCGGGATCGCCCAGCAGCAGCGAGCCGAGGCCAAGAAGGAGCGTGACGCGGCCAAGGCGGAGGCGGAGAAGGAGAAGGCTGCCGCCAAGGCGGAGCAGCAGCAGGAGAAGGCTGCGGCCAAGGCCGAGCAGGCTGCGGCCGAGGCGGAGGCGGAGCAGGAGCGTGACGCGGCCAAGGCGGAGCAGCAGGAGGAGAAGGCTGCCGCCAAGGAGGAGCAGGCGGCTGCCAAGGCTGAGGCCGAGCAGGAAAAGGCTGCGGCCAAGGCCGAGCAGGCTGCGGCCAAGGCGGAGGCTGAGCAGGAGCGTGACGCGGCCAAGGCGGAGCAGAAGGCGGCTCAGGCCGAGGCGAAGGCTGAGCAGCAGAAGGCTCAGGCGGAGAACGACAAGGCTCAGGAGCAGGCGCAAGCCGCGGCCAGGGAGCAGCAGGAGCAGGCTCAGGCGCAGGTGGATCAAGCCCGGCAGGAGGCCACGCAGCAGAGCGCACAGGCTCAAACCGGGGCGGAGCAGGCCAGGGCCGAGGCGAGGCAAGAGTTCGAACAGGCGCAGGCCGAGGCACGGTCGGAACGCGACGAGGCTCTGCAGGCGGCCGACCACAAAGAGGCCGAGTCCAGGCAGGAGTTCGAGCAGGCACGTGCGGAGGCCGAGGCGCAGCGGGACCAGGCGGAGAAGCAGGCCGAATGGGACCGGGCGGAGGCCAGGGGCGAGATCGAGGACCAGGTCGCCAACGGTCAACTCACTCCTGAACAGGGGCAGCAGGAGCTCGACCAACGGCTCGCGGAGATCGACGCGGCGGAGCGGGACGCCAAGGCTGAGGCCGACGCCGCTGAGGCTCAGGCGCGGAAGGAGTTCGACGACGCGCGGGCGGAGACCCGGCAGGAAAGGGCTGAGGCCCATGCGCAGGCCGACCAGGCGCGCCAGGACGCCAGGGCGGCATTCGATCAACGGATCGGTGACATCCAGGCCGACTCTGACCGCGCCACCGGTGGTGACAAGGGTATTGAGGAACTGATCCGTCAGCGCATTGCGGACCTTCCGCAGCCCCCTGATCTCTCGTCGCACCACGCCGCCGCCAACTCGCCGCACGCGTCCAGCTTCAACGACAACCTCTACAACCAGGACGACCTGGCATACGCGTTGGGGCGGGAAGGGGCCGATGCGTCGAGCCTCGGCGGCCCGTCCGGTTCCTCTGGAGGATCATCGCCCGGTATGTTCCCGCCCCCCATGCGAGGTATGGGCGGCGGTGAATCAGGTGGTTCTTCCGGCGAGCGCACTCGAAACGTCCTGGACGCCGGCGTCACCCGGCCGAGCCGGGGGATCAGCCCGTCGCCGACCGTGGAGGAAGAGGAGCACCAGGTCGCGGCGAGGGGAGTGCAGACCAGCAGCAACAATGCTCCCTTCATGCCCCCGATGGGCGGTATGCCCGGCGGGGGGCAGCAGCAGACCGAGAGCGGCGACCGGGAGCGGAACGTTTGGCTGACGGAAGACGAGGACGTGTGGGGGGCCGATGAGGGCGGCGCTCCACAGGCTCTGGGCCGATGAGGGCACATCAGCTGCCGCGTCCCCCGCCCCAGATGGAAATAGCCCACCGGACCGACCAGGACAGGGATGAAGAGTCGATGAGGAGATCGTGTTGAGCGGGTCGTTGGAAGACCGGATCACTCAGGCCATGGCCCACCTGAAGGCGATCGACGAAGCTGCGGCGAAGGCGGAAGGCGAGCTGCTTCAGGCATCGGAAGCGGCTCAGTCGGCGGACAGGTCGGTTCAGGTGACGGTCGGCCCCAAGGGCGAACTAACGGACCTTGAGTTCCTTGGCGGCAAGTACAAGAACATGACTGCTGTGCAGTTGTCCGCAGCGGTGCTAGAAGCCGCGAACAAGGCCCGTACCGAGATGGCGAGTCGGGTGATCGCCACGCTTGATCCGATCGCCAAGATGGTCCCCGGCGAAGGCACGTCGGACCAGATGAGCATCAATTGGGAGAAGATCTTCGGATCGTTGAGCGGCAAGCAGTCGGAGGAGCAAAGGTCCGCAGTCGCGAGCCGGTTCCGTGACGAGATCCACGAGGACGATGAAGAACGGATTGCCGCGCCTTCCGAGAACGGAGCGGGTGCGAGGAAGCGGGCGGGGGCGTAGCGATGACCAATTATTCCGCTGATATCGGGGAGATCCTGCGCAATGCCCCGAACCTTATCAAGGGCGTGGGCATTGCCGAGGGTCTCGCCAAGACATTTAATCTGGCCACGGATGCCGCTTATGGTTGGTGGGGCACAGAGGGCGATATGGATGATTTCGCCAACGAAATGGGTCCTCAGGTGAGAGAGGAAGACCAGAAGCTCGAGAGTGCTCTGCTAGCCCTCAGCCAGGCGGTTCAGGCGGTTTACGACTCGGTTTCCGCGCAGGCTACCGATATCCAGAAACCGCAGAACGACGCTTTGGACAGCATCAACCAGGCATCTTCGGATCCAGGCAGCGCAAGGCGATAAAGTGGAAAGCTTTCCATCCGAATTTCTCTCCATGTTGGAGGTGATGGTAGGACCCGTCGCCAAGGGCAGTGCGCCCGGAGGCATCTCCAGTTCCCACAATTACTCAGAGAAGGCCCAAGGTCTCCGCCGTTTCGCGGCGGAGATGCAGGGGGCGATAGATTCGGTTGGCGCCGCCCTGCCGCCGGAAATCGGTGAACCGTTCGTCGCTGCGGTCCAGCAGCTCCTGGATGCTTCCTCGGACCTGGCGGTCCAATTCGAGGCCGCCGCAAATAGTCGGATCGAGGCATCCCAGAAGCTACTCCAGAGCCAGTACGAGATGTTCCTCGAGTGGCTCATGCTGATGATCGAAATCGCTTTGATCGAACTTTCGGCGATTCTCACTGGCGGCGTCACGGCACCACTCATCAGCGCAGCCAAATGGCGGTGGGCGCTGCGGGTGATGCTCATTGCGCAACGGATGGGGCGGTTCCTCCCCATTCCGCTCACCGCCGGCATCGAAGCCATTCAGGAAGCGTTCGTCGCATTCGCGGCCAACCTCATGGCGATGAACGTTCCCGACAACCCCGACCTGAGGGCGAAGGGGATCGACTGGAGCGACATTGGAAGGTCCGCGCTTTTCGGGCTGTTTGCCGGGGCCTTCGGTGGGGCTGCCGCCCAAGTGTTCGATAAGTTTACTCGCAACTACTTCAAGAAAGCGCCGCCATGGCAGAAGGAAGTAGCTGAACTTCCTGAGGCCTTCCTCAATGAAGGTCTCTTTGCTGAGATGCCCGCGGAAACAGTCGTCGAAGGTCTTCTTGACGGCAATTGGAAAGTTGATCCTACAACGATTTACGAGGCCGGTGTCAACGGCCTGATGCAGGAGCTTGCCAACGACTTCGCCGAAATCAGTGGCAAATCCATCAACAAAAACCTGCTCGGCGGCTTGAACATCCTCAACCTCCTGGACAAGAGCAACGACAATCCCGGTGCCGGCAGCGAGGGAGGCGGCCAGGACGACACGCCGA
Organism: Streptomyces sp. NPDC002870; assembly: GCF_042888505.1. Lineage (NCBI taxonomy): Bacteria > Bacillati > Actinomycetota > Actinomycetes > Kitasatosporales > Streptomycetaceae > Streptomyces > Streptomyces sp. NPDC002870. The sequence goes on from NZ_JBIAPW010000005.1 coordinate 67,617, forward strand.
ATCCCGTGGCGACCACAGACTCCGGTCCTGACCCGATCTTCGTCACCCCCAACGCCAACACGACACTGGAGTCACTCCCCAACCACGTCTCCACCATCGGGCCCGACCTGTCCGTCGATCAGACCGCACCTCCCGTCACACCGCCTCCTGCTCCGGCCCCCGTGCCTTTGCCCACCCCGGCTCCTGCCCTGGCTCCTGCCCCGGCTCCTGTACCTGCGCCGACGCCGGATCCCGCCGTCCAGCCTCCGTACGACATCGGCGATGTGCCAGAAGACATGCCTGCAGCAGAGTTCGTACCGGAACCGATCACCCTGCCGACTCCCCTTCCCGACAGCGACAGCGACAGCGACAGCGACAGCGACAGCGACAGCGACACCGCATCGTTCGTCAGCGATGTCTCCGATCTCAGCGATGGGGCGTCCATCTCTGAGTTCAGCGATGTCTCCGACTTCAGCGATGTCGGGCCGGGCACCGACTTCAGTGATGCCTTCAGTGATGTCTCCGAACTGACCGATCCCCAGTCGGACATCACGGACTTCAGCTTGGCCAGTGACACCTCCTCGATATCGGACTTCGACCTCGACGAGGAGCCGCTGCTCCAGGACAAGGACAGTTCCGACTTCTCCGTCGACCCGCTGTCGCTCTCGGGATTCGACAATCTGGACGGCTCGGCCACGCCGACTCCAGACGCCGACTTCGCTCCGGGGCTGGTCCCGGGCTCAGAACCGGGCCTGGGCCCGGTTCTGGCAGCAGGTCTGGGCCCGGGGCCGAGCGCGGTCACGGGGACGGGAGCCGTCGGGACTTCCGGTTCCGTCGTCACCGGCCCCGACAACACCGACTTCGAAGAGGGCTCTGTCGTCGGCGATTCGCCGTCCCAACCGCTGGCCGACATCATTGAGTCGACGCTGGCCCCGCCGGGATCCGAACCTTCCGCCCCCCTGGGCACCGACGGCGTCCCCGACACGCAAGACACCCACGTTCCGAACGTTCCCGTCACCTCTGGACAGTTGCCCGCGGAGGCAACGGCACCTTCCGACCTCGGCAACACCCCTCGAGGCGGCAGCCCGTCCGTGCAGGACGCCCCGATCGCCGACGAAGCGGAGTCGTCCGCCGAGCAGCCGATCATCGACGAGGCAGTCGAGGAGTCCGGACACCGCCCGCTGGACAACTCCTCGACCACGGACCAGCCATCGGCGCCGACGGGCCGACCGGCTTCCGGCATCCCCACACCCTCCACGAACGAGTCCGCGTCTCCCTACCCGGACAACACCTTCGCGGAACCGTACGCGGATTCGGACTCGGAGCCGGAAGCCGAAACCGCGGATCAGGTGCCAGCCCAGCCGGTCGCCGGAGAGACGGACACGACGATCGCCCAGCCGGCCACCGGGGAGACCGGCCCGGCGGTCACCCAGCCGGTTGCCGGGGAAATCGACACGGCAGGGGCGCAGTCCCTTCCGGACGCCGCCGCCCAGGCCATCGGGAACGCAGCGGGGCCGACCGCGTCCCCGCCGCTGTCCGCCGACGGCAGCCACGTACCGGGACAGCCCGCGCCGCAACAGGATGCAGCAGCAGATCAGGACGACTCCCGCCCGGAGACCGAAGGTCCCGAGAGCTCCGGCATTGTCGGGGACGTATCCGAACCCGTCGTCCCGATCGTCGGACAACCGCTCCTCGACGGCCCCTCCGCCGCGACAGGTCAGCCAACGCCGCCCAAGGCCCAGATTCCGGTTGGAGGCCAGCCGTCGGCACAGAGCACCGTCGAGGGGCACGAGCCGACGGCCGATCCCGCGAGCCAGGAGGCAGGTTCCACTCCGGCAGAGCAGCCGTACACCGCGGGTGCTCCGATAACCCCGCACACCATCGCAACGGGGAGCCCGACTCCGGGAACCCCGGTATCCTCCGGTACTTCGGAAACCCCGCAGACAGCATCCGCAAAGTCCCCGGCCGGCAACCCAGCTGCACAGAAGTCCGCCGATGTGCAGATCCCCCCGCCTGCATCCGGCCAGGTGCCCACCGAGTCCACCGCTGTCGAGGTCGGTGGGACGCCCCTGCAGGGCAGCGGAACCGCCGCCCACGCGACGCAGGCACAGCAGGAGCAGCCGGGCACCGGCACCCACCAGGCACCGTTCGCCACGGTCCTGCCCCAGACCCCGAAGCCGGCCACCAAGAAGTACGCCAAGCCGTCGAAGAGCGCGTGGCAGCACCCGCGAATACAGGTCAACGCTGTCAAGAGCGCTTCGGGCAAGCGCATGGGCGCGCTTTCGTTCAGCGCAAAGGACCTCGAGAGGCGCCTGAACACCTACGGAAAGCTATCGGAGCAGACCCGGTTCGTCGCGAGCTACCTCAAGGAAGACGGCGCCCCGGCCGGAACCTGGAAGGAGCTCCCCAATAGCTTCAAGGACTCGTTCTTCCTCGGCCTGCACCACGACGACCGCGGGTTCCGCGCCGTCGTCGGCGAGGACCAGGCCAACCCCATCACCGATGCGCTGCAGGGGGCCACTCGCGAACGGATCATGAGCGCCGAGGAGCTCGGCGACCTTCTGCGCTCCCTCAAATCCGTGCTCAAGGACTTCAAGGCGATCACGCTGTTCTCCTGCACGGCGGGAAAGGACCGGCCTACGAACGCCGGGGCCGGGCAGGCGCTCGCGGACGCCCAGATCGTCGCCGACATCTCCGGCCTGGTCATCCACGCCCCCACCGGAAGAGTCGCGTTCAGCCCGCCGAAGGCGGGCGGCAGCCTCAGGATCGCCCTCGAGCACGACGAGCAGGGCCGAGAGACCGAGTGGCGCACATTCCTGCCCCGGCCGTCGTCGGCCCAGCACACGCCCGACACAGTCACGCCCGCCATGTCCGGGGACTCCCCCGCACCGAAACCGGCGCTGGCGATGAGCGCGCTGGACCAACCGGAGCCGGCGCAATGGAACAGTCCTCAGCCACAAACGGCGGGGTTGGGCGGGTCGGCGAGTGGTGTGGCGTCGCTGAGTTGGGTGGAGTTCGGGCCGAGGTCTACGACGTTGTCTCCCGGTGCCAAGGTGGATGTTCGTCGTTTGGCGGAGGGGGTGGCTGCGGAGGCGCTTGCGCAGTGGCGGGCTGGGTTGCCGTTGCCTGATGTGGTGGTGACGGGATATGGCCCGGGTAGCGGGAGGAATGGGGAGCAGCGGGCGCTGGAGAGGGGGGAGGAGCGGGCGAGGGCGGCTCGTGAGGGGCTTGTGCGGTCGCTGGATGATGCGTTGGGGACGCTTCAGGCGGGTGTGCCGGCGGGTCAGGATCGTTTGAGGGCTGCGGATATTCGTGTTGCCTGGCGTAGCCAGGGGCGCAATGTGGCGGGGGCTGCGGGGTCTGGGCATACGTCTGTTTCGGAGTTGCGTCGGCGGGCGACGTTTGCGGTGGCCTGGCCGCCGCCGTCGGTGGTGCTTCAGCGGCTGGGTGGTAGTGATCCGAGTGTGGGTGGCTCGGTGGATGTGGATGTGGATGTGGTGGCGCGGCGTGTGCTGCATCTGGCTGATGGTGTGCCGGTGGATGAAGGGGTGCGGGATGAGCTGTTCGCTCTGGTGCGGGATGCGCAGGCGGAGGGGCGTGCGGGGAGTGTGGCGGCGCTGGCTGCGTTCCATGTGCAGCGGCAGGGTGTGTTCGACGCGGGCCGTTCGCGTCGTTTCACGGTCGGGGGCCAGTCCGTTGCGGGTCTGAACTGGGGGCCGGACGAGACCGTTGAGCTGGACACCGAGCACGTCGAGTTGATGGAGTACGAGCAGGGTAAGGCGCCGCGGTTCCGCCAGGTGCCGGCCGTTTGGCCGCATGGGGTGTATGTGGTGGGGGGTGAGGGGGGTCCTGACGGGGTGCGGGTGCCGTGGCCGGATGGTTCGACGCGGCATCTGGGGATTGATGAGTTTGTTGAGGTGATGGCGCACAATCCAGAGCTGGCTGGTCTTGGGGTTGATGTGCCGGTGGTGCTGGCTGTTCCCTTCGCGGGGGATGGGTATTTGGAGTTGGCGCGGAAGCTGGCGGAGCGGCTTGGGCGGGTTGTGTGGGCGCCGACGGGGCGTGCGTGGATTCCTGCGAGCACGGGCGGGAAGATGCGGATCCTTCAGGTTGTGGGTCGGCATGCGGAGTCGGCGGATTTCATTCGGATTGAGCCGGGTATAGCGCCTGACCGGGATGATGGCGCTCCTGCATGGCACCGCGAGGTGGTGACCCGGGCCATGGTCACTCCGGCGGACGGGAGGCAGCACGGCCGAAGCGCTCTCACCGGTTCCGACCTGGGCCTACGGTTCGAGCCTTTCCGTCGCCTACCCGAGATGAAGACGTTCCAGTATTTCAATCCCGCTACAGGAACCTACTCGGCTGAGGTGGGTTTGCCGGGGCCGGACGCGAAGATTTACCACTGGGCCGCGCACGGCGGCCCGGGCCGTGTCTATTTCCCGCTGAGGGACGGTAGTTATAAGGAGGCGTCGGGGCCGGAGGCGGCGGGATGGCTGAAGCGGCGGAAGAGTTTGTCCTCGCTGCCCCCGGATTTCTGGGTGGACGTGATTCCCTGCAAGGGTGCTTCGCCCAGTGACGATACCGTGCCTGCGCCGCACATACACGGCGAGGCTTCCCCTGTTGTGTTTGTTGCCGACCCGCTCCGGAGTCATCCGGTCGGGCAGTGGATTGCGAACGGAACAGGACGTAAGACGCGCGCCCACGTGCAGACAACAGGGACATATCGGCCCAGCTTCGGCATATATGGCCGGATTGCACATACCGATGCGCAGGGGCGTCGGGCGCCGTATCAGGAGTATTTCCCGGAGCCGGTGGTGGGGGAGGTGGACCGGCGGGCGCGTGTGGCCGGTTTGTATGCGGGTGCGGATCCGGTGCCGGAGGAGGTGCGGGAGCAGACGCTTGCTCTGGTGCGGGCGTTGAAGTTGACCATGGGTAATGAGGTCGATGATGGTGTTCGTGTCGACCAGGACCCCGCGTATGCGGATCTGTTGCGGGGGGTCGCTGCTGTGGAGGGGATGTGGCGCGCGGATCCGGCCTTCGATGGGCTGGGGCCGTTTACGCTGGATCTGTTGCAGCGGGTGGTGAAGGCGCGGTTGCCGCAGGGGCAGAGCGAGCCGACTCGGCATGACTACCGGGAGTTGTTCCAGTCCGCGCGCACGGCCCCGCCCGGCACCCTGCTGAGCCAGTTCGCCGCCCTGCCCACAGTGGCGTATGCAGCGCGGGAATTGGCCGGTGCCAACTTGAGCACGCTCGATCGGCGGACCGTCAACGCACTGATGCTGTCGGGGGCTGACCAGGTGGGGCAGGCGGAGCGGTCCCGGGTGTTCTGGGCGTTTGTGAAGGCCTACGAGATGTGGGCGAGGATGGGGGGAGCGGGCTGGGATGCGTTGGCCGCCCGGGTGCTGCACATGGACCCCGCCGCGGTGAACGACCAGGCACGCGAAATCTTGGCAGTGGGGGCCGCCGGTGGTTTCGCGCGCGGCCGTGATGTGGCCGACCCCGATGTGCTGGCCGCCTTCTACCTGGACGTGCTGGGGGCTTACAGCACTGAGACCGAGGTCACCGGGCTGGTCGGGCGTGATTTCGTCTCCGGGCTGGTGCCTTGGGTGCTGGATATGTCGTGGGTCGGTCTGCCGTCGGGGCTGGAGGAGGCGCCGTGGTCGGGGAAGGACAGGTACGGCCGCGACAAGCCCCCTCCCTACCTGGTGCGGGCCTCTTTGGCGCCGGGGCAGCCCAACAAGGTGTCGGTGACCCTGCGTGGTGTCTCCTACACGGTGACCGGCGATGTGTTCATTGAACTGGTGGCGGCCGATCCCGAGCTGATGCGGCGTCGGCTCTCCACCGATGTGGTGCTCGAGGTGTCGGAGCTGGGTCGTCTCAACCGTGGTCTGGCGCAGCGCCTCGCTCAGCGTCTCGGCCGCAAGGTGCGCTTCACCCGTGCCGGTGCTGAGTGGCGGACGAACCCGAACGGGGTCGGCGTCCTCCATCTGGTCGCCACCGGGCAGGTGCCGAACCCGACCGTCGCGGACTGGGAGGACGCAGAGCCTGCCGACCTCCAGAACCCGGGGGCCGCCCCGCTTCCTGTCCCGCCCCCGGCCATAGACTCTGCCCCGTCCTCTTCGCAGAGCAGCGCCCATGCCATGCGGGACGAGACCGCGCCGCTCCCCAATCTGTCCTCCGCCATGCAGGCCGTGGGCGAGAACGGCGTGGCCGAGTTGGGCGCGGAGTGGGAGCCGGCGGCTGAGGACTGGAACAGCCCTCAGCCGCAGGAGGGGTCGCGGTTCCCCGACTTGTACGCCGATCCGTCCTGGCAGCAGGCGGCAGACCGGTTTGAGGGGGCGCTGCGCCAGGTCTTGGCCGTCGATCGCGGTGTGGTCAGCGTGGCCAAGAACTCCGTGCGTGCACTGCTGACGACTCTGGAGGGGCACTTCGGTCGTGAGGCCGCCGTGCGTGCCTTCACGCCGTCCGGCATTGTTGCGGACTGGCCGACGGGAGCGCAGGGCCTGCGTTCCCAGCTCTGGGCGTGGACAGACCCTAACAACACGGCCATGGGAACGAAGGAACTGGTCGGCCTGTTCATCCTGGCGGCTTTCCGGAGCACTTCGGGTTCCACGCTGAGCGATATGTGGCGGACCGCTCCGCAGACCAACACGCACGGTGTGCCTCTGCTGCCCCCGGATATCCCGCCGCATGGGCAGGCTCCGGCCGGTCAGATGGCACGGGGCGTTCGCATCCGGCCGGAGGCGGTCGCGGCCGTTGGGTGGCTGCATCGGGTGTATGCCTCGCTGACCCTGACCGGCTCCGATCCACTGCAGTTCCGGGAGGTACTGCTGGCCGGACTGCCGGAGGCTGAGGGTTACACCCTCGCTGAGGTGGTGCGGGGTGGGCATGCGGCGGGCGTCCGGCACGGGCTGGAACCGGATATGGCGGTTGCGGACGCGTCGCAGTTGTATGCCTGGGCTCTCGGCGCCCTGGATCCTCCCATGCGCGGACACTTGTGGGCGGAGGCCGCGCAGGTCCTGGAGTCCGGGAGCGTCCGCGCCGATCTCGAGCTGCCGCACCACCGCGCATACCGCGAGCGGCACGGCGGTTGGTTCCAGGGTCTGGCTGACGGCGGCGTTGTCCTCGACGGCATCCGGGAGACAGTCTTCTCGTGGAGCGGCGGTATCGGCGAACTGGCTGACCATGTTCTGGAGGACCGGCGGGAGCGGCATGCCGCGTTGGCGGACTGGATGTTGCGTCATGGCTCCCCCCATCTGCTTTGGGCGAACCTCAATCCCGCGTACATGCTGGCATTGCCGCTGGTGAGTGGTGCGGACGCACAGTTGCTGAGCGAGGCGTTCACGGCGGACGACGCTGGGGTGGCGCGCCTGCGTCATGAGGCCGCAGCTATGGTGCGGTACGCGCTGCGCCAGCCTTCGCCAATGGCGCACCTTCCGCTGCTGCTCACCCGCTATGCGGGTTTTAGGGCGAAGGTGGAGTCGTTCTCGGGCAGTGATGCGGAGATCACGGACTTGGTGCAGCGCGGCGCTGCACTTGCGGAATGGTCCCGGGGTGAGTTGACGGGGCATCGGGAGATGGCGGCGGAAGCACTGACGATGCTGCCGAGGGTCCCGCATGCGGTGGCGTGGGCGTCGTGGGAGAATATCCTGCCCGCCGTGGGTGCGGAGTTCGGGTTGCTGCAGTTCCATGGGGCGACGACCAGTACCGCTGGTGCGCTGGGGTTGTTGGGTTCGGCGTCCGGCGGGGGTGCGGGTCGGCGGGCCGTGGTGTGGTCGGTGGAGCGTTCCAGTGGCCGGGAGGTCTCCCCGCTGTCGCGGACGCCGGGGGAGCGGACGGTGCGGTTCCCGCAGGCCGTCACCGTCCGGGTGGTATCGCGGGCGATGCGGTATGACGGTGCGTCGGGGCTTGTGTATGAGCATGTGGTGCTCGAGGAGATCGGGCAGCGGGATACGTCCTGGGCCCCGGAGATCCTGACCTGGCCCGTCGCCCGCGACAACCGCATCATGGGCTTCTCCAGCGTGCCGATTGCCGAGTGGCGCTACATGTTCGGCAAGATGGAGCGATCGGACGAGATCCGTTTCTGGGTCCACCCGAAAGACGCGGCATTGGGGATTGAGTCCAAGGACCTGCAGGCCAAGGACGTGGATTGGATGCCCGTCGGATGGGGCAGGAACTCCGTCTCGGTCCAATCGCACGGGAGTTCCGTCGGTTTCGAGGTGTTCTCCAGGTACGGCCCCCGCCTAGTGAGCGGTACGGAGTGGGGCTGGCACCTTAAGAATCTGCTGCGTGGCGGCGGCTTTGGGGCGGACACGGATATCGTGCTCGTCGCGTGCAGCCTAGGTGCCGATGTTCTGGGCGGCGATCCGGGCGGACAGGAGGTCGCTGATGCCAGCGATCACCACAGCTTTGCACCCACGACCACAACGCAATACCGCGAGTTCGAAGGCAAGGTCACGATCAAGCTCGCCCCTGAGCCGGGTGGGCCGCGCTTCCGTGAATTCCGGCCGCGTCCTCGGTCGGTGGCAGCCCGGCATGCTGCGGCTCGGGCGTATGCGCCGTACGCCGACGGGTTCCGCGGCCTCTACCGGGACCGACGCTGGTCGGGGCTGAGTGGGGCGTATGAGCGGGCGCTGGGAGAGGATCTCGCTGCTGATCCCGCTGTCCGCCGGGCGGCGCAGGAAATGGTCGGCATCTGGCTTCCCGGGCGAGCGGCCCAGTATCCCGACGACGCCCCCACAAACCTCCTCATCGACGCCGTGGTCGATGCTGCGGCGGCCTCCGGGGTGTCGTTCCAGAGCGCTGGCGTGGACCGGCAGAGCGATGAGTTCCGGGTGCTCAGCGAGGTCCGCAGTTTGCACCTCTCCGGCGACCGACTCGACACCGCGAGGGCGTTCCTTGCCGCTCACCGGCAAAGGGTGCCGTTGGCGTCGATGCAGGCGGCTCGTATGGCGCTGCTGAGCTGGCTGCTGAGCAAGGGCTCGGACAGCCTGTTTGAAGCGGTGCGCGATTCCCTGTCCTGGATGCCGTCGGCGGTGGAGAACTCCGTTGTCCTGGGTGATGCGGCGCATGTGTATGCGTGGGCTTTTGCAGAGTTGCCGGTGGTGGGTCGGGGTCGGCGGCAGACTCCGTATCAGGAGCTGTACGCGCTGCGTCATGACTGGCTGACCTCTGAGGTGACCGGTGGTCCGGCAGTGCCGGGTGATCTGGTGGCCCTGGCCCGCCGGGGTGACGCTGATGGTGTGTCGGCTGAGCGGCTGGCGGCATTGGTGGCGTGGTCGGCACGGCACGGGGGCGCGTCGCCGCTGGACGTGCTGGCGCCCGGGCATCTGACCGCGCTCTATCTCCACACGAGCCCGCGCGACCGCGTGTTCTTCCACGCCGGGCAGAATGCGGAGTTGTTCCGTGCCGCGGCCAGAGACGCGGTCGACCAGGGCGTGGCACTGCTCGCGGCGACCGGTGAACACACCGACTTCCCGCTGCTGCTGATGGGCAACGAGGACTTCCGCGACGCGGTCACCCAGGAGGCGGCCGCTACGCAGCTCCTGCTGATGAGCCGCGGAGGCCCGTCCACCCCAGGGGCGGCTGGAGTGCACACGGAGCCGGCTGAGGGCTGGCGGGAGAAGGTACGCCAGGTTCTGCATGCGCGGCTGGATGATGCCGTTGCGGGTGTGCTGGCGGATGCTCCGCAGCATCGTGGAATGGCGGTGGAGGGCTTGCGAGCTCTGCCGCCGGTCAACTCGGCCGCTTGGTTGGCGGGCTGGCTGCCTGATGGGGCGGAGGATGTGCAGGGCCTTGCTGTCCCGGGCTTTGCGGTGGCGAGCTTGGATGAGGGCGTCGCTCGTGCCGGTCTGTCCGGTTCGGGCCCGGGTGTGGGTGGGTTCCCGGTGCTGGTGGAGGTGGTGGACTCCTCAGCGCGTGATGTGTCCTTCGTCGCGGTCGACCCCGCCCGGGGTGAGGTGGTGTATCCGGAGCGGGCGGAGCTGGAGGTGGTTCAGCGTTTCTGGGACCAGACCCCTGACGGGCTCGGCCATCTGCATCTGCGGGTCACCGAGAGCAAGCTGATCGGGCAGTTCCCCGAACCGCTCGGCATCTATGGGGTCGACGACGCGCAGCACCCGGACAGCGACGTCGACATGGACAGCTACGCCGGCAGCGACAGCGATGGCGACGTGGTGGGTCCCGAGGCGCTGCCGACGGAGGAGGATTGGAACAGTCCTCAGCCGTTGGAGGGGGCAGGGCAGCCGGCACACCCATCCAAGGACCCCGGCGACCAACGCCACGCGCTGCCTACGGACACGCGGGAGGAGGAAGGAGCACGCGCCCTACCGGACTTCGAGCCGGAATTCCCCGTGAGCCGCGCACCGGGCGACCCCACGTCCTCCGGCGACCCCATGGACGCCGACGCCTTCCTGACCGCGGACTTCAGCCCGCCGACGGCGGATGTCTCGCCGTGGGGCGCAGAGGCCTACCCCGCCCCGGAAGGCCCGCCCGGGGGGCCGTCCGACTATGTGAAGCTGGATGTCGGCCGGGAGTTCGGTGAGCTCATGCGGGGTGTCGGCCTTCCGGTCGTCCTGTCCGGCCGGGCCCGGCGCAAGGTGCAGTTCCAGAGCCCGGGTGCCCTGGACACGGTGGACTTCCAGCTGGCTGGTGATCCCGGGCAGCTCGTAGATGCCGTCAACCGGGCGGTCGCCCAGCGGTTCCCCGGGGCGCCGCAGAATGCGCTGCGCACGGAGGCGGACGGCCGCATGCTGACCGGTGTGATCCAGGGCGTGGAGATCACCGTGGGCACCGGTGCCGACACGTATACCGACACCACTGGCATTGACGGCTTCACGGTGCCGTCGCCCCTCCACTCGCTGGCCGACATCGCCTACGAGCTGGCTCTGCGCACCGACGACAGGCAGCGTGAGGAGGATCTGTACGACCTGCTCTGCGGCACGGCGGACCCGATGTTCAAGAACGGCCTGTCGGTCGATGAGATCGAGACGCTGCGTGGTGAGGCGTACCGGGGCGCGGTCCCGCCCGGTGCCGCACCGACGCTGGGTGCCCGGCTCTTCGAGGTAGTGGACGGACTGGCCGGGGCGCGTGCGGCGCAGCAGGCCAGGTGGCAGGAGCTCGGTGCCGGGCCGTTCGACTTCAGGTGGCTCAACGGGGGGCTGGACCGGCTGCGCAACGAGTTCAGTACCGCCCGGCCGGGGTCGGGCGACCGGATCGAGCTGGCGCGGCGACTGCCGGGTATGTCGGCGGCCGACCGGGCGTGGGAGCTGTCGCTGCTGACACCCGCTGAACGTGAGCGGCTGGCGTCCAACCGGGCGTTGGTGGATGTGTTGCGGGGCAGTCTGTCCGTCTCGGAGTTCGCTGCGACGGCGGCACAGCTGATGGTGCAGGTGCCGACCGGGGTGGATCAGCCGTGGTCGGCGCGGCAGGAGGTGCAGGCGCAGGTCGCGCGGATGCTGCGCGATCCGGAGGCGGCGGTGAAGCTGCTGAAGAGCGGCTTGCGCGTGGTCGTGGTGCCCAGGAGCGAGGCGTTGACGTCGCTGGCCCCGTTCCGTCAGCTGGCGGGGGACGACGGTTTTGATCAACTGCGCGGCCTGACGGAATTTCGCCGGGTGGCGGCGCCGGAGGAGAATCTCCTCGGTGAGTTCAACACCGCCCCCGGGGCCGTGCCAGCGTCGGCGGACGGATACTCGACGACTACCCATGAATTCGCGCACGCGATCCACCAGTACGCGCTGACCGGCGCGGAGCGGCAGCTCATCCTGGAGGCGTACCAGGCGAAGCTGGCCCAGAGGGACGCCGGGGTATGGCCGGACGGCCCGCTGTTCGGCACCGATAAACGGGGGCGCCCCACAACCAACTACTCGTCGGAGAACGAGCACGAGTTCTTCGCTCAGCTCACCAATGTCTACCTCCGGACGAACGCCGGGAAGGACGTGCGTACCCAAAAGCCGCGGAACAACGGCGGGGTGGACTGGGTGCGGCAGCACGAGCCGACGCTGCTGCCGCTCCTTCAGCGGTTGTACGGCACCGACCCGCAGGCCCTTCACTCCCGGACGGCCAACCCGTTCAAATCCACCCAGGCGGAGAACAAGGTCTACGAGGGCTTCCGAGCACTCTGGGACGAAGCTGAGGGCACCCACGTGCCGCAGGCCCACGACCTGGTCTCCACCCAGGCAGAGAACGAGGGCTACGAGGGCTTCCGAGCCCTGTGGGAACGGGCCCAGGGCAGACACAAGCTGCTTGACCTTGTGGCGCCGTCTGCCGATCCGGTCGCAAAGGGCGCATGGTGGGATAGGCGGAGCGGGGCGAGGCCTGCCAGGTTGGAAACCCAGGTTTTCGACCCTGCTTCAGATCCGCTCGCGGAGCCGGTGGTCCGGGATGGCGTCCGGCGTCTGGGGGGTGAGGCGACGCTGGTCCGCACGGATATCCGTCGGATCCAGGCCGAAGACGGACGCTGGGTGCGGGAACTGACCTTGGTCCTGCCGGTGGTGATGGGTGAGGGAACCGGCCCCGATACGAGGGTGCAGCTGGAGCAGCGGTTCAACGAGGTGCTCAACAAGCGCATCAACACGGGCTTCCGGCTGCCTGTTTCCGGGGACCAGTTGCACATCGATGTTGAACTTGTGGAGGTTTCCCAGGGCACTCCTGGCGTTGACGTGTCGATGAGGTCGGAGCCGGGCGTCTCCGACCAGTTGAATTTCCGTCTGCACAATGAGGGCGCCACGGCGGAGCAGACAGCGCGGGACAATGCCGTACTGCTACACGAGGCACTGCACTTCGTGTCGGTGACCGACCATTACTTCGACCCGAAGGCCCTGTTCCGTAACCGGCCGGACAAGGTGTCCGGGACCGGTGTGATGGCGAGTACCGCGGGCCTGGGCAACGGTCTTCTGCCCGTTGACCATCTGGTCCAGATTGAGACCGCCACCGATTCAGGACCGGTGGTGTACGACCATCCCCTCACGGCCCCGGACACGCGGGAGGAGGAGGGAGCACGCGCCCTACCAGACTTCGAGCCGGAATTCCCCGCGAGCCGCGCACCGGGCGACTCGGAGACGTATTCCGACGCGCGCGAGCTCCTGAGCGACGTGGCCGCATCGGCGGTGGTCCCGGTGAACGAGTGGCGACCGGGCCGTGGCACGGAACTGCTGGGGCCGGACCTGTTCGGTGGGCGAAACCCGCTTTCTCCCACGGCGTTCATGGAGGGCCACGATCACACATCGCTGCAAGGCGAGCAGGTGGCGACATTCTTCGACCGGCTCGACATGGTGCACCGGGCCCCGACACACCGTGAGATGGACGCGCGGACGCTGCCGAGAGCTGCGGGCACGGCGCTGGTGACCGAGCGTTCAGAGGCCGAACGGACAGCCTGGGCGCCGAACCGGCGGATGCCACCGCTCCCGGCGCGGGCCGAGATGCCGAACGTCATCCACCAGATCTGGCTGGGCGGCCCGTTGCGGAACGCCGGGAAGATGGCGGACTTCCGTGAGAAGACGACTTTCATGGCCGATCGCTACCGGGGTATGGCGCGGATGGTGCTCTGGACGGATGTGCCGCGTTCGGTGCTTGACCAGGCCAAGGAGCCTCCGGCCGCCACCGACGACGCGACCCTCGTGGAAGCGCGGGACATGCTCGACTGGGCGCGGGAAAACGGTGTGCGCCTTGTGAATGTGCACGAGGTGTTCCATGCCGGTTCCCCCATGATGCTGCACGAGTTCTTCCAGACCGAGACGGCCAAGCAGGTCGGACGGGGATACGCGGCGGCCAGTGACATCCTCCGCCTGGAGCTTCTGCACAGGTTCGGCGGTATCTACGTCGACGGCGACAACGTGCTGGTCGACCCGTCCTATGCCGCCGCGGCCGCTGACTCCCCATACGGCTTCGCGGTCGAGAGGGTGCCGGGGGAGGTCGGGAACTCCGCCATCGTCATGGCCAAGGGGCATCCGTTCGCACGCGTCTACCTCGAAGAGATCCGCAATCGCTACCAGCGGGTCCAGCAAGAGCTGATGTTCGGCTACAGCGACATATCTCCAGAGGATTTCGCCACCTCGGAGGGGATGATCCGCCGGAACTCGGTCATGGAGCGCACCGGACCCGCGGTGATCAACGCGGTGGCGCGGAGGCTGGGGATGGACTCGGAGGACCTCCCTGGCCTCGATGGGGTCATCCTGGGGCATGTCCACAGCTGGGTAGGCCCGGCGGCCGAGAGTGCGCCGGCCGTCGCCCCGCCGACCCGGTCGGACACGCTCAGAACAACGCAGTTGGTGATCCAGGCACTGGTCCGCGACATCTACAACCGTGGCGGAGACCTGAATCTGATGCAGGCCACCGACGCTCTGAGCGACCACCCCCAGCAGGAGGTGATCTTGGAGGCCGCGCTCCGCTTCATCGCGGGCCGTGCGGACCTCGCCTCCAGGGTTCGCAAGATCACCGATCGGAGTCTGGAACCCGAAGGTGTACGCACCGCCGAACTGCCCCCGGCCGTCATGGCGTTGTTGGACTTCGACACGCCAGCCGCCGACGGCAGGAGGCCCACCACCTGGCTTGGCGACCTGCAGACGCCAGTGATATTGTGGCAGGTCCCCGTGGTGTCGCGGGACGCTGCCCACGGTCCGCCGCGGGCGCCGGAGGAGGGCGGGTCCCTGGGAGATCCGGCACCCGCGGCCGTCAGTACGCCGACGGCGGATGCCACGCCCGGGGGCGCAGAGGCCTATCCCGCCCCGGAGGACCGCCTCGGGGCGCAGGGAGCCGGGTCGATGGAGCTGACCGGTTCCACGTCGGTGGTTCCGCACATCACAGTGACCGGTCCCGACTCCCTCGAAATGCAGGAGTTGTCGGGTCCGGCTGATACGGAAGAGGCCGGGGGATGGGCGGCACCCGGTGCGCGGAGGGCCGACCGGTGGCAGCTGCCTCCCTATCTGGCGGACCTGAAGTCGTCCGGTACGGCAACTCTGCATGATCTGACGGGCACCGAGTGGGCTGCCGAGCGGATCCGTGAGCAGACGTCTCAGGGTTCTCCTGACGCGATCATGGAGGAGTTGCGGGGGGGCCCGGAGACCTTCCTTCGCCATGGTCGGACATTCCCCGTCAAGGGGGGTGATGGCGTCTGGTACGACGTCACGGTCGCGATCGCTCGTCACGCGGATGAACAGCTGCCGGTGATCGATCTCGTGAGTCATCCCGAGAGCGCGGGGATGCAGACGTCCATCACGCGCTCGACCACGGCGGGAAGCTCTGGCACGTCTTCCACGACGGGCGGTCTGGCGGTCAAGGGGGCGGGCATGTTCCTTGTGCCGACGCCCAAGCCGGGCGTGCTGGCGGGCGCGGCGGTCGCGGCCAACGTCGGTATCCGGCGGCGGACAGTGGCCACGGGCAGGCAGCAGAGCGGAAATCAGATCACGCAACTGGTCAGCGAGGCGGGCACCGTTGATGTGCCTCGTTTGCTGAGCATGACCGTGCGGGTGACGAAAAGTGGGGTGAACGCTCCGCCGCCCTTCAGCGGCGAGGTGACCGCTGCGCTTCGGGTTCCGGTTCAGGAGCTGGTGCGGGGCGGCGGGTATACGCGGCCCGGCGCGTACACGACTGTGAACCCGGAGCTGGGGCGGCGTATCAGCGGTGCCCGTTCGTTCACGCCTGTCGGTGCCAATGTCGGGCGGCCGTATCAGGGGGGTGGCGGGCTTTTCGACGCCATTCGGAAGCAGGTGCATCCGTCGGTGGTCGCTGCCGGGGCTCCGGGGCGGGCGGTCGCTTTCGACGCGGTGTCCGAGAAGCAATTCCTGCAGGAGCTGCCGAAGACATTGGCGGGCTGGGCGCTGTCGGGGGATCTGGCCAGCGCCTACGGCCGGGTGACGGGCGGTTACCGCAGCCGCGCGACGATCACGGCGGTGGCCCCCATGCCGTTCACCGGAAGTGCCGCCACGGCGCCGGCGGCGGATACGGAGGGCGAGCCCGGGGAGGGCAGCCGACGAGGGGGAAAGCCGGCGTCCTGGACGGGGGTCGGTGTGTGGGAAGCCTCGACAAGCCATGCCACCCAGGTGCAGAGGGACCATGGTGGGGACTTCGCGTTGGGGCCTGGTGCGGGGTTCGGGGCGATGAAGGGGGGCCCGCGGGCGCGGGTGTTCCTTCAGCCTGGAATGGAAACCGGGTGGAAGCACTCTGCCTCGGTGGCTTCCCAGTTCTCGACGCAGTCCGGGACGGAGATCGGCGGCACCCAGGTGCTGTACCAGGCTCGGGTGCGCGTCGAGGTGGAGGGCACCGGTCCGCAGGCGTTCACCACGAGCAGCGGCCGTCGGGCACCCTCCGAGCGGGAGGTGACGGTCTGGTTCTCCCTGCGCGAGGAGGAGGCTTCCGAGCTGGGACTTCCGTTGCCGGACGGGGCGCGGCCCGCCGCGATGTACAAGCATCCCGGATTCGATCGGGTACTGCCCGCGGGCCCGACGGGTTCGAGTACCAAGATGGCCGATCTGGACACGGCGCTGTTGCTGTCCTCCATTGAGGAGCTGTTCAGGACGGATCCCCGGTTGGCCGGATTCCTGCCGCCTTTCGCCGACGACAAGAGGGGCTCGACGTGGCGGACATCGAGGAGTGATGAGGCCAGGAAGCGAGCGAATTACCGGGCGCTGACCACGACGTACGCGGCGGGGAATCTGGAGAGCCGTAAGAAGAAGCTGTTCACCTCCGGTGTGCCTGTTCGGATGCGGCGGAAGCATCTCAGGACCATGGAACACGTGGCTATCCGCGTCAGGGCGAGGTTGGCGGAGGAGGGGCTCACCTACCGTGGCGATGTCGACGACTGGGCGGTGCTGCTCGGCTCGGGAACGGAGACCGTGGCCCAGGACGGGTCGGGCAGCAGCCAAGGCGCGTCGCTGCGGCTGCGTTTCAGCGCGAAGCCCATCCCCGGCCATTTTTATGTTGTGGGCACGGGGGCTATTGGTTATTCCAGCGTCCGTGAGGCACAGGGAGGTCCCAGCGCAGGCACGGTGACCGGTGTCCTGCATGAGGTGGATTCCTCGACGAGTGCGTTTGCCGCCCGGCTGGTCTGGGATGTCGAGGTCACTTCGGTCAAGCGGTCCAGGAACTGGCGGCGGGTGACGCATCCAGGTCTGCCGGGTCGGCACACTCCCGCGGTGACCACAGTTGCGAGCAGTGGTGAGCGGCCGGGTGTGGAGGTTGCCACGATCGCGAGGACTGGTGGGCATCGGGGCAAGGGTGTTGCTCTGCTGAGAGTGCCGTCGGCGCCGGTCACGTTCATGGCCCCGGTCTCCTTGACGATGACTCAGGCGCAGCGCGATGCCCTAGAGGCGGTCGGGGAGCCGGTCCCGGTGAAGGTCCCCGCCGCCGAGGGGATCACTTCCCTGTACGACCCGCAGTGGGCGGCGCCACCGGCCGACGAGCACCAGGTCACCGAGTGGCTTCTGCTGGAGGATGTCGGTGTCGGCGAGACCGCCCAGCAGCTGGCCCTGGAGTTGCTCGAGACGGCCGCGGGTGATGGCGATACCGCCTTGGGAACGGCCGGGCTCGATGCGGCGGAGCGGGTCGAGGACGTCTTCGATGCCGACGCGGTGACCGCCGGCTTCAAGACGGGCACCAAGGGTGTGTGGTTGGCAGGCGGTCTGCAATTCGATCGCCGCTGGGCCTCTCTCGATGGCGCGGTGGGCGCGAGGTTCCATGCGGTGAATCCGGCCGTTGTCCATGTCACGCAGGGCCCGGGGGTGAATTCCGTCTATACGGGGGGGCATCAGGCGAGCAGCATGCGGGGTGGTGGGCCGTCGCTGTCGGGGGCGCTGATGGTCGCCGGCGCCGGTGACGCCGAAGCGCACCTGTGGATCTTCGGGGGGCCGGGCGCGGGGCGCGGCTGGGGTTGGAGCAAGGAGTCGTCGTTCGCGGTGTCGGGAGCGGTGGAGCGCACGGCGATATCCGCGCTCAAGGACCGGATGGTGTTGGTCCAGGCAGACCTTGACGTACTGATGGTGGCGGAGGTCTCGGTTCGCGGGAAGACGCCCAAGATCGCCACCGGTGGAAAGCGGGTGCCGCGAGCGGTCTTGGCCTGGGTCTCAGAGGAACAGGCGCGTGAGTTCGGTCTCGGGCCCGACCTGGACCGGCATCTGCGTGCTGCCGGCCACACCACACCCACCCTGCCCCCGGCCGCGCCGTCCGGACAACGGATCGAGGAACTGCCGGACCAGGACACGGACCCGGACGCGGTCGCGGTCGCGGACGTGCGGGGCCCTGCCCCTGCCCCCGCCCCCGCTCCTGCCGCGGCCGACCCCGCCGCTGACCTGCGGGTGGTTGGCACCACCCCGCCGGGGCTGGCGGTGATCGAGCACGCGCCCGGCTACGAGCGGCTGCTGGGGGCGTTGCGGACGCAGCTGCGGGAGCTGGGCGGGAAGGGGTTCGCCGATGAGGTACTGCCGAGGGAGTTGGTGGCGGACCGCTACCGCAATACGCAGCGGCTCATGACGCTGCTCAGCCCTGTGGGTGGCCAAGGGCTGATCGGCAGTGTGATGGACGGCGGAGCCCCGGTCGTGCTGTACGACCTGAACGGCAAGGCTGTGTACACGGTGAGGTTCACCGTGACCCGGGGTGCGGGTACCTTCCATGGCCGTCCGTCCGAGCGTCGGCACATGATGCATGCCACGAGCGCTGCCTTTGCCGGCCAGGAGTCCAAGGGCATCTCCGTGGCCAACTCCCTGACCGTGATGGTCTTGCCGATAGGCAACCCCACCGCTGACGGGCAGCATCCGTCTGGTGCCTTGGCCCTGCCGATCGCTCAGGCGGCCGAAGCCACGGAGGCGGCATCGCATGTGCGCGGCCGCAAGCACAAGTTCAAGCTGGAGACCGCCGCGTCGGCCGATGCGCCCGCCGTGCGGATGCGTTTCCCGGTGACGGCGCGGCTGGAACTCTACCGTCCTGGCGACTCGGTGCACCGTCCTCCTGTTGCCTCGGTGCCGCTCGCCGCTCCCGAGGGACGGCCTGACGACCGGTACTTTGTGTTCCGCATGCTGGAGTCGGATCTGCGGGCGCTTGCGCGTCTCGGCCCCGGGCGCGGCCTGGCCCCTGCCGGTTGGCATCCTGTGGCGCAGTCCCAGCCGCTGCCGCAGTGGCGTGCGCAGGGGACGCCTCTGCCACCCGAGTCGCAGGTCAACAACTTCCAGGGTGCGCCGGCTGTGCGGGCGGCGCTGGACGAGCTGGCGACCGGTCTCGGGGCGTCGCCGGACTTCCACACCACGAAGCAGGCGGCGCTGGCGCGCGAGGAGGCACTGTCCACGGAGTGGATCGTGTCCGCGCTGCCGATGCTGGCCGCTGTGGGCGGGCGGTTGCCGAACGAGTACGTCTCGGCCTTGCTCGGTGGCGAGGATCTCGACATCGACGTCAGCGCCCGGTTCACCGGAGGGAAGGTCCTCGGTGTCGGCGAGCGGATGAAGTTCCAATGGACCGCCGGTTCCCCGGGGGTTCCCCGGCTTGCCGAAACCTCCGTGTCCGGGTCCGGGGGCGAGAGCGAGGCCGGAGGGCCGCCGCAGCAGCTCGCTCCCAACTGGGTCAGATATCGGCAGCAGGACCTTCTGGACTACGGAGCGTCCCCCGGGTGGGCGAGCAGCCGCGCCATCGGGGCGGACGGGCCGCAGGCTTCGGGGCACTCGCCGGCCATCAAGATGCGCGATGCTTCGGTGCTGGTGAGCTTCGATGTGGATGTGCGGCTGGAAGCCAGTCTGCGGGACCGCATCAGGTATGCGCTGGGGGCCAAGGCGGCGGTGGGCACGGTGGATGCGCCGCTGGCTGAGCCGGTTGTGGTCCGTATGGGTCTGCGGTCGGCCCGCCGTCTGGCGATCGCGGGCCTGATCGCTGATCCGCAGTCCCAGCTGGGGCTGCCCGCGCCGTCGGCTCAGCCTGTCGACCGTGGGTGGCATCAGCAGATCCTGGCGCACGAGATCGTGGTCGCGGGCAAGCCGGCGGGCGAGGCGTCGTTCGCCCCCGACGAGTTCCAGCGTCGGCGTCCCGCGCTGCAGGGGGCGAGCAAGGCGACGGACTACCGGGAGTGGCGCAAGGCTCCCGATGGGACTCAGCTCAGCACGCTGCGGAAGATACCGCTTGCGGACCGCCCCCGGTTCGGGCTCTTCGGGCACGGTGGCACGGCCTACGTCAACGCGGCCCTGGTCGACGGTGGCGTTCGGGAGGTCCGCGGTGCCGAAGTCACGGAGTGGGCGCTGTCGCGGCCGAGCCTGGCGGCTCTGTCTCCTGGCACGGTCATCATGATGCTGTACTGCGGCGACGGGCCCCAGGACGAGACGGCCGCAAGCCGTGTCGCCGACGCCGAGGGCCTGCCGGTCCTTTCTCCCCTCTATGGAGCCGCTGTCAACGGCTCCGGGCAGATCCACCTTCTGGAAGGCCCCAACGGCGAACCCGGCCGCTGGGTCATCACCCACCCCGGTGGCAGGACCGAGATCCACGATCCGGAAACCGCGTCCTCAGCCGACACCACACCCGACGAAAGCACGCCCTACCCCGACCCGGCAGACGGCCTACTTGATTCCGGGACTGGGCCGGTGGCGGATCCGGCTGCTGTGCTCACCCGGGCGTTCGGGGCAGGGGTCGCGTTCAGCGCAGCGTACGGGCGGCTGGCGGACGCGGTGGGTGTCCTCGATGCAGCCCGGGCCGGCGATCCAGTTCTGGGTGAGGCGCCGTTCGATCTGGATGTGCTGGCCAGCCGGGCGCTTCATCTCGCCCCGGACCAGGACGTCACCGACTCCCAGCGCCGTGAACTGCTCGGCCTGGTCGCCGAGGCCGCGGCCGCGGGACGCGCGGGCAGCATGGCGGCACTGGAGGCCTATCACTTTGACCATGCGGGTGCGCTGTCGGATGACTTCGCGCTCGATCCCGCCACGCATGATGTCGCGGGGGTCAACTGGACCGGCCGGCGGATGGGGAGGATCAAGGCGGACGAGGTCTTCGTCCGCAAGGTCTCCACGGGCGAGGAGAGCAGCGTTCCTGCCCCATGGGGTCCCGAACCGTGGGTGCTGTTCGCCGACGGCGATGCCGAGCACATCTGGGTACGGCTGCCCGATGGGTCCCGGCATCGGGCGCGCGCGGATGTGCTGGCCGAGTTGATCGCGCACGCCAAGTCCCGGCCACGGGGTGCGCCCATCGTGCTGTTGGTGTCCAAGGCGGGGGCGGGGTACCTGGAGCTGCCCCGGCTGATCGCCGACCGGGTCAGCGCGGTCGACGGGGCCGATGTCAAGGTCTGGTCCACCGACCGGGAGTTGGAACCCGCGTCGGCCGCGGGGGGGATCTCCTCGGCGAAGCCGCACATCGTCATGGCCCTGGATCACTATTCCGGCCCGCACGACAAGCTTGTCCACCGCTTGATTGTGAGCAAGCCGGGATATGTGCTGCCCGCCTCCGATCCGTCCGACGACATACTCACAGCGCTGAACGGCAACCGGGTCGCGATGAAGGATGTGCGCACCTACGCCATGCTGGGTGAGGGTGAGGGTGAGGGTAAGTGGGAGGTGACAGGTCGCGCGAACGTGACGGAAGCAGAGCTGGGCAGTGGATACGCCGCCGCTCTCGCAAATATCCCGGGGCGGACGCATTATGCCCCTATAACGCCCCAGGGCAAGAAGGTTGGGGCCAAGTCCAAGCCGCTTCCTTTCAAGAATAAGAACAGCGGCGACATCTACCACGCCGCCGCACACGGCCTTCGCACAACAGGCGCTATCTCCCTGGCCCTGAAAGACGGGACCACAGAGTTCTTTAGTGGCTACGAGTACGGCCGGTGGATCGCGCGCCGGCCCAGCTTCGTCAAGCGCGAGGGGACTAATGTCAATCTCGTAGTCTGTTACGCCGCTCAGAACGTTTCCGCAGATCCGCCGGTAGAGCCCTCCCGGGCCCAGGGCGTGGCTTACAAAGTGGCAGAGCTGTCCAGGGAGGTCTGGGCAGCAGAACCTCTGATCCGAGCCATGGGTGACTTGGATCCATCGGATGTGGCCTTCGGCCTCGAGGACGATCTGGATAATCCTCGGTACGAGTACCTGAAATTCACCGGTGCTAACGAGGCTGAGCTGGCTGACCGGGCCGACCGTGCGGGCCTGAGCACGAAGGCAGATCAGCGGGCCACGCGGGTGTTGCGGTGGATCCGAGCCCTGCGCATCAGCGGCTTCGCGATCGCCGTTGATCCGGATCGGCAAGCGGACCTGGATGCGGCGCTTGAGGGCTGGGCCGCGCTGGAGAATCTGCGGCTGACGGACCCTGCCGTCGCCGAGGCCGACAAGGGGCCCGTGACGCTTGCGCTGCTGGCGCGGTGGCAGGCTGACGGCCTGTCGATCGACAGGCGGTATGCCCCCCGGTGGAACACCCCCTTCGTGGCCTCGCTGGCGATGGAGGGCAAGCGGGCACTCAAGGGCGGGCAGGGCGGCGCCTTCAGCCAGCGCATTCGGACAGCCGCTGTCCTCGCCGACGCATTCGGGGAAGAGATCATCGGGGCAACGGATTACGATCGGCTGGCGAACGCGGTGGCCGCTCTCGAGGCCGTCCGCTCAAGCGACCCCGCCCTGCAGCAGCAATCGGACGGCCAGGACCAGCTGGCCCGTCAGGTGCTCCACCTCGCCCCCGGTCAGGCCGTCACCGACGGTCAGCTCCAGGCGCTGATTGAACTGGTCGCTGAGGCCGAGGCCGAGGGGCGTGCAGGCAGCGCGGCGGAACTCCAGGCATACGCGGCTGAGCTGGCTGAGCTGGCGGACCGCGTGGGTCTGAGCCCGCAGGCTGATCAGCCGTCCGCGCGAGTGGTGCAGTGGATCCGCATGATGCGCTCGCACAACTTGGCGATCTCCGTTGATCCGAATCGGCGAGCGGAGCTGAAGGCGGCGCTTGAGGGGTGGGCCGCGCTGGAGAACCTGCGGCTGGAGGGTCAGGGCTACACGGGGCCTGTGACGGGCGCGATGCTCAAGCGGTGGCAGGCTGACATCCTGGGGGCGCCGGTCTCGTCCGCGCCCCACGAGACCGCCGCGTTTGTCGGCTTGCTGGTGATGGCGGGCAAGCAGGCACTCCAGGATGGTACGAGTATCACCTTCAGGCAGCGCATCCTGTCGACTGCTGTCCTGGCCCAGGAGTTCGGGGCAGGGATTGCGACGGACCCGGAGTACGGGCGCCTGGCGCATGCGGTGGCTGTCCTTAATACCGCCCGGGAAAGCGATCCTGTCCTGGGGCACGGTCCGTTCGACCTGGATGTGCTGGCTCGCCGGGTGCTTCATCTCGCCCCGGGGCAGGCAGTCACCGACGGCCAACGCCGTGAGCTGCTCGATGTGGTCGGTGAGGCCGCGGATGCGGGCCGTGCGCGCAGCGTGGAGGAGATCGAGGCCTTTCACCTGCTTCAGCGTGTGGGTATCGCGTCGGACAGCCCGGAGTACGGGGGCCTGGCGTACGCGGTGGCTCTCCTGGATGCCGTCCGGGGAAGCGATCCCGTTCTGGGGCAGGGTCCGTTCGACCTGGATGTGCTGGCTCGCCGGGTGCTTCATCTCGCCCCGGGGCAGGCAGTCACCGACGGCCAACGCCGTGAGCTGCTCGACGTGGTCGTTGAGGCAGTGGCTGCGGGGCGTGCGCGCAGCATGGCAGAAATCGAGGCCTATCGGCCCCTTCAGCGTGCGGGCGTGCTGCCGGATGACCCGGAGTACGGGTGGCTGGCGCGGGCGGTGGCGGTCCTGGATGCCGCCCGGCGAAGCGATCCCGTTCTGGGGCAGGGGTCGTTCGACTTCGATGTGCTGGCTCGCCGGGTGCTTCATCTCGCCGAGGGGCAGGACGTCACCGACGGCCGGCGCCGGGAGTTGCTCGATGTGGTCAGTCAGGCCGCGCTGGTGTCGCGTGCGGGCAGCCTGGCCGCACTGGGGGCCTATCACCTCCAGCTTTCCGGCGTGCTGTCGGGCAACTATGCGCTCAGGGACGCCAAGCATGGCGTCCAGGGAGTCAACTGGACCACAGCGAAGGTCGGCCGTATCAGGACGGACAAGGTCTACGCCCGCGGGACCTCCGGGAAGGGCGAGATCAGCGAACCTGCTCTGTGGGATGCGGAGCGGGTGTACGCGGTGCTCGCGGAGGGCAGCGCTGAGCACATCCTGATACCGATGCCCGATGGGTCGCGATACCCCGTGGGCCCGGAAGAAGTGGCCGAGTTGATCGCGCACCACAATGTGCGGTCACCGGGTGCGCGCATTGTCTTCCTGGTGGACGAGGCCAGACCCGGGGACATGCCCGGGCTGACCGCCGTCCGGGCCAGCGAGGTCGACAGAGGCGAGGCACGGGTCTATTCCACCGGCATGCGGCTGAAGCCGCCTTCGGGCAGCAAGAAGAGTTTCTTCTCGACGAGGCACAAGATCACCATTCTGGATCCGCACCGCACGCCGAATCGGCCCGTTGGCGGGTACTGGAGTCTGAGCACGTCGGGTACGGGACCTGCGGTCCAGGCCACGTCCCCGGTCCAGACCACGTTCACGGTCCAGGCCACACCCGTGGCAGGCGGGACAGCGGCAGCCAGTGCGGCGGCTCACCCTGCCGCGGGAGGCAGCCCTTCCGGTGCAGCCTTTGGGCCGGTCGCGCCGTCGACACTCCCCGCGAAGCCTGGGTGGCATCAGCAGATCCTGGCGCACGAAATCGCGGATTCGGACGGCGAGCGGATCGGTGAGGCGGCGTTCTCCACCGGTGAGTTCACGCGTCGGCGCCCGGCGCCCCCGGCCGAGACCGCGCCGGAGGAGGGGACGGCCTACCCGGACTCAGGAGATCATCTCTCCGGCTCACGAACCGGACCGAGCGAGCCAACCGGATCAGCCGAGCCGCTCCCAGAGCTGTCGGTCCCGGAGTCATCCGGGCTCGAGGCCGTGATGCCCGATGCGCAGGCCGTCTCGCCCGGCGGCATTGAGGCGGCTACTGGCGCCCCCCCTGTCCAGGGGCTCGGCTCGGACTTCACGGCGTTGCCGGAGGTCAGTGTTGCGGATACCGCGGAGGTGTCAGAGGCCGCTGTGGAACGGCAGGTCATCGAGCGGCTGGAGGCTCTGCACCTGGCCGACCCGTACCTGAGCAGGGGCCCTTTCGATCTGGACGTACTGGGCCGCAGGCTGCTGCACCGAAGCGACCGGCAACCTCTGGACGCGACCTCGTGGCGGCAGCTGATCGATCTGGTGGCCGGTGCGATCAGAATCGGTCGGGCGGACAGTCTGGCCGCGGTGGGCGCACTTCACCTGCAGATCCTGGGCGTGTTGTCGGGTGCGGAAGGAAGCACCTTTGGAAACCAGGGTCTGGGTCGCAACTGGAGCGGCGAACCGATCGCTGAGATCGATACGGGGACAGTCGGAGCGCGCGTCATGAAAGCGGACGGCACTTCCCGCTCTTCGAGAGTCGACGTGGCGCCCTGGGGTGATCTGAAGCCTTACGTGGTGGTGGCCGCAGGCAGCGCCGAGCACATCGTGGTCCGCACAGCCGACGGCACACCCATACGCGCCGGGACAGAGGAATTGGCCGAACTGCTGGTCAACGACCCGGCCCTGATGTCCGCTCCGGCCAACACCCCCATCGTCTTGATCATCAACCGCGCCGGAGCGCTGGGCCTGTACCTTCCTCGAGGCGTCGCACACAGGACCGGTAAGAGCGTGTGGTCCATCGGTGATGGATTGGCCCTGCTCCCCGATATCGGCAGGAACAGGGTGCGTATCTACCGGGAGACCGGCGAGCACCAGCCCGCCGGTCCGTGGATCCACACCCCCCCGCGACTGGCCCCACCACCCGCGGACGGTGCCATCCGAACCCTCGACGGCACCACCGTGCCGGACAGGGAACTGCTCAGCTACACCCTCGTGCGAGACGACGGCACGGCGGGCGCCGGGCGGGTGTCGGCGACGCCGGTCGAATGGGCGCGGAAGGAAGACGCCCACCGCCGGCTGCCCACCATCAAGCGCTACGCCGAGTACGACCAGGCCAACAAGGAACAGTACGGCGAGCTGAAGGCCGTGCCATGGACCGACGCATACTTCGCCGTCGTCGGCGGTACGGGAGACTCGGTCACACTCCACTATGTCGACGGCTCACCGCTTGAGCTCAGCGACGAGGAGTACGGCCGCTACCTCCAACGCCGCGACAGTGCGGCCGGCCTCAGCGCGACGGCCTCCCTCGTGCTGCTGCGGCGTGGAGCCGGTTCTCTGCCCCGCGGCGCCGACCGACTCAAGACTGTCCCCCTCGCTCAGCAGGCCGCCAATCACGTCCGGCGCGCTGCTTTTGCCCCGCTCGGGGACTACTCGGTGAACCAGTCGGAGGGCGGAAAGCCGGCGCGTATCCTGCTACTCAAGGACAACGCCGACGATCCGAACGGATGGGAGAGGTTCCTTCCGGAGCCCACCGACGCCGATTTGGATCTGGTGGCACAGCAGTACGGACTTGACTCGTCGGTTGTCGACCGGCGAGAGCGCGTCCTGCGCTGGTTCCGCGCGATGCGCCAGGCATTCGGGGCCGACATCGACGGCAACCCGGACCGGGGAACCGAGTTCGCCGCACTGATCCGCGGTTTCGCCGCACTCGAAACCATGCGCCTGACGAGCGGCAGCGAGGGCCTCTTGACCGGCGCCTTCCTCGACGGCCTCGCCGGTGACTACTTCCAGGCACGCGGCGGGCAGGTACCGGAGGCGAGCGACGAGGCTCTGCATATCGTCCTGGACGAGGCGTCGGAGGCGGTCGCCACCGATCCGCATATCGGTCTGAACGAGTTCCTGGCGACATCGCCCCACCGCCATCTCGTTCAGAGCGTGGTCCGCGACATCGAGGGCACCAACCATGTGCATCTGGGCGAGGCGTCGTTCGTGGCCGGCGGGACAGCGGCAGCCAGTGCGGCGCGTACTGCGGCTCCTGGAGCCGCCACGCACTCGGAACCGGGCCCTGACGAGGCCCCGGGCAGCACCCCCACGCCCCAGCCGTCCCGGCCGCGCCGCGAAGACTGGAACGCGCCGTCGAGCCAGGCGGCGCCCGAGGCGGACGGGTCCGCCCACGCCGACACCGGGCCGAGGTTCCGCGCGTTCTACTCGCCCGCCCCGGACCGGGCGCAGGTGCGCTACCCGTCGCCCGCGGACTTCCGTGTGCTCTCGCGCTCGGTGCTCCACGACGCCGACGGGAAGCCGTACGAGCACGTACGGCTGGAGGAGGCCCGGCAGGACGCCACACCGGTACCCGTACCGCCCGCCGGCCCCGCCGCCGAGCCGTCCGGGGCCGGCGGGCAGGACTGGTCCTCCGGTGTGGTGCTGCACGAGATCAAGGACGCGCAGGGACGCGTGATGGGGCTCGCGTCGTTCAACGCGCAGGATTGGGAGCTGCGTAAGGACTCGTACCGGCACCTGCAGGAGGCGACGGAGTACACGGACTGGCAGCGGGACGGCCAGGGCCGTGAGTTGGCTGTGCAGCGTCCTATGCCGGGGGTGGGGGAGCCGGGGAGGTTCTTCTTCGGTTCGCACGGTGACGCGGACGCTTTGGAGTTGGAGCAGGACGGGGGAGGGGTAGAGCGGGTTCGCCGGGGGGAGGTGGTCGAGCGATTCGCGCCGAGGCTGAGAGCAAAGGGGTTCAGCAGTATCGTCTTGGCGGCGTGCGGGGAGGACCTGTCGCCGGTCGAGGACGCGGACCTGAAGGCCGCCGCGGAGCGTACGGGGCTGACGGTGTATGTGGCCGAGCGTGGGTTTGCGGCTCCGCCTGGCGAGGACGGCACGTCGGTTGGTGTGCATCTGCGCGAGACTGGCAAGGGCGATGCCACGGGGTGGCGGGTGTACCGTCCTGCCTCCGCAGCTTCGAGGTCGGCCCCGCAGGCAGGGGCGGTGCTGTCCACGGCGCCATCGGTCCCGCCGGGGGACGAACACTGGAACGCGCCTCCTTCGCCCCACGGGGCCTCGCCTGCCGAGGACTATTCACCGCGGTTCGGCGTCTTCTACACCGATGGCCAGTGGAAGGAGCTGAGCAGGCGGTACGAACGTGCGCTCGGGCAGGTGCTGGCCGAGGACCCGGAGGTGATCGGGGAGGCGCGGCGGGCGGTCCGGTCCCTGTACGACCTGCTGAGCACGTACTACAGGCCGGAGTATGTGTCGGCGACGTTCCTGACCCATACGATGGACCCGCAGCCTGCGATGGAACGCCTGCTGGACCCTGACGGCGATGCCGACCTGCTGGAGCTGATGGATGCCTTCAGGCGCGCCGCTGCGGGTACCGGGAAGACCACGCTGGGCCGGCTGTGGAGTGAGGAACCCCAGCTGAACCCGCGGCGTCTGCCCCTCAAGCCCCGACCTGTTCGGCCGCACGACCGGGACACGCTGAAGGAGCTGCACGACCGGCGCGGATTCCCGGTGGGACCGGGCACTGCTGAGGAAGCCGAGTGGTTGCTCGGGGTTTACCAGTCGCTGAACGTGCCCGGTGGCGAGGCGCTCCGGTTCCGGGAAGCGCTGCTGGGGCGGATGTTGCCCGGGGCTGACGATCACACGCTGGTGGAGATTTGGCTGGCTTCGGGCCGGGCCGGGGTGCGCGACAAGACCGAGCCCGACACGGATTTCGAGGCCTCCCGCCTCTACGCATGGGTGGATGCCGCCGTCGACCCGGTTGAGCGGGTGAGGAAGAGCCCCGGCGACCTGCGGAAGGACCTGCGGCTGCCTCATGAGCGGATGTACCTCGCGCGAGCGGACTGGTTCACTCCGGAAGTCACCGGAGACGGCCGGGCCGAGGAGATCAAGGGTCTGCTACGGCCGGGGGGCTCCTTGGTCGGAACGGATTTGAGCGGTCCGGCGGTGGCGGCCTCGCGGCAGCGCCGCGAGGCCCTCTTGGAGTGGTTGCGGCGTCATCGCACCCTCGAGCTGCTGTGGAATGCGCAGGAGGGGCACGCGGCGGCGCTGCAGCTGGCCAGTGGTTCTGACGTGCGGCTGCTGGACGAGAAGTTCACTCCCGGCCCCGACGCGCCCGGCCCGCTCGAGCAGAGGCAGAGGGCGCTGTGGGGCGAGGCGTGGCCCCTGGTGGAGCAAGCGTTCGAGGGCGGCGATCCGATGGCGTCCCTGCCGCTGCTGTTCCTGCGGGACGAGCGGTTCCGGAAATTGGCGGAACTGGCCCACCGCGCCTGGGAGTTCCGCGCGGATCCCACTGGACGGGACGCGTGGGGGGAGGCCCGCATGCGCCTTGCGGAACGGGCCGTCGAGCTGGCGGACAGCCTGTGGGGTGAGCTGCGGGCGCACGCGGAGATGGCGACTGAAGCGGTAGCTCTCCTTCCGCCGGTCAGCGAACGGGTGTGGTGGGCGTCGTGGGAGTCCGGGCCGATGGATGGGGTGCAGCACGGCGACGGGGAGCGGCGGACGTTGAGGGTGCCGAGGCTGCACCGGGCGACGACGACCCGGAACACCGCGCTCGCGTCCCTGCTGCGGCCGGGCACCGAGGGGAGTGAGGGGCACCCGGTGTTGCGGGAGGTCGTGGACTCCACCGGCCGGGACGTCTCCCCGCTGGCGCGCAAGCCCGGCGAGCGCGCCGTGCTGTACCCCTACGCGACGACCCTGCGGGAGATACGCCGCGAGGTCCGCCTCGATGAGGCGACCGGCAGGCGGTACGTGCACGTCACCCTCGAGGAGGTCCCGCAGCCGCTTGGAAAGAAGTGGGACCGCGAGATCATCACGCGGAATGTGCGCACCCGGAAGGGCCGCTGGTACGGCGTGTCCTCCTTTGACATGGGGGACTGGCTTTATCGCACACCGTTCCATGCTGGTCTGCACGAATCGAGGAATTACCGCTTCGGCAACTGGCTGGACCCGGGAACCGTCGGAGAAATTCGCCCCCTTCCCTGGTCGGACCAGAACGTTGTCATCTTCCATTCGCACAGCAGTGGTCAGTCCTTCAGCGTCATGTCGCGATACGGCCAAAAGCAAGTGGACGGTACTCAGGTCGGCCGCTATATGCGGCAGCTGACGGAGAGTAGGGGGCCCCGTGCAGACTTTCGGCTGCTGACAGTTGCTTGTCATTCGGGCGCGGGAAGACTTTCTCAGCAGGCGGCCACGTGGAGCAGGAGTACCACTGTCGCTCCCCCGGTCGAGACCGGCCTGTATCCAAAAACAGGCGAACTCGTGCTCCAACAGGCCCCGGGTCAGCCGGAGCCGGAGTGGCGGGAGTTCGAGCCGCAGGATCCGAGCGTCCTCGCCGCTGAGACGGTCCGCTCGGCCCTTATGGACCCGGCCAGGCATGCAAGCCGGTTCAGCAGCTCGTACGCGGACCCCAAGTGGGAGCTCCTTGCAGTGGCGTACGAGAGGCACCTGGGGAGGACACTGGCTGCGGAGCCGGCGGTGTCCGACACTGCCCGGCAGGCCGTAGGGACTCTCTACCGCCACTACACCGAGCGCTACGACCGTCCCCGGGCCGCACAGCTGTTCTTTTCGGCCAAGGACCCAGAGACCGTTGCTCGGAACATGCGCCGCCTTCTGGATCCGCACTCCGGGGCTGGGCTGGACGAGCTCATGCGGGCCCTGTGGACCGCCGTCATCTCAGAACATCCTCAGGAGTTCTCCAAGCAGTCGCTCGACAAGGACGGCGGCTGGTACCGGGACACCCGCGGTAGGCGTGGTTTCCCGCTGGTCACGGGTGAGGCCAGGAAGGTGACACACCTGCTGCGCAAGTACGGTGACGACACCCATGCGTCGAAGGAGGAGATGCTGCGTCTTCGTGAGGCCCTGCTCGCCTGGTACCTTCCCGAGCACACCCGCTCGCTGTTCGAAATCATCGAGGCTTCCCACAGGGCCGAGGTCCTTGAAAGCGACGTGGAGCTCCAGGGTGACGCGGCCCATGTGTACAGCTCGTTCGCCGCGCTTCTCGCGCCCCGGGATAGCCGGGATCCCGGTGCCTTCATGGAGACGCTCTACCTTCCGCACCACGCGCTGTATCACCAGACCGCCGGGCCGCTCACCGAACAGGCCACCGGGGCTGCAGTCGAAGGCATCTGGCGGCGGCTGAACGGTGCGCCGGTGCCCCGCCCCGGGCCGGACTCGCGGCATGCGGCGCTGGAGCGCTGGCGGCAGCGTCACCCCGGCGGTTCTGTGCTGGACTTCCTCCGGCGTGGGGACCTCCTGCCGCTGTATCTGCTCTCGGGCCCGGACGCGGCGCTGGTCAGTGGGCGGTTCACCGACGCGTCCGGCGCAAACGGGGCCGAGCTGCTGCGGGTGGAGGCGCGCTCGGTGGTTAGGCGTGCGGTGGAGACGCGGCGGTTCGACTTCCCACTGCTGCTTCTGCGCGACGGGGATTTCGACGAGGCCGCCGCCAGGATCCGGACCATCTCCGAGGGGGAGGGGCACCGTGGTGAGCGGGAAGAGACGCTCGGAATACTGCTGGAGCGAGCCGACCGGCTGGCCGCTGCGCTGGCGGCGGAGATTCCCCAGCATCTGGGGATGGCGGCTGACACTCTGATGGCGCTGCCACCGATGAACGCGCCGGTGTGGTGGGGCACCTGGATCACGGGGGATCTGTCCAACGGGCTGCCGGGTGATGAGCTGCACGCGGTGAGCGTGCCGGAGTTCCACAGGGCGAGCGGCAGCCGGGAAGAGGTGCTGTCCGGCCTGCTCAGGGAGAGGACCGCGTCGGGCCGCCGCTCCCCGGTCCTGTTCGAGGTGCTCAGGTCCACGGCCCGGGACATCGCCCCCGTATCCGGGAACCCAATCCGGCAGCACGTGCTGTACCCGGCGGAGACGGTGTTGAGCGTGCGGCGCCGGGAGGTCCGGCACGACGAGGAGACCCGGCAGAGCTACCTGCACGTGCAGTTGGAGGAGACCGAACCCGTACCTCAAGTCCGGCGACGGGTCGAGGCCCTGCCGCCGACAGCCGGTGCCCCGGACGCCCCGGCCCCGGACGTGACCGCCGGCGAGCGGCTGGCGCCGGCGGTGCCGAAGCCGGGCGACCCCGGCGCTTGGTGGAACACACAGACCGTGCTGTATGAGATCGCGCACGGCGGACGGCGGTTCGGCTGGGCGTCATTCAGCCCGCGCGACTGGGCCCGGCGCCGGGCGGCCTACAGTCAGCTGCCGACGGTGAAGCACTACGTGGAGTGGCAGCGGGACGGCGCGGGGCGTCCCATAGCGACGATCAAGGCCATGCCCTTCACGGGAGCCGCGACCTGGGCTTCGCACAGCACTCCCGGGGGCAGCGCCTTCTCAATGGCGAAGCCCGGGGGAGGGGCGCGGCGCGGTGACGTGGCGGAAGTGGGCCAGTATCTTGCCATGCTGGACCTGTCCGGCGTCACCCAGCTGTTCCTCCTGCCGTGCGCGGGCAAAGCCGCCGCGGAGCGGGCGCGGCGGGCGGCCGCCATCACAGGCATGACGGTCTGGTA
Organism: Streptomyces sp. NPDC002870; assembly: GCF_042888505.1. NCBI lineage: Bacteria > Bacillati > Actinomycetota > Actinomycetes > Kitasatosporales > Streptomycetaceae > Streptomyces > Streptomyces sp. NPDC002870. Next base: position 99,946 of record NZ_JBIAPW010000005.1, read on the forward strand.
CCCGGACGGGCCGGTCGCGGTCACCTTCGCTGACGATGGCAGAACGCCCTTTGTACATCTGCGGGAACGGGCCGACGGCAGACCTACCCCGTGGCGGAAGGTGCAAATGGGCCCAGTCCAGCAGGGGCCGAAGGAGCCGGTCCCCGTGGTGTCGTTCGGCTACCCGTCGGAAGGCGACTGGAACATGCCCCTTCCTTCCCCGCCGACCGCCCCGTCGCTAGGGGGCACGGGGGCCGCCACCGCGCCGTCGGAAGCAACCAAGGGCGTGGCAGGGGCCGGGGCGCCGGAGGTTGGCGGTCTCGCGGTGCGGTTGCCTGGGATGAGGGTGGGTGAGCGGGCTGCGGAGCTGGCTTGGTTGTCGGCTTCCGAGCGGGAGTCGCTGGCGTCGGATCCGGCTTTGGTCGACGGGTTGCGTACGGCGCTGTCCGTGGACGAGTTCGCGCTTGTTGCCGCGCAGTTGATGGTGGTGATGCCAGAGGGTGTGGATCAGCCGGTGTCGGCGCGGCGTGAGGTTCAGGCGCAGATAGCGCGGATGCTGCGTGATCCGGAGGTGGCCGCGCGGCTGCTGACCCGTGGTTCCCGTGTGGTGGTTGTACCCAAGGACGAGGCGATGACCTCGCTGGCCCCGTTCCGCGACCTGCAGGGTGTGTCGATGGGCGATGGCCGGAACTGGGACATGGTGCGGGGGGGTAATGGACCGGACGCCACAGCGGTCACCGAGGAGAATCTCCTTGGCGAAAAATCCAGCGTACCCGGCCCATTTGGGTACCCTGACGGATATTCGACGACAACGCACGAGTTCGCGCACGCCATTCATTCGTTCGGGCTGACTGACGCTGACCGGCAGGTCATCGAAAATTCGTATCTAGCCAAGGTAAGTCAACAGTACGGTGCTCAATGGGTGGACGGCCCGTTGCATAACATCGATGGAAGGCTTACCGGCAATTACTCATCCGTGCATGTGGAGGAGTACTTCGCGCAGGTCACCAATGCCTATCTCGGCACGAACTACGGGGAGGATCTTTACACCGAGCAGCCGCGGAACAATGGTGCCGACTGGGTGCGGCGCCATGAGCCGGCGCTGTTGCCGCTTCTGGAGCGGCTGTACGGCTCTGATCCGGAGGCTCTCGACCCGGGTCGGGCGAATCCCGTGGAGCGCACGCGGGCGGAGAACGACCTGTACGACGGTTACCGGGCTTTTTGGGACCAGGTCGAGAACGCTTACCGGCCGCTGGCCCACGAGCCCGCGCCCGCCGCCCCCGAGCCGCCGCACAGCCCCGTCGACCGCGAGACCCCGCAGGACGGGACCGCCTTCCCAGCGGCGCAGTCGCCCGCTGGCCACGAGGCCTTGACCGAGCCCAGCACGGAGTCCGACACCGAGCCCGGCACCGGCCCGGAAGAAGCCGCACCGCGTGGCGACTACCGGCGCACCGGACCGTACAGTGCGGAGCTCGACGGTGTGCCGTACGCGCTGCACGCGTCGCCGGGGGAGGGCGACCGGCTCGTCGACGCCCTGCTGTTCACCGTCCGGTACGCGGCCCACGAGGCGCTGGAGGCCGCGGGGATCGACATGGGTGACGGCTTCCGCGACTGGCTGGCAGGTCGCGTCACCGACGACGATGTGCCCGAGGGCGCACCACCGCTGCTGGACGGCGGGCGGATCATCCCGCTGAGCCTGCTGGACGCGATCGGTGTGGAGCTGACCACCGCGCAGCGCATGCAGGGCGCCCTCCTCGGCGAACTGCCGGCCTCTGAGGTCGGTCTGAGCGTGGCCCAGCGGTTCGCGCTGGCGCTGCGGGACCCGTCGTACGGATGGGGAGACCCGGACTCCGCGGCCGGGGTGCTCGCAGCGGTGGCCGCCCCCGAACTCGGCGTCGAGGTGGCTGTGGTGGGCCTGGAGGCCACGGTGGACTACTACGGCGGGGGAGGGGTGGACGGCACCGCCCTCCTCGTCCACGACGGCGACCGCTACCTTGCCGGACTTCCGCAAGGCCCCGGCGAGAGCCCGGACCAGGCGGTGCTTGGCCCGGTGGAACCGGCCCCTGCCGACGGGGTGGCGACAGCCGGGGGAGCAGAGCCTGCTCGTAGGAGTCATAGGAAGGGGCCGAAGCCGGTTGGTGGGTCTGGATTCGGTGGGGGTGTGCCGTTTGCTGGTCAGGGGTCGTCCTCGGCTGCGGGTGGCGCTGCGTTCTCGTATGGGCCGCAGTCGGGGTATGGGGCGCAGCCGGGGTGGGGTGGTGCTGGTCAGGGGGCGTCGTCGGCTGCGGGGGCTGGCGCGGTTTCGTACTCGTATGGGCCGCAGACGCGGTTGGGCGGTTTGGGCCAGGGGCGGAACTGGACCAACTGGCCTGTTGCGCCACTGGATTCTTCCGCCTATGCGGAGGTGAACGCATCCGGTGGTGTGACGAAGCGGGCTACTCCTTGGGGGACCGGGCCGGTGTGGACGGTGGTCGCCGATGTGTGGGATCCACGGTTGGCTGATGCGATCGCGGCGGACCCTGAGCGGCCGGCGTATGTTCCGGTGCTTCTTGTGGTGCCGTTGCCGGGAAGGGTCTTGGAGGAGGCCCGGTTGGTGGCGGAGCGTGCGGGGGTGCTGGTGTGGTCGATGGATGCGCAGTACCGCCTTGTCGCCGCCAGTGGTAATCGGTCGCGTGTGGGTTTCGTCGGCTCTAGAGGGCGGCCGCTGGGCCAGTGGATTCTGAGCCGGCCTGGCATGCTGCCTGATCCCGGGTTGTCTCCTGCCGCGGGCGGGTATGTCGTGACGAATTCGTCGGGTATGGACATCACGGAGAATAATCTGGTGTCGCATACCGTCGTCGATCCGTCCACGTCGGAATCCACGGGCCGCATATTCCACAGTGACAAGGAGATGGCGGACAACGAGGAGCATTACCGGGTTCTTCCGGCGATACTCCACTACAGTCGATTGGATCCCGATACGGATACGGAGGGTCCGGTCAAGGGCCTTCCGTTCGATCTGCGGGAGTTGTATATCGCCAGTGCGCACGGCGTCAAACATCTCAACGGTGCTGAAATTCCCTTCATCAAGACTATTGGTGGCTATTCACAGGCCGCTGAGGATGATGTGCGTGGGCCGGTGCTGGGGCGGCTGATCAAGCGGCGCCCGAGTCTGATCGGTAAGAAGGGCGTGCTGGTCGATGTCTGTGCAAGTGGCGTCATTGCTGAAGCGCATGGGCATGATCCGTTGACCCACGTTCCTGCCGCGCAGCATGTGGCCAATGAGACCGGTCTGCCGGCATGGGGCTATGCGGGTGATGGGTTTGTCGAGCTGGCTAATGGGCCCGCTCGTATCCTGGTCGAGGGGCGGCTGAGCGAGGTCCGGGAGGATCTCATCCGGTCTTATCCGGAGACACCCGAGGCCTGGTTGTCGTGGTGGGCGGATCAGGCGGGGCTGGATGTGGGGATGCCGGATCGCGAGGTGCGTGTCCGGCGGTGGACGCGTGCGTTGCGCGGGGCGTTCGGGGCACACGTCGAGAGCCCGCAATGGTCCGGTTTCTATGCCGAGGCCATGCGTGGTTTCGCGAGCTTGGAGAAGATGCGCTACCACAGTGGCGACACATCCCCTCTGACGCAGTGGCAGTTGAACCAGGTGCTCCAGTCGTTCTATACGCAGCACGGACTGCCGATGCCGGGGTACAGCGACGCGCTGCGGCAGATGCTCGTACAGGCCGCCCTTCATGCGGGCAGCGGCCTTTCCGTTCAGGCGTTCCTGACCAGCCCGGCTACAGCGCCGTGACGTCGCCCGGCTCTGGTGGCGCGAAGCGTTCCGACTCCGGCGGATTGGCCACCGATGAATGGACGACGACACATGAGGACGTCATGAGTGAGCCGAGAGCGGAACCCGTGACCACAGATACGGCCGAACCCGGCCAGAATGACCCCGCGTTCACGAAGGTGTCCGTGCTGACCCGGGAGAAGGAGGGCGCCGCCGGGCACAGCGCGAGGACAAAGGCATCGGCGAACCCGAACGAAACCGGCGGGAAAGGAAAGGCCGACAAGGCCGGCGATGACGAAGAGTGGGGGATGCCCCCGCCGCCCCCAGAGCTCGTCGCAGCCGCCCGGCTCGCGCCCGATCACTGGTTCTCCGTGCCCGACAGCGCCTGGGAGGGGGAGGGGGTGCCGCCGGGGTGGGCCGTGCTCGGCCGGTGGCGCTCCAACGACAAGGGCGAGATCGTGGAGTGGGAGGACAACGAGGACTACCGGCCTTCTCCCGGGGCACTGGGCTGGTCCGAGCCCGCCGATGCGGTCGACACCGCGGTGCAGCGCGCAGCCACTGGATACGGGCCGGAGCACGATGTTGCACTGGCTCTGGCGGACGCGGCCGAGGTGGCGGTGATCCAGGGGCCGGACGGCCCGGCCGTCATCGAGGCGCCCGACGGCACCCGGGTGGTTCCGATCTTCACCGTGTCGTCGCAGCTGGCGGGTGTCGAACTGCCGCCCCACAAGACGATGTCCGTCGCCGAGCTGCTGTTCCAGGTCCCCGACGAGGTCGAGCTGTTCTACCTCAGTCCTTCCGCTCCCGTCAGCATCATCGTCGAGGTTCACACCGTGATGGCATTGCTGGAGGGGCGGGCATGAGGTTCGCACCCCACTGTGAGCGATCTCGTCCGACCTCTGGTCGGCCGGGGGTGTTATGCACAGCAGGCTGGGCACCGCTAGTATCTGCGGCAGTGGGGCGTCGATGTTGGTCCCGGCCCGGTGCGGCCGAGGTGTCCAGCAGTGCTCAACGGGTTGGTCTCGGACGGCACTCCGGTGACTGGGAAACCCGGCACGATGTCGACGGCCGGGTCTTGGCGTCAGTCTCGTTTTGCTCTTCGGCGTGCGTTCGTGCGGTGGCACCGCGTTCGCTTGCGCGCAGGGGCTGACATGGGCCGCCTGGCTGCGCCTACCCGCTGATATCCCGTCCGCGGCGGTGGAACCCAGGAGCGCTCTGTCGGCTTTCGCGTGCAGGCGCGGTCATTCAGCGCAGTCCATCGGCCGTCGTTTCGACGGCGGGGGCAACGCACACCTTTCAACGCCAGTAGGCGCGAATGACTCGCGGCGCGCGGGACAGCGCAGATCAGCCGATCCCACTCACCTGGTAAGGACAGCAATGGCCAAGAAGACCACCACCACCCTTCCTTTGCCCACAGTGCCGGACGAGGAGACCGTCGTGGGGCCCCTCGAGAAGCCGGGGAGCCAGCCCCAGAACGAACACATCCCGGTGGCACCGGTCGGTGCGCAGGGCGACGATCGCGGGGCGGCCGGAGCCGGAGACGACGGCGGTCAGGCGGACGCCACGACCACCGGCCCGGACTCCGATCCGCCGCCCATTCCGGACGCGATCCGTGAGGCGGCCAGGCTTGCCCCGGACCACTGGCTGGGGATGGTGGATCCGACGTGGTCGGGCGAGGGGCCGCCCCCGGAGTGGGCGCTGGTCGGCCAGTGGCGTTCCGGTCTGGACGGGGAGATCGAGGAGTGGCGGGACAATCCCGAGTACCGGCCCTCGCCCAACGCGCTCGGCTGGCCGGAGCCGGAAGACGAGGTGGACGAGGCCATCCAGCTCGCCGCCACCGGCTACGGACCCGGGGAAGCCGTCGGCGAGTCCCTGGTCGGCCGGGAGGTGGCGGTCCTGGTCAAGCCGGGCGGTGGCGTGCTGTTCGCCGCGGCCCCGGACGGTGAGGCTGTCGTCCCGCTGTTCACCTCACCGGTGTTCCTGCACACGGCCGGCCGCCTCGCCTTTGAGGTGATGAACGTCAACGACCTGGTGCACCAGGTCCCCGAGGGGCATCTGCTCTACCTCAACCCCTCCGCCCCGGTCAGCATGACCCTGGAACTCGACGTCATGCGTGCCGCGGTCGAGTCCGCCAACAGCCCGGCACCCAGCGTGCCCACGGTCAGTGGCGACGCGGAGGAGGAGCCGGAGGCCACGGTCAGTGGCGACGCGGTGGAGGAGCCGGAGGCCACGCTCAGCGGTGGCGCGGTGGAGGAGCCGAAGGCCACGCTCAGCTCCAAGGTGACTGACGCGTTGACGGCCGGGGCGGAGAGCGGCGAGCCCCGGGGGTCGGAAGCGTGAGCCGGTGGACATCTGTCTTCCGGCGCAGGGGCGGTAGGTCCGGGGCGGCGCACGGCCCCCGAGGTTCGGCCGGTGGCGGGGTCCGGGCGGTCCCCGCCACCGTGCCCGTCGAGGACATCGACGGTGTCCTTCTCCTGAGGTCCTTGGAGGACGAGTTCCCGAGTCTTGTGGACTTGGCGGAGGTGGCCCGCACCGTTCACGAGTACGACGACGAAGTCGTCACGGTGATGGCCGGCTCGGCCGACCGGGCCGGCCACGACTCCTCGGACTACTGGGCGCGTATGAGCGGTCTCCTGGACTCCCTCCGCGACAAGGGGACTTCATGCGTGCGGCTGGTCATGTCCGGTGCCGGTGACGAACAGCCGGACCGGCTCAGCCTGGCGCGCCGGATCGCGGATGCGTGGGAGATGGAGGTGATCGCCCCGGACGGGGTCGTACTCATCGCTCCCGGCGGGGCGCTGTTCGTCCTGGGAAGCCCGGGGGCGGCGCGCGGATGGTGGCGGTTCGCGCCTGGTGAACGGCCTCGGCCGCTGGGTCCCCGCGCGCCCGCGCCCGTATGGCAGGAGTCGCTCAACCGGGTGCCCGCCCGCACGGCCGGCGGCTGCGTGGTGGACCAGATACCGGCAGGAATACATGTGCGACAGGCCGGGGCATCGGAGCCCGGCGAAGACGATCTGTGCTTTGCGATGCCTGTTCATCCCGAACGGCCCGTCCTGCTGGTGGGGGCTCCCCAGGCCGAGGACGTCGCGGCCGACGAGGTGGCCGCGGTGCTTGCCGCACTCCCGGCCGCGGAGCGGTCTCGCTTCCAACTCGCGCCCGGCGGGCGGCGTGACCTGCTGCGGCTTGCCCAGTCGGTCGCCGACATGTTGGGCAGCGATGTGGAGGTGCTCACCGGGATACCGCTGCTGTCCGGGAACTCCGTGTCGGAAGCGGCCGTCCGCCCCACCCTGGTGGGCTCCGACGGAGAGCCGACGTGGCAGCCTTACGTCACGGCCGTTGCCTGCAGTCCGGTCGACGGGGTCGGGAAGACACCTGCCCCCCGGTTGGTGCACAGCTACCCGCTCGTCCAGGGCGCGGCCGACGCCGAACACGAAACCATGCCGCTCACGGACCAGTGGTACGCCGTCGCGACCAGGGCCGGTGTGGCGGTGGGCGAACTGGGCGGGCCCCGCCCCTCGCTGACCGCGATGACGGTGGACCCGGACACGCTGTCCGTCGAACTCGGTACGCCGGGAGCGGCGTTGGACGAGTCGGTGCTCCCCGCGCTCTCCCAGCTCCTGACCAGCCTCGGCCCCGAGACCCGTGCGCGGACCACCCTGCTGGTCCGCGGCACGCTCCCCTCCGGAGAGGGCGGGTTGCGCCAACTTGCCTCGGAGCAAGGCGTGTTGGGTCTCCGATATCTCACCGGTGGCGACACGGGGCCGGTGAGCTCCGGACAGCAGCCGGGCGAGCCGTCATCACCAACCGATGGGCGTCCGCGCCCGGACGCCGAAGGGCGGGTACCGACGGCCGTTGCCCCACCGGCGGTCGACCTTGAGTCCGCTACGGTGCCCACTGCGCCAGATCCGGAAGCGACGAGGCCCCCGGCCGACCCGGCGCAGGTTCCGGAGCTGTCCGGGCAACTGGTCGGCACCGGCGGGGCAAGCGCCTTCACGTCGCCCGCCGCACCAGAGACCGCCGGCGTCGCGGCCGGAGCAGTCGGCGGCGCCGGCGGCCGGGGTCCGCGGAGGATCGCGGGGGTGGGTGACACATCGTCGCCCCCCAGGCCTGCCCCGGCCCCGCGCATCGCGGTGACCGAGGCCAGGTCGCAGGAGCCCGTCCCAACCCCGGCGGCTCCCGCGACAGGCGCGGGTGGATCCCGGCCGGACGACACAGAGACCGTCGGCGAATTGGTCGCAGGCGTGCTGACGGCGGGATCAGGAGAGCCGCCGTCGTCCGGTGACGCCTCGTCTTCGCACGGTTCCGTCCTCGGCACGGCCGGTGATCCTTCAACCAGTGGCCCCCCTGTCGCTGAGCCTGACGACGGCGCGGACCGCGGTGAAGCGATACCCGGTGAAGTGAAACCCGGTGCAGTGGACCCCGGTGACCGCGATGGAAGAGGCGGCAGCGCGGAGGGTCTCGGGGCGGACGGTCCGGCGGCATCGGAGCCCCCGTCCAAAGGCCCCGAGAGTGGTGGGCGGGAGCCGGCTCCCGCCGCGCAGGCACCGCAACCGTCCTCATCCGGCGTGCCCGTGCCGTTCGCGCCAGGCCACGTCAGCAGCGCCGCCGAACGTGCGGCCTTCCGCGAACTGGCGTCGGACGTCTGGGAAGTCCACGGCGCCGCCGTCTCGCGGGTGCTCACCCGGATGCCCGCTCTGCGCGGGCAGGAGCTCGAAGCCGCGAGGGCCGACCTGGTCGCCCTCCTTGCCTACCTCACCACCGAGGAAGGTCCGCTGCTCCCTCGCGCACTCGTCCGCGACCTGCACCGCGGCGACGGGCGCCTGCTGCCGTACGCAGCGTGTATCGCGTCCGCTCTGCGGCGGCTGCCCTCCTATCGGGGCGTAGCCCTCCGCGCGGCCGAATCCGCCGAGCCGGCCGAAGCCGGGCACGCAGAAGGCGAGCCGCGGGCCGGAGCCCTCCTTCTCTCTCCCGGGCCGGTCAGCTCGCTGGCCATGTCCTCGGTGCGCCCAGGGGGTGTGCCTGTGCGATACGGGATCTGGTCGGTCACCGGGCGCAAGGTGCGGCAGTTGCTCGACCGCCCGGGCGGGGCGAAGGACGCACCTGAGGAGATCGTGTTCGCGCCGGGAACCGGATTCCGGGTACTCGGTTCCCGGACCGTGCACGGTTCGCCCGTGATCCTTCTGCGTGAGCTTCCCGCGACGGCCGCCTCCCCCACGCCCTTCGGGGACGGTGTTGAGGAACTGAGCCAATTGGACCGTGTGGCTCTCAGCCGACTCGAAGCAGCGCTCGGCCGGGAGTTCCCCACCGAGGGGGGAGCGGACTGGCCGGAGCGGTGCATCGGTCCGCTGGGATCCGGCGGGTAACGGGTTGCCCGGAATCGCTAGCCGTCTGCCGAACAGGCGCATGACAGCCAACGCAGCGCAAGGACAGAGGAGAGGCCTGGCAGACCTGGGCGAGGTGACGCATGCGCTGCACCGAGCACTGCCCGACGGGCCTCAAGCAACCACAAGAGGAGACGACACATGAGTACTCAAGAGACATCCGGCAGCACCGCCCGCCAAGCGTCCCCGGACAACGAGGCGCAGGGGGGTACCGGCAGCCGTCCGGCCGGTGGTACGCGCCGGGCGGTCACGTTGTCGGCCATGTCCGGCGATCCGGGTGCCGCGTGGACCAACTTGCGCCCGGCTCCGTCGGGGCAGACCGGCACAGTCGCGGCATCTCAGCCTTCGGCGACTGCTGCGCACGCCTCGCCTTCAACGGTCGGGGAGTTCGAGGGCGCGGTGCGGGCCTCGACGCCCGGGGCCGGCACACGGCGTACGGCGTCCGAGGAGGGGCAGCAATCGGCGGCGGGCCAGGCCGCCGCCGCGCCGGACGCCGGACTCGCCGCGGCCGAAGAAGGACGCGGCGAGTCCGCCCTGGGCACCCCAGAGGCCGCTGCGGCTGCCCAACCGGACCCCGCCCAGCCCGGAACGGACGGGGACGCGCCTCCAGGGCGCCCCAACAAGCCGATGCTGGCGGCCGCTGCGCTGGCGGGCGTTGTGCTGCTCGGTGTTCCCATCCTGATGATCGGCGGAGACGAGGGCGACGAAAAGAAGCGGGAGAACATCTCCAACGCCGCGCAGGACACCCTGCTGGGGGAAACCGGGGAAGAGCAGGCTCCCTCGGGCAAGTACGCACCGGCTGTGCCGAAGCAGGACTCGTCGAAGCAGGACTCGTCGAAGAAACCGTCTGTCGACCCCTCCGGCGGACAGGGGAACAAGGGCGGCAACGGCGCGCAAGAGGACGGCAAGCCGGCGTTCGACAAGGCGGCAGAGCCCGTGTCCGCCGGGCAGCGGCTGGCGTCGCAAACCGAGGTGGAGAAGCAGCTGAAGCCCTCCGCCACGCCCTCCCCCAAGGCCGCCGCTTCCGGGTACTGGGAGACCAAAGAGCGCAAAGTGAGCAATGCGAACAGCGGTCTGTGCCTGACTACCGTGAATGGCCGAGTTGTCGGCCAGAAGACGTGCGGCACGAGCGTCTGGACGCGCTATGTGATGCCCGGGGGACAGATGCTGCTGAAGCTCAAGAGCGCCAACCAGTGCCTCGACACGAACGGTGGCGCTCTGTACGTGTCCGGTTGCACCCCGAAGGACCCGGGGCAGGTCTGGCGTGCGTTCTCCGCGGGCGACTGCAAGGTCGCCCTGCAAGCCAGCGGCGGGGCATATGTGACCGGGTGGAACAACGGGACCGTGAGCATGCGGGCCAGAGGCGATGTCGACGTGGCGGCCAAGCAGAAGTGGGGGTTCTCCCTCTGCTGAAGCGGACTGAGCCATAGGGCCCCTGAGCGGAAGGGCCGGTGCGCGGACGTAGCGCACCGGCACCGTCCGGCCACCCACCAAATCCTTCACCGCTTCTGGTCCGGGCGCACCTCGCGGAGGTCGCCCTGAGGAATGGAGCTTGCATTGATATCACCCAACTCGCCGAGCGCCCGCGCCGAATGGCTGTCCTGTCGCGCCACGATGCGCTGCACGCGCGGAGCCCGCCATGTCACCGGTGCGGACATCGTGCGTATTTCCCGCACCCTCGCTCTGGAGCCGTGGCATTTCACCCAGACCGCTCCGGCCGCCGCCGACGATCCGACGGGGATCGTCATTGATGAGGGGAGGCGTCGCGTCAACCTCAGACTGGCCAACGCCGCGGGCGGCTGTGTCTTCTCGATACGCACCTCCAGCGGGGCCGGCCGCTGCGGTCTCGGGGATCTCGCCCCCGTTACCTGCCGGGTCTTCCCGGCCGATCCGGCCAGGGGCTCCGCACCCACCCAGCGCCAGCGGGGATGCGAGTGTCAGGAGTGGACCGAGAAGGATCTCGACGAGGAGAAGCTGACCGACGGGGTGAGCGTCTGGGCCTCCGATCGCGACCATTGGTTCGAGGTCGTCAAGCGATGGAACGCGCTCGCCGAGGAGTCGGATTCCGCACTTGGCATCGAGGACTTCCAGAGGTATCTGCTGGAGGCACAGACCGCCCGTGAAGCCGGTGCGCCGTGGCCCGAGGAGGTGGCTGCCTAATGCTGAAGTCAAGCGATGAGACGAAGTTGCGGTCGGCCCTCGTAGGGCCTGCGGTCGCGGAGGATGGCGAATACGACGTTGACGCGGCGGCGGGCCAGGGCGATCAGGGCCTGGTGGTGCCGTTTGCCTTCACTCCTCTTGCGGTCGTAGTAGGCCCGGGAGACGGGGTCGCGTCGGATCGCGCAGAACGCCGACTGGTAGAAGACGCGTTTGAGGGCCTTGTCGCCGCCGGTGGCGCTGCGCGAGTACCGGACCTTTCCGGACTGGGAGAGCACCGGGGCGAGCCCGGCCGCGGCGGCCAGGGCGTCTCCGCTGGTGAACCGGCCGATGCTGCCGACCAGTGCGACGAACTCCGCGGTGAGGATGGCCCCCATCCCCGGCAGGCTGCGGATGAGGGCCCCGTCAGGGTGGCCGCTGACCAGCTCCTCGATCTCGGCCTCCAGGGCCTTGAGCCGTTCCTTGGTGGCCAGGAGCCCGGTGGCGAGTTCACGGATGAGCTGAGCGGTGCGGCGTTCGCCGACGATGGCGGTGCGCTGGGCCCGGGCCGCGCTGACCGAGGCTTCGGCCAGCTTCTCGGCCGTGGGCCGGTGGGTGCCGTGCCTGCGCAGGTAGTCGGTGATCCGTGTCGTGCCGGCGCGTCGGACTTCGCTGGGCGTGACGTAGCGGGACAGCAGCAGGCTGGACTTCTGGGTCGGGTCCACGACGCGTTCCAGCCCCGGGTGTATGCCGGTGAGCAGGTCGCGCAGCCGGTTGATCCGCGCGGTGGTCTCCTTGGCCAGCACCGCACGGTGACTAACCAGAAGCCGCAGGTCGACGGTTGTTTCCTCAGGCAGGTCGACGATCCTCAAGTCGTCGCGCAGCACGACTTGTTCCGCTATGACCTTGGCGTCCCGGGGATCGGACTTGTTCTCCCCGCCGCGGGTACCGCGGCGAGCACGGTTGACGGCCAGGCCGGGCACGTGGACGCAGCGGAAATCGGCGGTCAGCAGCATGGCCGTGAGCAGTCCGGCAACACCGCCCATCATGTCCAGGCCGATGGTGAGGTGGCTGTGCTCGGCCTGAACGGTGCGCAGTTCGGTGATGGCTTCCTCGATCGACTCCGGGTCGTTGTCGACGCGATGGCTGAGCAGAAGCCGACCGCGGTCGTCAATGGCGGCCAGCCAGTGAAACTCCTTGGCGATGTCGAATCCTGCGGTTGCGGTCATCGCGACGCTCCCCTCGCCGTTGAACGTGCGGCGCGACCCCTTCCGCCTGTCCTCGCCCTACCAAGCGATGGTCCGCAGAGCCTAATCAGCAGTCCGGAAGAGGTGGCGGGGCAGGGGGAACAGCCACCTGAGCCATGGACGGCAGCCAGCATGAAAACCATCCCTGCCCCGCTCGCGCGACCCCATCGTCGCGAACGACCGGGCCGTGCGAAAGAAGGTAGGGCGGTATGAACGGCAGCGGGGCGAACGTCGCCGGCTGCGCGAACTGCGCCGGCAACTGCTGCCGGACGTACAAGGTCGAGGTGACCGTCGCGGACGTGCGAAGGCTGGCGGCCGGAACGTCACTTCACCCCACGGACTTCATCCGCTTGATGGACGACGAGGACGGCTTCCGGCTTGGGCCCGGGGGTCCGGGGAAGGCCCTCTTCCTCATCCGCAGGCCGGAAAGCGGCGCCTGCGTCTTCCTCATGGAGCTGGCCCCCGGGAAGGCCCGCTGCGGCGTGTACGCACACCGCCCGCTGGTGTGCAGCAACTTCCCGACGACCCTCCGGCGGAACGCGGTGGACATCCGCGAGAACGTCGTCTGCGGGCCGGACACGTGGAATCTCGCGGCCATGGACCTGACCACGTACCGGCAGGACATCACCCGCAACAGGGCAGCCTGGCGCGAGCACCGGGAGATCGTGGAAACGTGGAACGCGACCATTGACGCCGAGGGGCGGAAAGCGTCGCACCAGGAGCTGTTCGACTACTTTCTGGACGGTCGGGTCGAGGGTTGACCAGTGCGGCGGCTGGCACGGCTCCAGGACCGTCTTGTGGTCCTGGAGCCGGCTTCCTCGGCAATCGGTTCCGGCAGGGGCACCCGGCGGTCTCGTTCAGGTGGGTGGCGCGTTTCAGGTCGGGTGGCTGCCGAGGCGGAGGTCGTAGCCGAACACGCCGTCCTGACGGTCGGTGCCGGTGCTTGCGACCAGGCGCCGTCCGGGCTGATGGCAGTGGCGCCACACCCCTGCGGCCGCACACGACGCGGCCACGACACGTACAGCCAAGCCCGTCGGGCACAACTGCCGCCCGTCTGAGTACAGTTGGTGTGTGTGAACGAACGGCGGGCCGACAGAGCTGAGGGCCTCAGTCGCTGGAGCTGAGAATGCGCCGGGCAACCGAAGCATCCGTAATAATCCCGGTAAGCAGTCCGGACTTGAGAACGGCGCAGATGGCGTCCGCCTTCTGGGCGTCCCCTGCAATGCCGATCACCTCCGGAATTTTCCGTAGCTTCTCGACCTCTATGGAGATCACTCGGTCGCTGAACTCCGTCGGCAGGACAATGCCATTGCCGTCAAAGAGGTGACCGCATATCTCGGCACATACGCCGAGATCCCGGTACGTCTCACGCTCACGCTCCGTCAAGGCGTCGTAGATCGTGGACAGAGTTGGTGCCCAAGCGCCGATTTCGACGACCGCCTTGCTGACTTGTTCGAACTGGGCGAGTGTCGCGACGATTCCGGGCTGTTTGCCCAGGATGGTGGCCGTGAACGCGTTGGGTACGATGAGGGGAACGTGAAGTGGAAACGCGGTGCCGCCGCCGATCGCCGCCGCACGAAGAACGGCGGAGACCGATGCGTAGCTGTCCCACTCATCAGGGTGAGAACCTGTGAGTTGGACTACCTGACAGCGAGCCAGCTTGGTGATCGCTCTACCGAGGGCTTCCACTGAGAGCCCCCAGGCCAGTCCAAGGATGTCATCGTCATCGACGGTGTCGGTGATCAACCGTGCGGCTGCCTCTCCCAGCCACTGAACCACCTCATCGGGATGCATCTCGTGCGCATCCTCACAGGCTTCGATCACGATCACGCGTGAGAGCCCGAAGCGCTGTTGGAGAGCCAGAGAAAGATCGACGTCTATCCTGACCGGAACAGTGACGTCGATCCGGACGATGCCTTGGGCCACTGCCTCCGCGAGTATGCGAGCCACCTTGAAGCGGCTGATCATGAACTCGTCGGCGATCTCGCTCTTCGACCGGTTCTCAAGATAGAACCGTCTGGCAATGGTAGCGGTCAGAAAGACGTCGGTTGCCGGCACAGGTGGCGGCGTGCTTTCCGCGCCCATATCGATGATCCCCCTGCTTAGTTCTCGTGCAAGCAGCAGCACGCGTCGATGCCGCCGCGTGGGTGTCAGTCAATGGCTTGATGCGTGCGGGGTGACAACAGGCCCCGCGTGCCGCTCGTGAGTCTCCCGAAGTCTCCCGAGCGGGACGATCCGGGGACCTGCGAGACCGATGGTCTCCGAGTTCCGCTGTGGCGGCATCGGGCAATCGACCTACAGCGGGTACCGAAGCCGGGGCGCATCGCGGCACCCGCGTGCTCTCCATGGTCGGTAGCTGTTCCGCCTCCAGCGAGGGTTACGTCTACCCAGGGGTAGGCGTCCCCTGGCTCAGCGCACTTGCGCGAGTGACGATGAGGGGGTGAACCTTCCCGAACTTGCCGCATTCCTGAAGTCCCGGCGCGACCGGATCCGGCCGAGCGACGTCGGCCTGCCCACCGGTCCCCGGCGCCGCGTGCCCGGCCTGCGGCGCGAGGAGGTCGCTCAGCTGGCCGGCCTGTCGGCCGACTACTACACCGAACTGGAACGCGGAGGCAGCGTCCAGCCGTCCGCCCAGGTCGTAGCCGCCCTCGCCCGGGCGCTGCGCCTGAACGGCGACGAACGCGACCATCTGTTCAACCTCGCCGGCCGGGCCGTCCCCCCGGCGGCCCAAGGCCCGACCGCGCACGTCCAGCCGGCCCTGCTCGGGCTGCTGGACCGGCTCACCACCACCCCCGCCCAGGTCATCACCGACCTGCACGAGACAGTGGTCCAGAACGAGCTGGCCGTCGCGCTCGTCGGCCGGCACCCGGCTGTATCCGGCCCGGCGGCGAGCTTCGTCTACCGCTGGTTCACCGACCCCGGCGCCCGCGCGATCTATCCGCTGGACGAGCACCCGCACCAGTCTCAGGCCTTCGTGGCCGACCTCCGGGCGGTCGCCGCCCGGCGCGGCCGGGATCCCGAGGTGGCCGGCATGGTGGCCGAGCTGGGGCGGCGCAGCCAGGAGTTCGCCGCCCTCTGGGGCACCCACGACGTCGCCTTGCGCCGGGCCGACCACAAGCGGATCGTCCACCCCGCCCTGGGTGACATCGAGCTGGACTGCCACAGTCTCTTCAGTGAGGACGGACGCCAGCGCCTACTGTGGTTCACCGCCCCGCCCGGCAGCGAAGGCGCGGCCCAGTTGGAACTGCTCTCCGTCATCGGGACACAGGACATGGCCGCAAGCGAGAACCCTTCCTAGGGAACGTGGCGCGGCCGGCTGTGATCGCGCGGAGAAACCAGCGGTTGTCAGGAGCAGACCATGCTCCATGGCGAACAGTGATCGACCGCTTGGAGAAGTTGGAGAAGCACGGGTTGGTCCGCCGGGTAACCCACCCCACCGACCGCCGCGCGAAGATCGTCCAGCTCACGCCGCAAGGGTGCGAACTGCGTGACCGCGTCATCCGGCACACCGCCGAACGATCGCCGTTCGCCCGCCTCGACCACGACAGCCGACTGCGTTTGCACGCGCTGTTC
The DNA here is from genome assembly GCF_042888505.1 of Streptomyces sp. NPDC002870. Lineage (NCBI taxonomy): Bacteria > Bacillati > Actinomycetota > Actinomycetes > Kitasatosporales > Streptomycetaceae > Streptomyces > Streptomyces sp. NPDC002870. The sequence goes on from NZ_JBIAPW010000005.1 coordinate 116,019, forward strand.
CGCGAGGCGGCGGGCGATACCCCGGCCGGGCCCGAAATCAGCAGCCGGGACGGCCACGAAGAGGAAGAACGATGAGGTCATCATGAGCCCCAGGACCATTGTCATCACCGGTGGCGCAGGAGGTCTGGGCCTGGTGGCGGCACGCCACCTCGTCCAGGCCGGAACGAACGTGGTACTCGCCGGCCGGGACGCCGTACGCACTGCCGCCGCAGCCGACGGTCTCCGCGACCTTGCTCCCGCCGGCACTGACGCCGTCCCGCCCCGGGTGTACGCGGCCGACCTGTCGCAGTGGGCGCAGGTGCGCGACTTGGCCGCGAAGCTGGCGGACGACGGCGTACGCGTCGATGTCCTGGTCAACAACGCGGGAGCGGTATTCCCCCGCTACGGGCAAACGCCGGACGGCGTCGAGCGCACGTATGCCGTGAACCACCACGCACCGTTTCTGCTGACGCACGCCCTCCTGGCGGCGGGGGCATTCACAGCCGACGCCCGGATCATCAACCTCTCCACCTTCGTGGAGAAGCGCGGCAGACTCGACGCCACCGACCCCGACGTCTCCGGCACCTCATGGCGCCACCGATTCTACTCCCAGCTCCATGTGTACGGGACGAGCAAGCTGCTCGGCCTCCTTGCAACTACTGAACTCGCGCGCCGCTTGCCCGACGGCCTGCGGATCTACAGCGCCAACCCCGGCATGGTGAAGAACACCGGCATCAACACCAACGCCGGCGGACTGATGCGGCTGACCGCCCCGCTGTTCCGGCCGTTCTCCATCACGCCGGACCAGGGCGTCCAGACCACGCTGTGGCTCGCCACCGCCTCGCCCGCTCCGCAACCCAGCGGAGGCTTCTTCACCAAGTCCCAACCGACGACGCCCTCTCGACTCGCCCAGGACACAGCCCTCGCGCGCACCGTCTACGAACGGACCGCATCCCTCCTGGGCATCGAGGTCCTCCCAACCGCCGACCAGTGAGCCGCTCAGCAGTGGCGCCCGGACCGTCCCGTGCACGGCTGACGACACTTCAAGTTCGCGCGAACTCCGACGTCTGATGAGTCGTGCCGCTTCATATTGCGGTTCTGCCCCGTCAAGAATGTGCCCTGCCCGGGGCAGAGCGTTGTTGCTCATTCGAGTATCGACTCGTGAAACGGTTGCTCAGTCGAGCATTTCGACCGCAGGTGACGTGGAATTTCGAGGAGAGAAGCCTTCTTCACCTCTCGAGTATTGGTATCTTCAACCATGCGCTACAGGAGGCTGGGAGACAGCGATATCCGAATACCCCTGCTCACGTTTGGGTGTGGGAATTTCGGCGGCATCGGATCTGCGCCGGAACTGTTCGGCCAAGGTGACGACGAGCGCTCCGCCCACCAGATGCTCGATGCGGCTCTGGCCGAGGGCATCACGATGTTCGACACCGCCAACTCGTACGGCGGCGGCCGTTCCGAGCAGTGGCTGGGCAGTTGGCTCAGGAGCCGCGCCGTGCGTGACGAGGTGCTGATCACGACAAAAGTGGGTAACCGGGTAGGCCCCGGCCCGCTGGACGCAGGCCTGTCAGCGGCACACATCCGCAGCCAGGTCGAGGCGAGCCTGAGCCGGCTGGGCACCGACCACATCGATCTGTACCTGACGCATGTCTCCGACCCCGCTACCCCGGTCGAGGAGACGATCCGCGCGTTCGACGAACTGATCGACACCGGCAAGATCCTTCGCTACGGCATGAGCAACTTCTCGGCGAGTGATTTCGACGAGGCTGTGAGCGTGGCCGACCGGCTTGGGGCAAGGCGGCCGGTGAATCTGCAGGCGGGCTACAACCTCCTCGAGCGGGATGCTGAACCGGAGCTCGCGTCCAGTGCCCGACATGGAGCAGGTTTCACGGCATACAGTCCACTCGCCGGGGGGCTTCTGACCGGCAAGTACCGTGCGGATCGGGAGGTGCCGGCTGGTTCCCGGCTGGCTCTGCTGCCGAGCTACGGCAAGCTGGTCGGAAGCGAGTTGTACGGCATTCTGGGCAGGCTCGACGTCCTGGCGGCCCAGCACGGTCGGACTCCGACCGCGCTGGCCCTGGCCTGGGTGCTGAGCGAACCGGCTGTCTCTGGTGCCCTGATCGCACCTCGTACCCAGGCCCAGCTCGAGGCCATGTCCGCGGCACTGGACATATCGCTCACTCCTCAGGAGCGCAATTCCTTGGCCGGAATCGCTCCCGTCGGCGAGCGATGCGACAAGCGGGGCGGGTAGTCATGCCGCAAACAGGTGTGGAAGCCCTCCGGTATGAATCCACGCCGGTCCCCTCGGGCCTTATTGCACATGTGGAGCAGCAAGGCCGGAATTTCGAAGCTCGATCGAGAACCAATGCAATCGGCTTCCGTACGGACCACCTGGAGGAATTCTTCAGCGCGTACCGGCAGGTGACGCATTAGGCTCCACGGCCCGGGGCGGGCGGCGTGCGCGTCCTCAGCCGCCCGGTGCCCACTCCGGATTGCGGCAACCGCCGAAATCGACTCGAACTCGACGACTTCTCCCCGGCCGGATGGCCGGATAGGTCGTTCGGCCGATGCCGCCGGTGGCGGCAGTTCGTGATTCTTGGTGCCGACAACGCTGTGCGGCGCCCATGCCTTCCGCGTTGTCTCCGAGGACGGAGAGACGGTCCACGCCGAGGGAAGCCGCATGCATGTCAACGTCGACATGACCTCGCTCGAGTCCGAGCCCTGGGCGGGAAGTCGACGGTGGGTGAGCTCGTCAATGGCGTCAGCGATCTACTGGACAAGATCCGTGTAGCCCGCTGAGCTTGCGGTTCTTCGAACCGAGCGCCCGACTCGGGCCCGGACGTGACGCTTTGGGCTGCACGGTCCGGGCAGGCCGGGTTCGAGCAACAAGGCCGAGCCCGTCGACTCACCCCGGTCAGCGGTGAGTCGACTGGCTCGGCCGCCGTCTCCCACGGGCGCCGCAGGTCGGCGTCGCCCCTTCCCGCCCCACCTCAAAGGGTGGAACGCACAACCCCGATCAAGGAGAAACCCGAAGTGACCGAGCTCTTCTACGACGACGATGCCGACCTGTCCATCATCCAGGGCCGCAAGGTCGCGATCCTCGGCTACGGCAGCCAGGGCCACGCCCACGCGCTGTCGCTGCGCGACTCGGGTGTCGACGTGCGCGTCGGCCTGCCCGAGGGCTCCAAGTCGCGTACGAAGGCCGAGGAGCAGGGCCTGCGCGTGACCACCCCGTCCGAGGCAGCCGCCGAGGCCGACGTGATCATGGTGCTGATCCCGGACCCGATCCAGTCGCAGGTCTACGAGGAGTCGATCAAGGACAACCTGAAGGACGGCGACGCGCTGTTCTTCGCACACGGCTTCAACATCCGCTTCGGCTTCATCAAGCCCCCCGCGGGCGTTGATGTCTGCATGGTGGCCCCCAAGAGCCCGGGCCACCTGGTCCGCCGCCAGTACGAGGAGGGCCGCGGCGTGCCGTGCCTCACGGCCGTCGAGCAGGACGCCTCGGGCAACGCCATCGCGCTCGCCCTCTCCTACGCCAAGGGCATCGGCGGCACCCGCGCGGGCGTCATCAGGACCACCTTCACCGAGGAGACGGAGACCGACCTCTTCGGCGAGCAGGCCGTGCTCGCCGGCGGCGCCTCCGCGCTGGTCAAGGCGGGCTTCGAGACCCTGGTCGAGGCCGGCTACCAGCCGGAGATCGCGTACTTCGAGTGCCTCCACGAGCTCAAGCTGATCGTGGACCTCATGTACGAGGGCGGCCTGGAGAAGATGCGCTGGTCGATCTCCGAGACCGCCGAGTGGGGCGACTACGTGACCGGGCCGCGCATCATCACCGACCGGACCAAGGCCGAGATGAAGAAGGTCCTCGCCGAGATCCAGCACGGCAGCTTCGCCCGGACCTGGATGGAGGAGTACCACGCCGGTCTGCCGAAGTACAACGAGTACAAGAAGGCCGACGCCAACCACAAGCTGGAGACCACAGGCAAGGAGCTGCGGAAGCTCATGAGCTGGGTGAACGACGAGGCGTAACCGCCTCACGGAGGAGGGGCCGCGGCCACGCGAGCGAGCGGAGTGGCAGCCGTGGCCCCTTGTCCACTCCGGCCGGCCAAGAGCGGGTGACAGTTCCGCCGAGTCCGCCGAGTCCGCGGAGGCACAAGGTCCCCCGAGGTCTTTGGCGCACACCTCTTGACCCGGACCGGGGAGCGCTGTCCACCTCCGGCTTATACGTATAAGGCTGCGTGGCCGGAAAGGCCCCGTCCAGCTGATGCGTCACGGTCCCGAACCCATGGATGCGTACACACGGCATCACGCTCAGCCACCCACCCCACGTTCCGACGAAGAGCCGCATGTCGCAAAGGCAAGGGCGGAGAACCATACTGGGCGGTGCGTAGGACTCGCGCCGGCAGCATGCCGAACGCAGTCCGATGGATAGCGTCCGACGCCGCAGAAGTGTGGACATGAGCTACTTCACCTCCTCCGACGCCCCGGACCATCCGCTGGTCGAATGCCGCGACGCGGAACTGGCCCGGGCGCTGCTCGCAGTGCACGAGCGCGTACGGCCCAGCGCGGCATCGGTCTACCTGCTGGCGGCCGACGGTTCCCTGGCGCCCTCCACGATCCTGGACACCCCGCTCAGCTTCACCATGACTCCGCATATCGCAGCCGGTGACATGACCTACACGGTCGGCATCGCCCATCGCAGCGGCAAGCCGGCCGTGAAGACGCCGGAGGACGTCCGTCTGACGATCCGGGCCGTCCCGGTTGTGGGCCTGTACGCGCCGTTCACCTCCCCCGTGACGGTGGCCTCCGCTCCCTTGCGCACGGCACGGCGGCGTCTTGGCGTGCTGACCGCGCGGTGGGTTCAGGATCATGACGTGCCCGCGGAGTCCTTCGACTTCCTGATGCATCTCGCCGACGAGGTGGCCGCTTCGCTGGACGCCCTGGCCGACCGGAGCGTGTCGATGGAGGCCCCCGAGGTCCCGCTCTACGTACCGGCGGAGGCAGGTTCGCCTGCCACGGAAGCCGCCCTGCAGTCCGGCACGGTACCCGAGGAGTGGCGCCGGCAGACGAGCAGCAGCAGGTACCTGTGGCAGTTGCAGCAACTCGGGATCGAACTCACCGCAGCGAGCCGGGTGGCGGACGTCATCGCCACCACGCAGAAGGTCGTGTCACGGCCCTTCGGCGGACGTGCCGTGACGCTGTGCATGATGGACCAAGGACGGCTCCTGGTCGTCGGCTCGTCAGGCGCGTCCAAGGAGGACCTGCGCAGCGTGGACCGGCTCCCGCTCGAGAGTGGGGCGCCGGAAGCCGACGCGGCGCTCCTTGTCCATCCCATGGTCTTCGCGACCCCCTACGAGCTGCGGAAGGCGTACCCCGATCTCGACCGGTACCACGACGGACGGCCGAGGGCCTTCCTGCCGCTGGTGTCGAGCGGGCGGACGGTGGGCTGCTGCATTGTGGCCTTCGACCGCTCACCGGACCTGCGGGACGAGGATCTCGCCATCCTCACCACCATGCTCAGCCAGGTGGGACAGTCGCTGGAGCGGGCACGCGGCGCCGAGATTCAGCAGGAAGTCAGCCGGGGCATGCAGCGCGCCCTGCTGCCACGAGACCTGCCGCATGTAAAGGGCGTGGAAACCACGGCCCGGTACCTCCCGGCCACCGTAGGAGCGGAGGTCGGAGGCGACTGGTACGACGTGATCAAGCTGAGCAGAAGCGTGGTCGGGATGATCATCGGTGATGTCGAGGGGCACAACCTGGACGCGGTCGCGATCATGGGACAGCTGCGCAGTGGCGTGCGCGCCTACGCGACCGAGGGGCATGACCCCGCGAGCGTGCTGACCAGGAGCAACCGTCTGCTCTCGGCGCTGGGGAGTGATCTTTTCGCCACGTGCAGTTGCATGTGGCTGGACCTCGAGACCGGCACGGCCACACTGGCCAGCGCCGGTCATCGTCCGCCCGTCGCCGTTGATCCCCACGGCGGTACGGTCGCCGCCGAGGTGGCAGTAGGCCCGCCCATGGGAGTCGACCCCACGGCGGTGTACGGACAGTCGGAGTTCGTGGTCCCTCCGCACACGGTCGCCGCGTTCTTCACCGACGGCCTCCTCAATGCCCGGACGTTGGACGCGGAGGGGCGCGTGGAGCGCCTGCGCCGCGTTGTGGCCGAGCACGTGAACGACAACCTGGAGAACATTGCGGACCGGCTCATCGAGGACTCCGACTCGCGGACACGACGCGACGACATCGCACTGCTGCTCACCCGCTTCCTCGGCAGCGAGGACGTCACCGCGCAGGTCGCCGACATGGCGGTCCACCGGTACGACGTGGGACGGGTGCAGGATGTCCGGCGCTTCGCCCGTGCGCAGGCTGTCGACTGGGGTCTGGAGAAGCTCACCGACGAACTGGAACTGCTGGTCTCGGAGATCGTGACGAATGCGTTGATCCACGGGCAGAGCGCGGTCGACGTGCGGATCCGGAAGTACGAGGACCGTTTGCGGGTCGAGGTTCGCGACAACGAGCCCCATCCGCCCATTCCCGCGGCGATCCTGGACATCGAGGAGACCCGCAACGACGAAGCGGAGTCCGGCCGTGGCCTGCTGATCGTGGACGCCATCGCCTCCGACTGGGGAAGTTCCCCCACCGGCCGCGGCAAGACGACGTGGTTCGAAATGCTGATTCCGGCCGCATGACCGGGACCACAGCGCGATCCCGGCTCGTCGGCGCCTCATCCGTCCGTCCGCTACCGCCGCTGTGCAGTCCCGGGTCTCAGCCCCGCCGCAGCAGATAGGTGTCCATGATCCAGCCCTTGCGGGCGCGCGCCTCGGCACGGAGCTCCTCGATGCGGTCGGACACCTCGGAAAGCCGCCCAGAAACCAGGATCTCGTCCTCGGTGCCCACATACGCGCCCCAGTAGATGAACAGATCCTGGTCGACATGACGTGTGAAGGCCTGCCGCGCGTCGAGCATCACGACCACGTCGTCCACGCCCTCCGGCCAGCCGTCGGCGAGCCGCCGGCCCGTCGTGATCTGAACCGGGCGGCCCACCCGGTTCAGACCGGTGCGGTGCTTGGCCAGCAGCGCCGAGACGCTGCTGATGCCCGGTACCACCTCATGGCTGAAGGCGACCGTGCCCCGTTCGAGGATCTCCTGAAGAATGCCGAGGGTGGAGTCGTACAGCGCCGGATCGCCCCACACCAGGAACGCCCCGCACTCGTCATCGCCAAGTTCCTCGGCGATGAACCGCTCGTACAGGTCGGCCCGGCGGTTGCGCCAGTCGTCGACCGCGGGGGAGTAGTCCGATGTTTTCCGGTCCCGCTCCGGATCGCTCGCCACGACAAGCCGGTACGAGGGGTCCTCGACGTGCGCGTCGAGGATGTCCCGGCGCAGCTGCGTCAGATCCGACTTCTCCTCGCCCTTGTCGAGGATGAAGAACGCATCCGCCTTGTTCAGCGCCTTGACCGCCTGCAGGGTCAGCTGGTCGGGGTCGCCCGCCCCGATGCCGATCACATAGATCCTTCTCACGCCGACGAGTCTGCCCCATCCGGCCCATCGCGGTGCCTACCGGGGCTGCCGGTAGCGGCATATCCTCCGACCATGCGTGTCGCACTCTTCGTGACCTGCGTCAACGACGCGGTGTATCCGGCCACGGGCATCGCGACCGTGAGACTCCTGGAGCGACTCGGGGTGGCGGTGGATTTCCCCGCCGCGCAGACCTGTTGCGGACAGCCGCAGTTCAACACCGGCTACCGGCGTGAGACCGAGCCGCTGGTCCGCCGCACGGCGCGGGCCTTCGAGGGATACGAGTATGTCGTGACCCCGTCCGCATCGTGCGCGGCGATGGTGCGCGAGCACTACCCGAAGTTCGGGGAGACGGCGCTCCCGGCCCGTACCTACGAACTCACCGAGTTCCTCGTCGACGTCCTGGGCGTCACCGACGTCGGCGCGTACTTCCCGCACACCGTCACCTACCACCCCTCCTGCCACGGTCTGCGCCTGCTGGGGCTGGGGGAGCGGCCGCGCAGGCTCCTGGAGGCGGTGAAGGGGCTGGAACTGCGCGAACTGCCCGGCGCCGACGAGTGCTGCGGCTTCGGCGGCACGTTCGCCGTCAAGAACTCCGCCGTCTCCGCCGCCATGGGCCAGGACAAGGTCCGCAACGCCCTCTCCACCGGAGCCGATGTGCTGTGTGGCGCCGACAACTCCTGTCTGATGCATATCGGCGGCATCCTGCGCCGCCAGGACGCTCCGCAGCGCGCCCTGCACATCGCCGACATCCTCGCGAGCACCGAAGAGGAGCCACTCCTGTGAGCGGTACGTATCTCGGCATGCCGTCCTTCCCGAAGGCCGCCAAGGACGCCGTGCACGATGTGACGCTGCGCGCCAATCTGCGGCACGCCACCCACACCATCCGGGACAAGCGGGCCAAGGCCGTCGCGGAACTCGACGACTGGGCGCTGCTGCGCGAGGCCGGAAAGCAGATCAAGGACCATACGCTCCGGCATCTCGACCGGTATCTGGAGCAGTTGGAGTCGGCGGTCACGGCGGCAGGCGGCACCGTCCACTGGGCGGCCGACGCCGAGGAGGCCAACCGGATCGTGGCCGGTCTGGTGAAGGCGACCGGCGAGAGCGAGGTCGTCAAGGTCAAGTCGATGGCCACCCAGGAGACCGGCCTCAACGAAGCCCTTGAGGCCGAGGGCATCTCGGCGTACGAGACCGATCTCGCCGAACTGATCGTGCAGTTGGGGGAGGACCGGCCGAGCCACATCCTGGTCCCCGCCATCCACCGCAACCGTGGCGAGATCCGCGACATCTTCGAGCAGAAGATGGGGAGTTGGGGACGGCCCGCGCCCGACGGGCTCTCCGACTCCCCTGCCGAACTCGCCGAGGCGGCCCGCCTCCACCTACGCGAGAAGTTTCTGCGGGCCAAGGTGGGTATTTCCGGCGCCAACTTCATGGTCGCCGAGACCGGCACGCTCGTCGTCTTCGAGTCCGAGGGCAACGGCCGGATGTGTCTGACCCTCCCCGAGACCCTGATCTCCGTCGTCGGTATCGAGAAAACAGTCCCCACCTGGCGCGATCTGGAGGTCTTCCTGCAGACGCTGCCGCGCTCCTCGACCGCCGAGCGCATGAACCCGTACACCTCGATGTGGACCGGCACGGCCGACGCCGACGGCCCGCGGACCTTCCATCTGATCCTGCTCGACAACGGCAGGACCGACGCGCTGGCCGACGAGGTCGGCCGCCAGGCGCTGCGCTGCATCCGCTGCTCCGCCTGCCTCAACGTCTGCCCGGTGTACGAACGGGCCGGCGGGCATGCGTACGGCTCCGTCTACCCCGGTCCGATCGGCGCCATCCTCAGCCCCCAACTGCGTGGCATCCAGAGCGAGATCGACGCCTCCCTGCCGTACGCCTCTTCCCTGTGCGGGGCCTGCTACGAAGTCTGCCCGGTCGCCATCGACATCCCCGAAGTCCTCGTCCACCTCCGCGAGAAGGTCGCCGACCAGGGTGGCAGGGGCCACCGTCTTGAGAAGGCCGCGATCAAAGCGGCGGGCTGGATCCTCGATCATCCGGCCGTGCTGGCCGCCGGCGAGAAGACAGCGTCCAAGACCCGCGGGCTGCATCCGAGGAAGCCGCCGGGCGCGGGTGCCTGGACCGCCGACCGTGAACTGCCCGAACTTCCCGCCCAATCCTTCCGTGACTGGTGGAAGAAGAACCGCACATGAATACCGGAGACATGAGCACCGGAAACATGAGTTCCGAGAACATGAGCACCGAGAACATGAGCACCGGAAACATGAGCACCGAGAACATGAGCACCGAGAACATGAGCACCGAGAACATGAGCACCGGCAGCATGAGCATCCGAACCGGCTCCCGCGACCGCATCCTCGCCCGGATCCGCGCCGCCGTCGCCGCCGCGCCCGACGCCCCCGAGGCCGCTCGCGACTACCTGGACAGCCACACCCCCGACGACCCCGCCGCGATCCTCGACCTGCTGCACGAGAACCTCGCCGACTACCGGGCGATCGTGCACCGCGCGAGCGAGGCGGAACTGCCCGCCCTGGTTGCGCAGTTGCTCACCGATCGCGGCGCGCGGTCGGTCGCCGTGCCGGACGGGCTGCCGGCCGCCTGGCTCGCCGCAGCCGACGCCGATCAGCGTACGGACGACGGCCCCCTGACTCCGCACGAACTCGACGCCGTCGACGCCGTGGTGACCGGCTGCGCCCTCGCGATCGCCGAGACGGGCACGATCGTCCTCGACGCGGGACCGGGACAGGGGCGCCGGGCGCTCACCCTCGTCCCGGATCTGCACATCTGCGTCGTACGGGCCCCGGACCAGGTTGTCGCTTCCGTACCGCAGGCGATGCCGCGACTCGACCCGACCCGCCCGCTGACCTGGATCTCCGGGCCCTCCGCCACCAGCGACATCGAGCTCGACCGGGTCGAGGGCGTGCACGGCCCCCGCACGCTCGAGGTCGTGCTGCTACGGGACTGAGGTCAGCCGGGGAGCCTCGGCGCCCGCGTCCACCGTGTCCACCGCCGTGTCCACCGGGCCTTCGAGCCGGGCCGCGAGCTCCCGTGCCCAGGCCGTCAGACCGGCCACGTCGATGGCGTACGGCTCCCCGTACCCGGAGATCCGGTCCGCGCCCCGGAGCAGCAGCCGAGCGCCGCCCGCCCTGTTGCCGCGTGCGGCGTGCGTGAGCCCCACCGCCAGCTGCGCGAGCCCGCGCCACAGCTCACGCTCCGCCGCGGGGCCGGACTTCCACGCGTCCTCGAAGACCTCGTGGGCATGGAAAGGCATGCCCGCGTCGAGCAGTCGCTGTGCCTCGGCCAGCGTCTGATCCGGCGCGCGCACCACACCCTCGGCCTGCCGCTCCACTCCCGGACTTCCGTACGGAAGTGGTCGTCCCAGCCCGTCACGAGGGCGTGCGTTGCGTGCGCGTCCTTCGGTGTCGCGGTCCCTGCCCGATGCTTTGTCCACGCCTCGATTGTCCCCCGGCCCGCGGCGGGCGGCCCGGACGGGCTCCGGGTTCGGTCAGGTGCCGGCGCGGGCCGCGGGCTTCGTGTGGGGCAGGAGCAGGCAGCAGGCCGCCGCAGCGGCGACCGTCGCCACCAGAGTGAAGATCCAGCCGTGGCGGAACGCGTCCATCGCGGCCGCGCCGTGCGGCTTGCCGAGCACGGCGACCAGACCCGCGACACCCACCACACCGCCGGCCTGGCGCGCCATGGTCACCACGCCCGAGCCGGTGGAGAAGTTCGTCGGCGGGACCCTGGTGACCGCGGCACCCACCAGGGTGGGCAGCGTGAAGCACACGCCGATGCCGGTCAGCACCATGCCGGGCAGCAGCCCCAGTACGTAGTCGTGGTCATCGACGCTCAGAGCCGCGATCCACCAGACGAGGCCGATCGCGAAGAGCGCACAGCCGGCGGTGGACACCACGGCCGCGCCGAAGCGCTGCACGAGCATGCCCGCGTACTTGGACAGCAGCGGCACCATCAGCGGCCCGGGGCTGATCGCCAGACCGGTCTGCAGCGCGGACCAGTGCCATACGTCCTGGCACCACAGGGCCGCGGAGAGCAGCATCGCCGCGAACGCCACCGCGAACAGCAGATTCGCCAGCATGGCGGGGCCCATGGCGGGAATCCGCAGTAGATCCAGCGGAAGAACCGGCGCCGGATGCTTCGCCGAGCGCCAGACGAAGAGGGCCAGCAGGACGACCGCGGCGGCCAGCGTGATCGCCACGGAGCCCGAAGACCAGCCCCAGTCTGGGGCTTTGACCAGCCCGAGTGCGACCGCGCCGATTCCGGCGGTGAGGAGCGCCGCGCCGATCAGATCGCCACGGCCGGTGTCCGTACGGCGGGGGGAGGGCGCGATCGCACGCCGGCCGACGATGACGGTGGCGATGCCGACCGGCAGGTTGATCAGGAAGATCCAGCGCCAGTCGGCCTGGGCGAGCGCACCACCGATGACTGGGCCGAGAGCCGCGGCCAGTCCGCTCAGGGCCGCCCAGTTGCGTACGGCAGAGCCGCGCTGCTCCGGCGGAGCGGCGGCCAGCAGAATGCCGAGCGAGGCAGGGATCAGCAGCGCCGCTCCGGCCGACTGGGCGACCCGCGCCGCCACCAGGAACCACACGCTGGGCGCGACGGCGCACAGCACCGAGGCCACGGTGAAGAGGGAGATGCCCAGCAGATACGCGCGGCGCGGCCCGGTGCGGTCGGCGAAGCTGCCCGCGGGGACGAGCAACGCGGCGAAGACCACGGCGTACGCGTTGAGCACCCACGAAAGCGAGGACAGCGACGCCTCGTCGAAGTGGCTGCTGATGTTGGGGATCGCCACATTCACGACGAAGAGGTCGAGGTTCGACATCGCCACGCCTGCGGCGACGACGGCGAAGACCAGGCGGAAGCGGGAGACGGCTGCCTTGTCCTCGACGGTTGAGGCCTGTTGGGCCATGTTCTTCACTCTCTTCAGGAGGGTGTGCATGCGGTTTGGATGTCAAACTGACTACTCGGCACGGGATGCTAGAGGGAGTGAGTTGGATGTGGCAACCTAGGGGTATGAAGGCACGTACCACGGAGGACGGCACACTCCCCGCTCTGCCCCTGGACTCGCGCGGCAGGCCGTGTTCGATCGCGGCGTCGCTTCAGGCCGTCGGCGAGAAGTGGTCGCTGCTGACCGTCCGGGAAATCAGCTTCGGCAATCACCGCTTCGCCGCGATCGCCCGCAACACCGGCGCTCCTCGTGACGTCCTCACGGTGCGTCTGCGCCATCTGGAGGCCGTGGGCGTCCTCGCCCGGCGGCGATACAGCGAGCACCCCCCTCGCTTCGAGTACCACCTCACCGAAGCGGGGCGGGACCTGCTGACCGTGCTGACCACGCTGCGCGCGTGGGGCGACCGATGGCTCGTCGACGAGCCACCCGCGGTCTTCAGCCACACCTGCGGCGAGGAACTGGACATGGTTCACAGCTGCCGTCACTGCGGCGGGGAGATCGCCCCCGAGGATCTGCGGATGAGGGTGCGCACACCTGACTGGGACTGGAGCGGGCCGGTCGCGCCGGAGGACGGCTCCGCCCAGGCCTGAGTGCGGTGTCCCGCCGTTCGTCGCCCGTGGCCCGTTCTCGACGTCGCAGTGCTCGTCGAATTCGGCCGAATATCGATCGTGTGTTGTTCATTACCACTGGGTACGTTGGTTGAGTCTGCATCTTCGGTCATATGACGCGTAGGTTTTCGTGGCGCGTCGGGTGCGTCCTGGTCGGAGGTGCGGAGTGAACGAAATTTTACGGCTACGAATTCTCGTAACACCTGCTCGCGGGGTTTCCGTATTATTTCCTGACGTTACGTTCAGGAGGCGGATTAATTAATTCCCGTGTACGCAGCATAGGATGTGGCGCGCATCACAAAGCTTTCTCTTGTTGACTGGATCCGGTGCGGCATATCGTCGTGTTCATGCCAAATGTCACGCTTGATCACGATGGCCTTGGAGAGTTGGTCCCGCCCGGCGCACTGCTGCGCAAGCCCGCTGGAGAATGGGTGGAAGCCGCAGGTCATCTCAACGGTTTCGGGGGGTTTCACGGCGGGCTCACCCTCGCCCTACTGGCCTCCGCCATGGAGCCGCACGCTCCCGGACACGAACTGCGGAGCATCACCGGAAGATTCGGCAGGCCGATTGATTCCGGGTTCCGTATTTCGAGTTCGCTGGTGCGGGCCGGGCGCAATACGTCAACGGTGACGGCGTCTGCGGAAACAGACAAGGGCGTGCACGTCGAGGCGTCCGCGATTTTCGGTGCGGGAAGCGATGCGGACTGGCCGCTCGTCGCCGCCGCGGCTCCCGAAGCACCGGCGCCCGAGGATCTTGAAGTATTCGCCATTCCCAAAGAATTCCTGCCTATCGCCACCAGCATGGAAGTCAGGCCGGTGGGCGTTTCGCGTCCGTATGCGGGCGGAAAGGAACCCGAACTGACGGCGTGGATAAGGATCGTCGAGGACGAAGAGCCACCGGACGTTCTGCGCTTCGTCTTTCTCATGGACGCTCTTGCGCCCTCGTACACGGCGATCCTGTCCACGCTCGTGTTCGTGCCGACGGTCGAACTGACGGTCAGGCCCGGCGCCGGACTCGCCCGGACCTCGTCGCCATGGATCCTGCTGAGGGCGAGGACGCTCGCGGCGAGCCCGAGCGGCTGGGTCGACGAGCAGATCGACGCCTGGGGCCGCGACGGCACCCACCTGGGCACGGCCCACCAGCTCCGTCTCGTCCGCCAGGGCTGACCGCCGAACCGCGGCGACCGCCGCACCCCCCGGGACTGCCGCACCCCCCTGACCGCCGAACGCCCTGACCTCGATCCAGCAGACCCGTATCCAGCAGAAAGGCCCTCTGTGGAAACGCCGTCAGTGGAATCGCCATACCCAAAACCGCCACCGAAGCCCCTGGAGACGCAGCCCCTGGGAACGTCTCTGCCCCAGATCCTCGAGGAGCGGGCGAGGACGCAGCCGGACCGGCTCGCGTTCCGCTTTCTGCAGGACGGCACGAGCGACCAGGCTGTCGACTGGACCTATCACGAGCTGGCCGTGCGCGCCGAGGCGGTGGCGGCCGAGCTGGGCCGGCGGGGTCTCGACGGCGGCCGGGTGGTCCTCGCCCTCGACCCCGGACTCGACTATGTGGCCGGGCTGTTCGGAATCCTGAGGGCCGGCTGCACCGCCGTCCCCTCCTTCCCGCCCATCGGGCGGCGCGCCATGGCGCGCTTCCTCTCCATCGTGGTCGACTGCGCACCCGACGCCGTCCTGACCGATCCACGCTTCAGCGGCCAGGCCGCGCAGTTCGACGAGCAACTCCCGGGCGGCTCACCGCAGATCGAGTGGATCTTCCCTGAGGAGGAGTTCTACCTCGGCACGGGGGAGGCCGCGGCCCCGCTGCGCCTCGCCGACCAGGCACTGCTGCAGTACAGCTCCGGTTCCACCGGGGACCCCAAGGGAATCGTGCTGACCCACGACAACCTGGTCAGCAACTGCCGGGTGCTCGAGGACCACATGGGGGTGGAGCCCGACCGCGTCGGCTGCTCCTGGCTGCCGCCCTACCACGACATGGGCCTGATGGGGACGATCATGCTGGCCGTGCACGGCGGATGGCCGCTCGTCATGCTCTCCCCGGTGCACTTCGTCCAGGACCCCTACCGCTGGCTCAAGGCCATCACGGACCACCGGGTGACCATCACAGTCGGGCCCAACTTCGCCTTCGACCTGTGCGCCTCGTCCATCGGCGACGACGAACTGCGCACCCTCGACCTGAGCACGCTGCGGCAGGTCTTCTGCGGCAGCGAGCCGGTCTCCGGGGCGACGCTCGACACATTCCACGAGCGCTTCGGACCCGTCACCGGCTTCAACCCCGTATCGGTCATTCCCTGTTACGGACTGGCCGAGGCGACGCTCTTCGTCTCCGGCAAAACCGAGAGCGAAGGCGTACGGACCGAGTGGCTGGACGGCACGGCGCTGGAGTTGGGCGAGGTGCGCCGAGCCCCGGACCGCGAGGCCGCGGGAGCGGTGGGCGTCGTCAGCTGCGGCGTCGTCGCCACCGGTCACGAGGTCGTCGTCGTCGACCCGGACAGCGCACATCCGGTGCCCGCCGGGAGGATCGGAGAGATCTGGGTCAGCGGCCCGAACGTGGCGAGCGGATATCTGAACCGGCCGGAACTGACCGCGAAGACCTTCGGCGCGAGGCTGCCGGGCAGGGCGGGACAGACGTATCTGCGGACCGGCGACCTCGGGTTCCTGCTCGACGGGGAGCTGTTCGTCACCGGACGGCTCAAGGACCTGATCGTCATCAGCGGCCGCAACCTCTACCCGCAGGACATCGAGGACTCCGTCCAGAAGTCCCACAGCGCACTGCGCAGAACGGCCGCCTTCTCCGTACGCAGCACGCGCAGGGAGGAGGAAGAGGTCGTGGTCGTCGCCGAATTCCGGGGTACGCCGGGGGAGTTCGCGGCCGAGGAGGGCCGGCTGCGGGAGCGGGTGACAGCCGCGGTGACCGCCGAACACGGAGTGAAGCCGGCCGCTGTGCACTTCGGCCCGCCCGGGGTCGTCCTGATGACCACCAGCGGCAAGATCCGCCGCAACGCCACCAAGGCCGCTTTCGAGAACGGAAGCCTGAAGGCCTTTCCGCCCTCTCCGGCCGAAAGCCAGGTGTCTGTGCGATGACCACCGACAACACGACAACCCCCACCCACCACCCGACCACTCCTGCGGGCGGCACGACGGCTTCCACCGGCCCCTCGCCGACCGCCGCCGACCCGCCGCCCGTCGGGGAGCTGGACACGGCGGCGAGGAGGCTCGCCTACGTCACCGTCGGAGTGCCGACCCTCGGCTTCGCGGCTGCTGTCGTCTTCTCCTGGAACTACGGGTTCACCCTTGTCGACGGCCTGCTTCTGCTGGTGATGTACGCGGTGACCTCACTCGGCGTCGAGGGCGGCTTCCACCGGTTCTTCTCCCACAAGTCCTTCACCGCCGGGCCCGGCATGACGGCCTTCTGGGGCATCGCGGGAAGCATGGCAGCCCAGGGGCCGGTGCTGTTCTGGGTCGCCACCCACCGCCAGCACCACGCCTTCACCGACCGCGACGGCGATCCGCATTCGCCGCGTCCGCTCGGCGGCGGCCGGTTCCCCCGGCTGCGCGGGTTCTGGCACGGACACGTCGGCTGGCTGTTCCAGGTACGCCGGCAGAACTGGGCCAAGCGCGTGCCCGACCTCGTACGGGACCGGCTCGTGATGCGCCTCAATCAGTACTACTTCGGCTGGATCCTCGCCGGTCTCGCGCTGCCCGCGCTGCTGGGCTGGCTGGCCACCGGGAGTGTGCGCGGGGCAGTGGGCGGCCTCCTCTGGGGCGGTCTGGCGCGGATCTTCCTGCTCGACCATGTGACCTGGGGCGTCAACTCCATCGGCCACAGCATCGGCAACCGGCCCTACCGCACCCGTGACAACAGCAGAAACGTCGCACCGCTCGCCGCGCTGTCGGTCGGCGGCTCCTGGCACAACAACCATCACGCCCGCCCGGCGCTCGCGCACAACCGGCACGGGCTCTGGCAGATCGACCCCACGGGGGCGGTCATCCGGGCACTCGACGCGCTGGGCCTGGTGTCCAACGCGCGCTATCCCGACCGGGAACGACCCGACAAGGAAGGAGTCGACTGATGTCCTCGGCCACGGCCACCTCCCCGGCGCTCTCCGGCGCCATCGTCACGCTTGATCCCGCAAGTCTGCGGATCAAACGCTTCTCCGCGCTGACGACGATGACGCTGCCGCTCATCGGCACGGCAGCCGCCGTGTACTTCTTATGGACCGGGAACTTCACAGCAACGGACCTGTGGCTCTTCGGGGCCATGTACTTCGTGCACATGTTCGGCATCACCGTGGGCTTCCACCGCTATCTCGCGCACAAGGCGTTCAAGACATCGCCGGCCTTCGAGGCGGTGATGATGATCACCGGTTCCATGGGCGCGCAGGGGCCGCTGATGTTCTGGGTGACCACCCACCGCAGGCACCACCGGTTCAGCGACCAGGAGGGCGACCCGCACTCGCCCAATCTGCACGGCAGGGGATTCAAGGCTCGTATGCACGGCCTGTGGTACGCGCACATGCCGTGGATGCTGAGCGCGGAGACCACCAAGTGGACGGTCTTCGGCCCCGATGTGCTCAAGAACCGCCGGCTGATGTACTTCCACCGCACCTATCCCCTGTGGGTGGTCAGCGGTCTGGTGCTGCCCGCACTGATCGGCTTCGCCGTCGAGGGGACCGCGATGTCCGCGCTCACCGGCCTGGTCTTCGGTGGTCTGGCGCGGATCTTCGTCGCCAACCAGGCGGCCTGGTGCGTCGGTTCCGTCTGCCACGCGTTCGGCGGCCGCCCCTTCCACAACAAGGACCGCAGCGCCAACAACTGGCCCGTCGCCCTGCTCACCTTCGGTGAGGGTCTGCAGAACAACCACCATGCGTTCCCCGGCTCCTACCGCCACGGGGTCACCTGGTGGGAGCCGGACATGAGCGGCTGGCTGCTGGCCGGACTCGGCAAGGTGGGCGTCGTCTGGAGCCTGCGCGAGCCCGACAGGGAGACGATCACCAAGCGCAGGGAAGAGGCGAAGGCCGCGGCTGTCCGCCAGACCGTGCCGTAGCCGTACGAATACCGCAATATCCCTCTTCACGGTATCCCTCTTCACATGAGTTCACCCCCCACCGTCCGCCCAGGACAGAGGCAAGACAGGAGCTGGCAGTTGTTCAGGAGGAAGAAAGCCGTCCCGAAGCCGGACGGCCCGCTGACCGAAGAGTCGCTCAGACACTGGCTGACCGACTACCTGGCCTCGCAGATCGAGGTCCCGGCCGGTGAGATCGACACGAAGAAGACCTTCGAGTCCTACGGGCTCGACTCCCGGGTGGCCGTCCAGGTCTCCGGCGCGCTCGAGAAGATCGTCGAGCGCCGCCTGTCCCCGGGCCTGCTGTACGAGTACCAGTCCATCGACGACCTCAGCGCCTACCTCGCCAAGGAACTCAGGCTGTAGGACCGGACGTCCGCAAAGGAGACGACAGACGACATGGGTGCGTTCAACTTTCCTTCGGCGCCTGACGAACACTTCGAGAAGTTCCTCCGGCAGTCCGAGCAGATCGAGGGGGAGCGCCTCGCCGGCGCGATCCCCAAGGACTACTTCGAACCCCGGGTCGCCCGCGGCATCGCCGGCTTCGCCGTCAGCTGGCTGCTGTACTTCGGCGCGATCCTCGGCGTGGCCCACGCCCCGCACTGGCTCCTCTACTTACCCCTGTGGATCGTGGCGGGGCTCGGCGGCTGGGGCCTGCACTGCATCGCGCACGACTGCGGGCACGGATCGTTCTCACGCTCCCGCAAGTTCAACTACGCCATCGGGCACCTGTCACTGCTGCCGCTGGCCTATCCCTTCCACGCCTGGCGACATGTTCACAATATGCACCACAGCAGCACCAACCATTTGGAGCTGGACACCGACTGGCGTCCTCTGCCGGCCGGGATGTACGACCGCATGACGGTGCGGGAGAAGCTCGTCTACATGTCCACCCGCACCTGGGCAT
Organism: Streptomyces sp. NPDC002870; assembly: GCF_042888505.1. Taxonomy (NCBI): domain Bacteria; kingdom Bacillati; phylum Actinomycetota; class Actinomycetes; order Kitasatosporales; family Streptomycetaceae; genus Streptomyces; species Streptomyces sp. NPDC002870. Next base: position 135,079 of record NZ_JBIAPW010000005.1, read on the forward strand.
TCTGGGGCGGCACCATCAACTACTGGCTGGAGTCCGGCTTCCGGCCCGGCTTCTTCCCCAAACAGGGACAGCGGCGCGAGGTGCGGCGCTCGATCGCCTTCGTCCTCGCCCTGGGCGTCCCGTACTTCGGGATGCTCATCCACTTCACCGGATTCCAGGGCGTGCTGCTGTACTTCGTCGCCCCCTGGATCGCCACCCACGCGTGGTTCAGCGCCACGACGCTGATGCACCACAGTGCCAGCGACGTGCCCTATCTGACCGCAGACCACTGGACACGCAACGCCAGCCGGCTACTGCTCACCACGGACTACGTCTACCCGAAGTGGCTGCTGTTCCTCACCCACAACATCTCCATCCACACCGCGCACCATGTCGCGCCCGTCGTGCCGTACTACAACCTCCCCAAGGCGCAGGAGGCACTCAAGCGGCAGTACCCGGGCATGGTCAGGGAGAAGAAGTTCACCTTCGGCCAGATGTGGCGCATCGTGCGCCATCTGCACTTCTACGACACCGAGTCGGGCTTTTACACCGACCGTACCCGCGCCAAGGTGGCGCCGGGGGAGAAGGCGATGGCGTCCGGCAAGGGCGTCTCGTGACCGCCCGAGCCCTGCGCAGATTCGCCCACACCGCCCTGGGCGCCGTCGCGCCCGGGGCGGGTGCGCGCTGGGCGACCGATGTCTTCAGCAGCACGCGCACTCTCGGGCTGCGCCCCGACAACGTACTGCCGCTGGGGGCACGGCACTTCACCGTGCACGACAGCCCGGACGCGCCCAACGGATACCTGTGGGGCGAACAGGGCGGTACGGAAGGCACCGCGCTGCTCGTCCACGGCTGGGCGTCCGACAGCAGCAGCATGCACTCGCTCGTCGCGCCCATGCGTGAACTCGGCCTTTCCGTCGCCGCGTTCGACGCCCCCGCCCACGGGGTGCGCAAGGGCTCGCAGGCCACGATGACCCAGTACACGCGGGCGGTCCGGGCGGTCCTCGACACCCTCGGAGACGTGCGGGTGATCGTCGCGCACTCGCTGGGCACGATCGCATCGATCGGCGCGGCCGTGCGGCGGAGGGCGCAGCCGCTGGACTGCCTTGTCGCGATCGCCCCCGCCTGCACCCTGGGCGGCGTGCTGGAGCGATGGGACGGCGCGGGATTGCGGCTGACCCGCACCGTGGTCGACGGCATCTACCGCGAACTCCACCTCCGCAACGGCGTGCCCGTCAGTCACTGGGACGCCGTCGCGCTCGGCGGAGGGCTCGGCACCCCCGTCCTGGCCGTCCACGACCCGGGCGACCCGATGGTGCCGTACTCCGACGCCAAGGCGGTCGCCGCCGGCCTGCGCGATGTGACCCTCGAAGCGGCGCCGGGGACCGGTCACGCCGGGATCCTCATGGACAGGGAGGTCAAGGCGCTGGTGTCCGCGTTCGTCTCCCGGAACATGGACCGGAACAGGAACCGAGAAGGGATCTTATGAACGACCAGTCGTCCGGCAAGCGGGCGTGGATGTGTCTTCTGTGCGGCTGGGTGTACTACGAGGAGCTGGGCCTGCCCGAAGAGGGAATCGAGCCGGGAACGCGCTGGGAGGACATCCCCGACACCTGGGAGTGCCCCGACTGCGGCGCCATGAAGGCCGACTTCGTCATGGAAGAGCTCTGACGCTTACGAACGGGCTCTGCTGCTCACGGAATGCGCTGCCGCCGCCGGAAGCGACGGTCGGCACATGACCGCAGGCCGGACGTCCGGCGGCTACCGGGGAGTGGGGTAATGTTCTCTTGCGCCCCTCGGCGGGGAAACCCGGCGAACGGCGCATCGGGACGTGGCGCAGCTTGGTAGCGCACTTGACTGGGGGTCAAGGGGTCGCAGGTTCAAATCCTGTCGTCCCGACGGTGCAAGAGGGCTTCGAGCCCAGGTCAGGGCCTTGTTTCACTTCGGTGAGGCAAGGCCCTTGATCGGTTTTGGGGGCCGTCGTCTCACAACTTCTCTGGCGCCAGATCCGCTTGCGCCACCGCACCCGCACCGGCGTGCCGAAGGACTGGGCGTCGTGCAGGGCCTGGACGGGCCGGCCGTGGCCGACCGCGACCACCCCGGTCCGAGCGCACCACGACGCGCCAGGACCACACGTAGTGACGCACGCGAGGCCTTCTCTTGATTCAGTTGCCTGATCGCTGCTGATCTTGGAAGGCCGCGCTCCGTCTCGCCCTCGCGCCATGGCGTGGACCCGGACACCGCGAGAGGGCTCACCCAGGCTCATCTACGAGAGTCAAAAAATTTCGGACGGCGATGTCGAGAACCCGTGACTGGCTCCGTCCCCGCAATGAACGCGACCACAATGGGTCGCACCAGCACCGAGGAGAAACACGATGGCCAAGTACTTGCTGCTCAAGCACTACCGCGGCGCCCCGGCTGCGGTCAACGACGTGCCCATGGACCAATGGACGCCGGAAGAGATCTCGGCCCACGTGCAGTACATGAACGACTTCGCGGCCCGGCTCGAGGGGACCGGCGAGTTCGTCGACGGTCAGGCGCTCGCCCCCGAAGGGACTTTCGTCCGGTACGACGGCGAGGGCCGCCCGCCGGTCACCGACGGCCCGTTCGCCGAGACCAAGGACCTCATCGCCGGCTGGATGGTGATCGACGTCGACAGCTACGAGCGCGCCCTCGAGCTGGCCGGGGAACTGTCGGCCGCTCCTGGGGCGGGCGGGAAGCCGATCCACGAGTGGCTCGAGCTGCGCCCGTTCCTGACCGCGCCGCCCACCATCACGGAGTGCCACTGAAGTGAACGAGGTCCTGCTCCGGAGCCTCACACCGAGCGTGCTCGGGATCCTCGTCCGCCGCGGAGCCGACTTCGCGGCGGCCGAGGACGCCGTGCAGGACGCGCTGGTCGAGGCGGTCCGCGTCTGGCCGGCCGACATGCCGCGGGACCCGAAGGGCTGGCTGGTCACCGTGGCCTGGCGCCGGTTTCTCGACGCGACCCGGGCGGACGCCGCCCGCCGCCGACGTGAGGACCTCCTCGACGAGGAGCCGGCGCCCGGGCCCGCACCCGCGGTGGACGACACACTCCAGCTCTACTTCCTGTGCGCCCACCCGTCGCTGACGCCGTCGTCCGCGGTCGCGCTCACGCTGCGCGCCGTCGGCGGGCTGACCACCCGCCAGATCGCCCAGGCCTACCTGGTGCCCGAGGCGACGATGGCGCTGGGGGTACCCCCGGCCGAAGGCTGGGGGAGCATCAGCCGGGCCAAGCGCACCGTCTCCGGCGTTGGGGTATCCCCTGCTCTGGGGGCACCTCCCGGCCGAAGCCTGGGGGAGAAGTCGAGAGCTCGGGGACGGTTCGACCAGCCCGGCGACGTCGCCACCGTGCTGCGCGTCCTCTACCTGGTCTTCAACGAGGGCTACTCCGGCGACGTCGACCTCGCCGCCGAGGCCATCCGGCTCACCCGGCAGCTCGCGGCCGCGATCGACCACCCCGAGGTGGCGGGGCTGCTCGCCCTCATGCTGCTCCACCACGCCCGGCGCGCCGCCCGGACCGCGCCCGACGGCAGCCTGGTGCCGCTCGCCGAGCAGGACCGCGGCCGGTGGGACACCGAGTTGATCGCCGAGGGCGTCGAGATCCTGCAGGCGGCCCTCGCCCGCGACCGGCTGGGCGAGTTCCAGGCCCAGGCCGCCATCGCGGCACTCCACGCCGACGCGCCCACCGCCGAGGAGACTGACTGGGTGCAGATCGTCGAGTGGTACGACGAGCTCGCGCGCCTGACCGACAGCCCGGTCGTCCGGCTCAACCGCGCGGTGGCCGTCGGCGAGGCCGACGGACCGCGCGCCGGCCTGGCGGCGCTCGTGGCGCTGGACGACTCCCTGCCCCGCCATGCCGCGGTGGCGGCCTACCTCCACGAGCGCGACGGCGACCTGGCGACGGCGGCACGGCTGTATGCCGAGGCGGCCCAAAAGGCACCCAACCTCGCCGAGCGCGACCACCTGACGCGCCAGGCCGCCCGGCTCAACGCCCGCCGGTGTCGCTGACGGGTCGCGCTCCGATTTTCCCGCGGCACTCGGCGCGGCCCCGTGGCCAGAGCGGTCGCCGCAAAGTCAGTAGGCGGGTCGAGACCGGCTGCACGACGCGTTTCCGGCGGGGAAGGTCAGCGGCGACGACATGCGCGCTGAAGGCGTGGCGTCCCAACACCGCGCGGACGTACTCGGCCGGCAGCGCCGGCTTCAGGAGAACAGCTCGCTGAACGGGGAGACCGGGCGCTCCAGCCGCTCGCCGTCGAGGATGATGTCGACCGCTTCGTTGTAGAAGGCGATCAGGCCCTTGATCTCGCGCACGGCGGGGAGCGGATCAGGGTAGCTCCAGGCCACGTTCGCCGCCGCGTCGCCGGGGCCCGCCCAGGACCAGTACTCCGTCGCCGTGCCCTTGTACGGGCACTGGGTGCGCAGACCGGTGGGGGTCAGCAGGCCGAACCGGATGTCCTCGCGAGGGATGTAGTAGCGCGTCGGGAGCTGCGTCTCGAAGAGGAGCACCGGTGCGCGGGTGTCGGCGACGACCGTGCCGTTGATCTCGACCTGGACGTGCCGGCTGCTGGGGATGGCGTCGACTCGCTTGTGCGGGTCACGCGGGTGTACGAAGATCTCCGCTTCCTCCTCGTACCAGTGGTCGAGGACGTCCCGCCCGAACCACTCGAAGGAGATGTACCCCGCGAGCTCGTCGCCGGGGTAGGACCACGCCGCGTTCCCGGTCACCTCGCCGTCGATCTCCAGGTCGTAGAAGACCGTCGATCCCGCGTGACGCCCGGTCGGGGGTCGCGCGGCCTTCCGCAGCAGATCCGTGCGGACGTCCTGCTCGGGGAAGGCGTAGAGAGGTACGGGGCGGCCGGGCTCCCAGACCAGGATCGGGCGGCGGCTGTCGACGACGGTGACATCACCCTTCGTCCCGCGCACCCAGCGCTCGCTGGGCTCCCAGATGACGTTCTCGGGTTGCGCTCCCATCGCTGGCCTCCGTGTGGTCGTCTCTGACCGGTCTGAGATCAATGATCCCCCGGGTCCGTGCGGTCAGCCCGCCGCCGGGCTGTCCGTCGTCCGCACCGTCGGCGGGTGGCCCTGCCACGCGTTCAGCGCGGTCGCCAGCTGCGCGCGCGAACGGACCTCCAGCTTCTGGTAGATGCGGGTGAGGCGGGCCTCCACCGTCTTCACGCTGAGGTACAGCTTCGCCGCCGCCTCCTGGTTGCTGGCCCCTTGGCGTACCAGCAGCGCGAGGCGCAGCTCCGCGTCCGTGAGGGAGGACGGGGCGCCGCCGCCGGCCGGGGCGGGTTCGGCCGTGCGGGACGGCGTCTCCGTCGCCAGTGCCAGCCAGGGGGACGCCCCCGCCCGTTCGAAGACCGCGGCCGCGGCGTGCAGCGCGTTCTGCGCGGCCGACCGCCTGCGGCGGCGGCGCTCGACCCGGGCGAGCGCGATCAGCGTCCGGCCGCGATCCAGCGGCAGACCCGCCACGGCGAAGCGCTCGGCCGTCTCCGTCAGCAGCCGCGTCGCCTCCTCGACGTTCCCGCTCGCGGCCAGATACAGCGCGTACGCCCGGTCGCAGCCGAGCAGCACCGTGGCGCGGCCGAGGCGTTCGGCGACCGGGCGCACATCGGCGAGCAGGGCCGCGGCCTCCTCCGGGGCGTCGTTCGCCAGCAGCGCCTCGGCCAGCTCCTCGTGCCAGCGCAGCATGGACGGGTCGACGGTCGACTGGGCGCGTTCGCCGGACTGCACCCGGCGCAGGGTTTCCAGGGCGTTGGCCACATCCCCGGCGACGAGCTGGACCCGGCCGAGTGCGTACAGACTGCGGGAGAGGAAGACGTGGTCGCCCTCCTCCTCGGAGGCCTGGGCGCTGCGCCGGGCGTAGCTCGCGGCGCGTGCGAAGCTGCCGCCCGCGGTCTCGGCGAGAGCCAGCGCGTACCAGGCGGGCCCCGGCGAGAGGCCGGCCTCCAGTGTCAGGGCGAGCGACCGTCCGGCGTGCGAGAGCGCCGCCGCGCACTGCCCCTGTCTGGCCTCCACCTCCGCGAGCGTACGGAACAGCTCGATGGCGTCCTCGACCGGGCCTCGCCGCTCGACCAGCGGCAGCAGGGCGTTCAACTGGTCGCGGGCCTCGGTGAGCCGGTCGTCGAACAGGGCATGACGGATCGTCAGTATCTGGGCCGCGTTACGGATGCCGAGCGGGCGCTCGAACACCTCGAGGGCCCGCGCCTCGGCAAGGACCCGCTCCGCGTCCGGCGAGCCGAGAACCCGGTCCATGCGCGCCTGCACGGTCAGCGCCCTGGCCGCCGTCTTCCGGTCGCCCACGGAGCCCGCGAGCGCGGCGGATTCGACCGCGGCGGCCCGGGACCGTGCGGGATCGCCGTCGGCCAGCACGTACTTCACCGCCAGCCGGAGCTGGACGGCCGCCCGCAGCGCCGTCTCGCCCTCCGAGTCCTCCATCGCGTGTACGTAGATCTCGTCGAGGTCGCTCAGTCCCTGCCCGGCCGTGTCCAGCACCGCGAGCCGCGCGCGGACCCGGTCGGCCGGTGCGGCGTCGCGGGCGAGGAGATCGGTCGCGGCGCGCATCGCCAGGTCCGCGCGGGCGGCGCGGGCGGCTTCCTCTGCGGCGTCGACGAGCCGGGTGATCCGCTGCGCGCTGTGCTGCATGGGCGTGGACTCGGCGGCGAGCAGGGCGAGTTCGGCGGCCAGCGCGCTGTTGCCGCGGCGCCGCGCGGTTTCGGCGGCCGCCGCGACCTCCGCGGCCAGCAGTTCGTCGGGAACGTCCGTGGCCAGCGCCCGGTGCCGTACGGCCTCGACGGAATCGTCCACGACCCGGGCGAGCGCCGCGTGACCGTCGCTGCGCTCGGTCCAGCAGGCGTCGTGCACCAGCGTGGAGGGCAGCACACCGGCGGTGAACACGACCGTCCCGTCCTCCTTGAGGGAGATCAGATTCGCCCGCTCGGCGGCGGCGAGGTCGGCCTCGGCGTTGCGTCGGCCCGCGCGGCGGATCAGCGACGCCGTCGGGCGCAGCGCCAGCGCGGCCAGCAGGAGCGTGCCGCGGACGCCGGGGGACGCGGCGTCGAGCAACTGGCGGGCCAGATCGCGGGCGCGTCCGGAGAGGGACAGCGCCTCGGCATGGTGCACGGGCGTCCGCGCGTCGGCGAGGGACCGGCCGACGGCGAGCGCGAGCCGCGGATTGCCGCCGCTCGCCCGGTGGATGCGGCCGGCCATCCGCGACGGCAGCCGGTGGTGGATGAGGAGTTCGGCGATCTCGTCGGCGTGCAGCGGCGGCACGAACAGGACATCGGCCTCGGACGGCACCCACAGCGGCTCGGCGTCGGTCGGGTCCGGCTTGGGCTCGCCGGCGCGCGGTGTGTCGGGGCCGTGCGACGCGGTACGGGGTGTGTCGGGGCCGTATGCCGCCGGGGTCTCGACGGCGACCGCCCGCAGCGCGGAGGGAGCCAGATGCAGAGCGAAACGCAGCAGGTCCGCGCTGTCGGCGTCGATGCGCTGTACGCCGTCGACGACGAGCAGGACCGGTCCGCGCGCGGCGAGGGTCCGCAGGATCTGGGCGAGGGCCAGCCGCAGGGCGATCGGGTCCCAGCCGAGCTCCGGGATCGGCGCCTCACGGCACAGCATGGCGACGGCGCTCCGCTGCGGACCGGGCAGCCCTTCGAGAATGTCGAACCCGCCCGGAGCTCCGCCGCCGCCCGCACCGGCGTGAGCCTCCAGACCCTCGTGGGCGCCCGGCGCGGGCCAGGACAGGCTCGCGGACACGGACGCGACGAGGGCCGCGGCGGCGGCTCCCGGTATGTTCCGGTCGGCGGGGAGCGTCGCGAGCCACAGCACCCTCTCGCCGCGGGACTCGGCGCGCGCGGCGACGGCCAGCGCGACCTCCGTCTTGCCGACCCCGGCAGGGCCGGTGAGCAGAGCGCGCCCACGGGTGTGCAGGACGCTTTCCAGCCGCGCGAGAAGCTCCCCTCGCCCGACCGTCGCGGGGCGGTACGCCGACGATGTCACGCGCCGCCACCCCCTTCCGGACACGCCCGGGCCCCCTGCCCTGGGAGCAGAGCATACGAATCCGGCCGCCGCAGTCCAGGCCTTGAGTCCGGCATTCGGACGCACGGGGACGGACAGGCGGCAGGGCGCGCCCTCGGCGATATGCCGTGGACGCGCCCCTGACCAGCGATGATGCAGTTTTGCGAGGTGTATTTAGAAGGTGAGGCTCCAGTTGTCGATGTAGCCGGTGTCACCCGATGCCACATCGCGGACCTGGAGCTTCCAGGTGCCGTTGGCGACCTCGCTGGACGCGTCGACGGTGTACGTCGCGAGGACGTTGTCCGCGCTGTCCGGGCCGGAGGAGGCCTTCAGGTTGCGCACCGTCCCGTCCGGGGCGATCAGATCGATGACCAGGTCGCCGCGCCAGGTGTGCTTGATGTCCACGTCGACCTTGAGGGCGGCGGGGGCGTTGCCGGTACGGCCGGTGACGGCGATCGACGAGGTGGCGGTCGAGAGGTCCGAGATCGTCACGTTCGTCGCGTTGCTGAACGTCGCGCCGCCGGGGGTGCCGGTGACGGCGTTCACGGTCTTGGTGGCGTCGGCGATACCGGCGCCGCAGCCGCCGGTGCAGGTGCCGGGCAGCGGCCGGGCGTTGGTCTTGATCGCGGACTCGATGTCGGCCGGGGTCAGCGCGGGCTTGGCCGATTCGAGCAGCGCGGCGAGCCCGGCGATGTGCGGGGCGGCCATCGAAGTGCCCTGGTAGGGCTTGTAGTTCTCCGCAGACTGGGTGGTGGCACCGGAGTTCAGCGTGGAGAGGATGCCGTTCTCGGGGGTGGTGACGGTGCCGGGCGTGTCGGTGGCGCGGCGGGTCTCGCCGCCGGGCGCGGCGACGTCGACGATGCTGCCGAAGTTCGAGTAGAACGAACGGTTGCCCTCACGGCTGGTGGACGCCACGTTGATGATGCCCGCGCAGTTGGCGGGCGTGAAGCCGGAGGCGTTCGCATTGCTGTTGCCGGCCGCGACGACGACGGTGGTACCGCGCGACACCGCGCCGTTGATGGCGTTCTGGTAGACGCTCGGGCAGGTGGAACTGGCTCCGCCGAGGCTCATGTTGATGACCTTGGCCGGGTTCGGGTTCGCCGGGATGCCCGGGACGGTGCCGCCGGACGCCCAGGTGATGGCGTCGGCGATGTCGGCCGAAGAGCCGCCGCACTTGCCGAGCACGCGGACCGGCTGGACCTTCGCGTTGTACGCGATGCCCGCAACGCCCTTGCTGTTGCCCGTCGTCGCCGCGATGGTGCCCGCGACATGCGTGCCGTGCCAGGAGGAGTTGCTCGCCTTGGAGCCGAGGCCGCACTCGCCGTCGGTGGCGTTCCAGTCGCCCTCGTCCTTGGCGTCGCTGTCGCGGCCGTTGCCGTCGCGGGCATCCGCGGAGGTGGAGATGAAGTCGTAGCCGGAGACGACGTTGGCAGCCAGGTCCGTGTGGGCGGCGTAGCCGGTGTCGATGACGGCGACGGTGACGCCGCTGCCGGTGCTCTTGTCCCAGGCGCCGGGCACGTTCATGCCGCCGGTGGCCTCGAAGAGGTCCCACTGCTTGGCGTACTCGGTGTCGTTCGGGGTGACCGCCATCGCGTAGGCGCGGATGTCGGGGTCCACGGACGCGACGGAGGGGTCGGCCCGGAAGGCGTCCATGACCTCGGTGAGGTCCTTCTTGGACGCCTCGCCACCCAGGTCGACCAGGGCGGCGCCACCGGCGAGCCGGCGTTCGAACGACAGGCTCTCGCCGGTCTCTGCGCCCTTGGCCGTGGCGTCGCCGGCGGCGGCCTTGTTGGAACTGGCCTCGGCCGACTTGGACTTGTAGGTGACGATGACCTTCTCGACCGGCGCGGTCGGGAGTGCGGTCATGGACTGCGAAGCCGGAGCGGGCTTCGGCGAGGGGGTTTGCGGGGTGGCGGCGAGTGCCACGGATGACGTGGCGGCGACTGCGGCGATCGTGGCGCTCGCGGCCACGACGGATATGAGTCTCCGTCTGGAACCGTTCAAGGTGTTCCCTTTCCACTGACGGTGCGGAGCGCGGGCGGCGGCGCGGGAACCGCGGTTCGCTGTGGGGGTGCGATCCGCGGTTCCCTGGGTTGGGTCGCCCGCGCGCCGCCGCCGGCGCGACGGCCCCTGGTCAAGGGCCATCACCGACGGAGCCCATGATTTACATGCACCTGACACCAAAGAGTCAGAGGACGGGATCCGCCGGTGCGGCAGACAGTAGGGAACGGCGAGATGAACCCGATACGGGGAAAACCCTTGTCGCCCCCGTGCGGGCTCCCGGGGTGGAGGCCGGGGTACGCGAGCCGGGGGAGACGGCGCGGAGCCGGAGAACTGACGAACCGTCCGGTCAATTGGGTGGAAACAAGTGCACTTGGTACGCCCTCGTGTGCAGGCAGGGTGTCGCGGCGCGCGGAACGGCCGATGTCAGTGGGGGCTGGCATGCTGAAGGCGACCGACCACATCAGTCACCCACCGCGCTCTCGCGGGAGGAGAATTGCGATGCTGACCACCACATATGTCCCGGGCGCGCCGAACTGGCTCGACCTGGGAAGCCCCGACCTGGACGCGGCTGCCGCCTTCTACGGGGACCTGTTCGGCTGGGAGCTGCAGACCATGGGACCGGAGGCAGGGGGATACGGCTTCTTCCAGCTGGACGGGAAGACCGTCGCCGCGATCGGCCCGCTCACCGAGGAGGGCGCGACCTCTGCGTGGACGCCGTACTTCATGACCGCCGACGCCGACGCCACCACCAAGGCCGTCGAGCAGGCCGGCGGCAGGGTCCGCGTCCAGCCGATGGACGTCTTCACCGCAGGCCGGATGGCGGCGTACACCGACCCGACCGGTGCCGAATTCGCCGTCTGGCAGCCCGGCGACACCCAAGGCCTGGGCGCGGTCACCGATGTGAACACACTGTCCTGGACCGAGCTGTACACCACGGACGCGGCCGCCGCGAAGGACTTCTACCGCACCGTCTTCTCGTGGGACTACGAGGACATGCCGTTCGCCGGCATCACCTACACCGTCGTCTCCCCGGCGGGCGGCGGCAAGGACGCCACGCACGGCGGCATCATGCAGCTCCCGCAGGAGAACCTGGACGCGGGCTCCCGCTCGGAGTGGCATCCGTACTTCGAAGTGGCCGACGTCGACGCCACGTTCGCCAAGGCCACCGAGCGCGGCGCCACCACGCTCATCCCGCCGATGGACGCGGAGGGCGTGGGCCGCATGGCCATGTTCCTGGATCCCTTCGGGGCCCCGCTGGCCATCATCCGCGGCAGCGCCCTCTGACGGGCCGTCCCGGCGCTGGCGCCCCCCGTCCTGCGGCTCACTCGTCCGGCGAGCCCAGCCGGGCGGCCCGCAGCATGAGGTAGTGCCGCTCAGGAAGGCTCGTCGTACGGCTCGCGGCCACCCGGTAGTTCTCCGCGGCGGCCTCCCGGTCACCGGCCATGTCGAGGAGATGGGCGCGTACGACATACAGCCGGTGGTGCCCCGCCAGCCGGCCGTCGCTCTCCAGCTCCTGAAGGATCCGCAGACCGGCCGCGGGTCCCTGGACGATCGCGGCGGCGACGGCGCGGTTGAGGGAGACGACCGGGCCGGCGGAGAGGCGCTCGAGCACGCCGTACAGCGCGAGGATCTGCGGCCAGTCGGTCTCCTCGGCCGTCTTCGCCTCGTCGTGGCAGGCGGCCACCGCCGCCTGCACTTGGTACGGACCGAGTGGCCCCCTGGGCAGCGCCTCGGTGATGAGTGCGACGCCCTCTGCGATCGCTTCGGCGTCCCACAGGCTGCGGTCCTGCTCGGCGAGGGGGATCAGCTCACCGCCCGGCCCGGACCGCGCCCCGCTCCGGGCGTGGTTGAGCAGCATCAGCGCCAGCAGCCCGGCGACCTCACTGTCCTTGGGCAGCTGCGCGTGCAGCGCCCTTGCCAGCCGGATCGCCTCCCGGGACAGCTCGACGCGCTGCAACTGCGGGCCGGAGCTGCTCGTATGCCCCTCGTTGAAGATGAGATAGAGGACGTGCAGAACGGCGGCGAGACGGCGCGGCCAGTCCTCTTCGTCCGGCATCCGGAAGGGCACTCCCGAGGACTTGATGCGCTGCTTGGCCCGGCTGATCCGCTGCGCCATCGTGGCGTCCGGCACCATGAAGGCGCTGGCGATCTCGGTCGTGCTGAGCCCGCCGACCGACCGCAGCGTGAGCGCGATCGCCGCACTCGGTGTGAGAGCCGGATGGCAGCACATGAACAGCAGGGTCAGGGTGTCGTCCTGCTCCACCGCGTCGTCGCTGTCAGCCGACGGCGCCGACTGCCGGTCGACCGGCTCGCGCCGTGCGGCGAGATCCTCGCGGCGCCGCCGAGCCTGCTCGCTGCGCACCTGCTCGGTCATCCGCCGGCTCGCGACCTGGATCAGCCAGCCCCGCGGATTGTGCGGCAGCCCTTCCTGAGGCCACTGCGTCGCCGCCGCCAGCAACGCCTCCTGCACCGCGTCCTCGGCGGCGTCGAAGTCCCTGAAGCGCCGGGTGAGCACGCCGACGACCTGCGGCGCGAGTTCGCGCAGCAGGTCGGCGGCTGTCTCCTCGGGTCCGGCCAGAGCTCGCTACTCCTCAGTCGGCGCCGACATCACCTGGCGTACCTCGATCGGCATGTTCAGCGGAGCTCCGCCGGGGCCGGGAGCCGCCGAGATGGATGCCGCGAGCTCGATCGCCCGCTCGGGGCTGTCACAGTCGACGATCCAGTACCCGGCGAGAAACTCCTTGGTCTCAGGGTAGGGGCCCTCGGTGACCACCGGGGCGGCTGATTCGGCCCCGGCCCGCACGATCTTGGCGGTCTCCGGCCCGGCCAGACCCTGGCCGTCCACGAACTCCCCGTTGTCCACGAGCTTCTTGTTCGTGTCCACCATGAACGCGATGTGCGCCTGGATCTCCTCGGGGGTCCAGCTTTCGATCCTCGGGAAGCCCGCGTTCCGCTCGCTGAACTGCATCAGCAGCATGTACTTCATGGCCTGCTCCTTCGTCCTTCGTCGCGCCCTCGTCGGCGCTCTCACGAGTAGGTAGAAGCACGCGCCGTGGTTTCGACATCCTGCGCGAAGATTTTTCTGCGCAGGTCACGCGACCCGCTCGGGCAGGGCAAAGCCGCGGCCGGAGCGGGTGGCCGGAGTCCTCGTGGAAGGTGTCGGGCGTGACGCGACGCGCCCAGCCGCGGCTCGGCTCAGGAAGCCTCGACGGCTGCCTTGATCCGCCGGCCGAACGCGTCGGCGTCCTTACGTGCCGCACTCAGGGCGAGGCCCACGAGCAGCTTGCCGATGCCATGGCCTTCGAGCCTGTTGAAGATGCGGACGCGGGTCCTGCCGTCGGGGGTCGACTCCAGGTCGTATCCGCCCTCGTCGGCCGTCACGAGGTTCTTCGAGATCTCTGTCCAGCGGATCTTGGTGGGCGGCACGAACTCGCTGATCCGGAACTGCCGCTTGGTCTTCATCCCGGCGTCCTTGACCGTGCTCGCGAAGACGGTTCCCACCGCGGTCGGGCCCTCCGGCGACTTCGTGATCTCCTGCACCCTGGGGCTGAACTTGGGATCGTTCCTCCCGTCTGCGAGGAAGGCGAAGACCTCCTCGATGGGGCGGTCGATCTCGACCGTTGCCTGGAACTGACCGGCCATGACTCCTCCAGTGATCGCTCGCGCCCGGCTGCGGCGTTCGGGCATCATCCCAGACATGTCATGAGAGTCCGGGCAGACGCGCGAACTGATCAGCGGGCCGCCCTGGCGACCAGCGCCGCGCCGCCGCTGATGTGCAGATCCGACCCGTCAGATACGCCGCCTCTCGCGGGGGTGCGGCATTGCCGCCCGCGTGGAAAACGTCATGTCCGATTTCCGCCAGCCGTGCGCTGCGTGCGGTGCCCATACTGGCCGCATGACGATCGAGGACAGCAGGTACGAGGCGGTGAGCAGCCGGGACGCCCGGTTCGACGGCGTGTTCTTCTTCGCCGTCTCGACCACCGGGATCTACTGCCGGCCCAGTTGTCCCGCGATCACTCCCAAGCGCCGGAACGTGACGTTCTACCGGACGGCCGCGGCCGCGCAGGGGGCCGGCTACCGGGCCTGCCGCCGCTGCCGCCCCGACGCGGTGCCCGGTTCCGCCGAGTGGAACGCCCGCGCCGACGTCGTGGGCCGCGCCATGCGGCTCATCGGCGACGGCATCGTGGACCGCGAAGGTGTCGCGGGCCTCGCCAGCCGACTGGGTTACAGCGCCCGCCAGGTGCAGCGCCAGCTGAACGCGGAACTCGGCGCGGGCCCCATCGCCCTGGCCCGGGCCCAGCGCGGTCACACCGCGCGCGTACTGCTGCAGACGACCACCATGCAGGCGGCGGAGATCGCGTTCGCGGCGGGGTTCGCGAGCGTACGGCAGTTCAACGACACCATCCGGGAGATCTACGCGGCCACCCCCAGCGAACTCCGCTCCGCCCGGGACGGCCGCAGCTCACGCTTCGGCCCGGTCGCCCCCTACAACGGCGCCGCCGCCGGCGTGCCGCTGCGGCTCGCCCACCGCGGTCCCTACGCCGCCGTTGAGGTCTTCGACTACCTGGGCCGCCGCGCCGTCGCCGGCATCGAGGAACTCGTCGGCGCGCGCGGCTCCCGCGTCTACCGGCGCACCCTGCGGCTGCCCGGCGGGTCCGGCGTCGCAGAAGTCGGCGAACAGCCCGGCCCGGGAGGCTGGTTGGAATGCCGGCTGCACCTCGCGGACCTGCGCGATCTGACGACGGCCACGCAGCGCATGCGCCGCCTGTTCGACCTGGACGCCGACCCGTGCGCCGTCGCAGAACGCCTCGGCACGGACCCGGCGTTGGCCCCGCTGGTCGCCGCGCGCCCCGGCCTGCGCGCCCCCGGCACGGCCGACCCGCACGAACTCGCGGTACGGGCAGTGCTGGGTGAGGGGGTCTCGGTGGCGGCGGGTCGGCGACTCGGTGACGCGCTGGTGGCTGCGTTCGGAGAGCCGCTGTGCGAGCCGAGCGGCGGGCTCACGCACCTGTTCCCGCAGGCCGATGCGCTTACGGCGGCCGCCTTGGGCGAACTCGACATGCCCGACGCGCGGCGCGCCACGCTGCGTACGGTGACGGCCGCACTCGCGGAGGGCGCGGTGGCCCTGGACCCGGGCGCGGACCGTGACGAGACCGAGCTCCAGCTGCTGGCCCTGCCCGGCATCGGCCCTTGGACGGCGGGCTACATCCGGATGCGCGCCCTCGGCGACCCGGACGTGCTGCTGACGGGGGACGCGGCCATCCGGGCGGGCATGCGGCGGGCGGGCGCGTCGACGGCGGATGCGCCGGGGTGGCGGCCGTGGAGTTCGTACGCGATGCACCACTTCTGGAACACGCCGTGAGCCACCACGTGCACCGGCCGTGAGCGGTGGGCGCCAGACCTACGCCCACACTCGCCCGGCGCGCCACGGGAAGCCCCAGCCCGCGGCAGAGCTCCCGGTCCTCAGGCGATGGACGCCGAGACGATGGCCGAGACCGCCAGGTTGCATGACGCGGTCACCCACACCGCCGGATGCGGCTCCGGCTCGACCAGCGTCGCCCCCAGCTTGCCCGGCGTGACCAGGTCCACCACCAGGAACGCCACCCCCATCATCACCAGGCCCAGCAGGCCGAACGCGGCGGTGGAGGCGAGGCCCTTGCCGAAACTGTCGTACGTCGTCCAGATCGAGGTGAAGACGATGCCGCCGATGCCGAGAAGCGCGGAGCTCAGCAGCAGCGCGGCATTGCGGTTGCGGTCCTCCCATATCTGCCGGCCCAGCTTTCCGGGCGTCAGCAGGTCGATCAGGACTATGCCGAGGATCAGGAGGACCACACCGAGGGCGCCGTACGCGCTCGCGCGGCCAAGTCCGTTGACGATGTCGCTCATTGAGGGGCGGTCTCCATGTCGATGAATTGATGCTGGTCAAGGGCGCGCAAAATCTACCGCACGGTTCCGGCCAGTGGATCACCGGTCCGTGTCACCCGCATGGCGCAGCACCACAGCGGACGGCGGCCGGACCCGTACGAGAGTGGATGACGGACGCCCCACCCGACCCCGTACTCACCGGGAGACACCCATGGCCTGCCTCCACCGACGTGACCTCGGCATGCTCGTCCTGCGGGTCGGCACGGGAGCCGTCCTCGCGGCGCACGGTGCACAGAAACTCTTCGGCTGGTTCGGGGGCGGCGGTCTGGAACCGACCGCGCAGGCCATGGAGGCCATGGGATTCCGCCCGGGCCGGCCGAGCGCTGCCGCCGCCGGGCTCGGCGAGGCGGGCGGCGGGGCGCTGCTCGCACTGGGTCTGGCCACCCCCGTGGCCGGTGCCGCTGCCGCGGGCGCGATGGCAGGGGCGGTGTCGGTGCATGTTCCCGCCGGGTTCTTCAACCAGGCCGGCGGCTTCGAGTACCCAGCATTCCTTGGCTTCACGGCGGCCTCCATCGGCATCGCCGGGGCCGGTCGGTACTCCCTCGATCACGCGACCGGGCACCGCTTCGACCAGCCGTGGGTGGTGGCCGTCGCCTTCCTCGGCAGTGCGCTCGCCGCTGCCGCGGTGATCGGCAGGAGGGCGCAGGCTCAGCTCGACAAGCAGGCCGCGGACGCCGCGGGGGAGTAGCCCGTACGCTGACGGTGCCGTCGTCCGACCTGCCCGACAGCCCGAAGGAGACAGCGGCCATGGCAGAACCCGATATCCGCGACAACCGGCAGAGGGGGCTCCTGGAGGCGTACGAGGACGGTCAAGTCATCGGCCGCATCGCCTACTTCACCCTCGACGCCACGCCGGCCGCGCTGGTGGCCGTGCACACCGTGGTGGAGCCGGAGCACGAGGGCAAGGGCATCGCGAGCGCGCTGGTGCGCGAGTTCTACGCGATGGCGGCACGCGAGGGTGTGCCCGCGGTACCGCTGTGCCCGTACGCCGCCCAGTGGGCGCATCGCCACCCCGACGAGGCTCCCAGGCCGTCGGCCGAGCTGGTCCGCACCGCGGAGGAGCAGCTGAAGGACCAGCCGCAGCTCTGGTGATCGGGCGGAGGGGCCGGCATCACGCTGCTGCACACCTCCCCGGTCCCCGTGCCGGTCTTCGACTCCCTGCGGGACGCCAGCGGTCCGGGCTGCGGGCCGCCGCCCTGGCCACCACGTACGGATCATCTGGCCACCACGTACGGATCATGATGACTGGACCCGGCGCGCGTGGGCACGCGCACCGGGAGACATTGGGAACGCACGACTTTTGAACCGCTGGAGGTCTGGCATGACCCATCCACCCGTACCGCCTTCGCCGATCCCGTCGCCGGGACCGCCCGGACCCGATCCCGGACCGCTGCCGGGGCCGGGGCCGGTTCCGAAGCCTCCGCCGGGACCCGCGCCCGACCCCATTCCGCAGCCGCCCGGCCCCAGCCCCGAACCCGTACCGCCGCCGGAGCCGGAGCCCCAGCCGGGTCCGGCGAGCTGAATAGGCCGCAGCGCTGATCAGTCGGTGCGCACCTCCGTGCGGTCGCCGCCCCAGAGGGTGTGGAACGAACCCTCGCGGTCGGTCCGCCGGTAAGTGTGCGCACCGAAGAAGTCACGCTGGCCCTGGGTGAGCGCCGCGGGCAGCCGCTCGGCGCGCAGGGCGTCGTAGTACGAGAGAGCCGCCGAGAAGCCCGGCGTCGGGACGCCCTTGCGGGCTGCCGCAGAGACCACCTCGCGCCAGTCGTCCTGCGCCGCGCCGATCTCCTCCGCGAACTGCTTGTCCGACAGCAGACTCGGCAGGTCGGCCTGCGTGTCGTACGCCTCGCGGATGCGGTCCAGGAACGCCGCCCTGATGATGCAGCCGGCCCGCCAGATCGAGGCCACCGAACCGAGGTCGATGTCCCAGTCGTAGGCATCGCTGCCCGCCTGGATCTGGTGGAAGCCCTGCGTGTACGACACGATCTTGGACGCGTACAGCGCCTGCTCGACCTGATCGGCGAAGCGCGCGGCATCGGCCTCGCTCAGCGGCTTGGCCGTCGGCCCGGGCAGGGAGCGTGAGGCCGCGCGCAGGTCCCCGTGCCCGGAGAGTGAACGGGCGAAGACCGCCTCCGCGATGCCGGAGACCGGCACCCCGAGATCCAGGGCGATCTGCACCGTCCAGCGGCCCGTGCCCTTCTGCTCCGCCTGGTCGGTGACGATGTCGACGAACGGCTTTCCGGTCGCCGCGTCTGTGTGCGCCAGCACCTCCGCCGTGATCTCGATCAGATACGAGTCGAGCCGCCCGGTGTTCCAGGTGCGGAAGGTCTCGGCGATCTGCGCGGGGGAGTAGCCCGCGACCGCGCGCAGCAGGTGGTACGCCTCGGCGATCAGCTGCATGTCGGCGTACTCGATGCCGTTGTGCACCATCTTCACGAAGTGACCGGCGCCGTCCGGGCCGATGTGCGCGACGGTCGGGGTGCCGTCGGGAGCATTCGCGGCGATCTTCTCGAGCAGCGGGCCGAGCGAGGCGTACGACTCCGCCGAGCCGCCCGGCATGATGCTCGGCCCGTGCAGCGCACCCTCCTCGCCGCCCGAGATGCCCGTACCCACGAAGTGGATGCCGCGCTCCCGCAGTTCCTTCTCGCGGCGCCGGGTGTCGGCGAAGTGGGCGTTGCCGCCGTCGATGATGACGTCGCCCTCCTCCAGCAGAGGCGCGAACTCCTGGATCACGGCGTCTGTCGGATCGCCCGCCTTGACCATGATCACCAGGCGGCGCGGGCGCTCCAGGGCCGCGACGAACTCCTCGGCCGACTCGGCGGCCACGAACGTGCCCTCGTCGCCGAACTCCTCCACCAGCTCGCGCGTCCTGGCCGCCGTGCGATTGTGCACGGCGACCGTCAAGCCGTTGCGGGCGAAGTTACGGGCGAGATTGCGGCCCATCACCGCGAGCCCCGTGACGCCGATCTGGGCTGTTCCACTCATCAGTGTGCTCCTGGAAGTCCGTCGGAAAATCCATGTCCCGCCCCCACGCATACGTACGGGCGGAGCCAGCCATTCATCGATCTTCAAGCCCTCCGGACGCTCACGCATTCCGGGACGGCCGAATCACGTCGTCGCTCCAGTGTCCGCCCGCGGGCACCGTTCGGACGCCCTCACGGCGCCAAGCGGGCAGCGCGCCGCGCCGCGATACGTGCCCCGCACCGCACCACCAGCGCCGACGGTGTCGTCGAAACGGGCACGAACGGGCACAGCGAATCCAGCGAAGAGCCTGTTCGAGAGGGTGTGCCTGCTTGTACAAACGACGCATGAGCCCGAACGGACGCCGGGCCCGGGAAGCGCCGAAGGCGCAAGGACAGCGCAACAGGTCAGAAACAGGGAAGTGTGTCGTGGACACCGAGGAACGCCGACGGGGAATTCTCGAGACGGCCCGGCGGGACGGGGCGGTCGATGTCAACCGCCTGGCTGGCCAGTTCCAGGTTGCCAAGGAGACGATCAGGCGGGATCTGCACGCCCTGGAGGAACACGGTCTGGTGCGGCGTACGCACGGCGGCGCCTACCCCGTCGAGTCCGCCGGTTTCGAGACGACGCTCGCGGTGCGGACCACCCGTCATGTGCCGCAGAAGTCACGGATCGCTGCGGCCGCCGCCGACCTGCTCGGTGACGCCGAGACCGTCTTCGTCGACGAGGGCTTCACCCCGCAGCTCGTCGCCGAAGCGCTGCCGCGGGACCGGCCGCTGACCGTGGTCACCGCGTCCCTGGCGGTGGCGACCGTCCTCGCGGACGCCGAGAAGATCTCCGTGCTGCTGCTCGGCGGGCGCGTACGCGGCGGCACCATGGCCACGGTCGACCACTGGACCACCCGGATGCTCGCCGACTTCGTCATCGATCTGGCGTACGTCGGCGCGAACGGCATCTCCCGCGAGTACGGACTGACCACACCCGACCCCGCGGTGAGCGAGGTCAAAGCACAGGCCATGCGCAGCGCACGCCGCCGCGTGTTCACCGGAATCCATTCGAAGTTCGGCGCGGTGAGCTTTTGCCGCTTCGCCGACGTCGGCGACTTCGAGGCCATCGTCACCGACGTGGGCCTGCCCTCGGCCGAGGCGCAGCGCTACTCCCTCCTCGGCCCGCAGGTCATCCGCGTCTGAACAGACCGTGGGGCGCCCACACCCCTCAACTTCACTACCCCATAAGCACATTGATCCCCGGACGCAGGCACGGGGCCGGACCCGTCACGTCCTCGAAGCAACGATCACCGAGCCGCTACGAATGATCAGGAGAAAAATCATGCACCTCCAGCGACGACGTGGAATCCGCCTGAGTGCGGGCGCAGGCACAGCCGCCATGGCACTTCTCGCGGGGTGCAGCGGGGCAGGCGCCTCCTCCTCCGCGGGGGACGAGACAGTGAACGTACTCATGGTGAACAACCCGCAGATGGTCGAACTGCAGAAGCTGACCGCGGACAACTTCACCAAAGAGACCGGCATCAAGGTCAACTTCACCGTGCTCCCGGAGAACGACGTCCGGGACAAGATCAGTCAGGACTTCTCCAACCAGGCGGGCCAGTACGACGTCGCCACCATCAGCAACTTCGAGGTGCCGTTCTACGCCAAGAACGGCTGGCTGCACGGGCTCGACGAGTACGCGAAGAAGGACACCGCCTTCGACCAGAACGACATCCTCGAGCCACTGCGGAAATCGCTCACTGCGAAGGACGGAAAGCTCTACGCCGAGCCCTTCTACGGCGAGTCGTCGTTCCTCATGTACCGCAAGGACGTCTTCGCCGACAAGGGCCTGAAGATGCCGGCGCAGCCCACCTGGCAGCAGGTTGCCGATCTCGCCGCGAAGGCGGACGGCGCCGAGAGCGGGATGAAGGGCATATGCCTGCGCGGACTCCCCGGCTGGGGCGAGGTCATCGCACCCCTCACCACCGTGGTCAACACCATGGGCGGCACCTGGTTCACCGCGGACTGGGAGGCGAAGCTGACCTCCCCGGAGTTCAAGAAGGCCACCCAGTTCTACGTCGACCTGGTGCGCAAGCACGGTGAAGCGGGCGCGGCCCAGTCCGGATACGCCGAGTGCCTCAACAACATGACACAGGGCAAGACCGCGATGTGGTACGACGCCACGGCAGGAGCGGGCTCCCTGGAGGCGGCCGGGTCCCCGGTGAAGGGCAAGATCGGCTACGTACCGGCGCCGGTGGAGAAGACGGAGAGCTCCGGCTGGCTCTACACCTGGGCCTGGGGCATGCAGAAGGCGTCCAAGAAGTCCGACAGCGCCTGGAAGTTCATCTCCTGGGCGTCCAGCAAGGAGTACGAGGCGCTGGTCGGCGAGAAGAGCGGCTGGGCCAATGTGCCCGCCGGCAAGCGGACCTCCACCTACGCCAACCCGGAGTACCGCAAGGCCGCCGGCGCCTTCGCGGACATCACCGAGAAGGCCATCGCGAGCGCCAACCCGGAGAACCCCGGAACCCAGCCGCGTCCGGCGGCCGGAATCCAGTTCGTCGGCATCCCCGAGTTCACCGATCTGGGCACCAAGGTCTCGCAGGAGATCAGCGCGGCCATCGCCGGCCGCCAGTCCGTCGACCAGGCTCTGGCAGCCTCCCAGAAGCTGGCCGAGAAGGTCGGCAAGGAGCAGAAGTGAGTGCCTCCGTCACCACCCCACCGCCGTCACCGACGGTCCGGACGAAGCAGACGCGGCAGACGAAGCAGCGAAAGGGGGGAGCGCGGGCCTGGGCCACCCGGGCTCCGCTCCTGCCGGCCCTGGTCTTCCTGATCGCGGTCACCCAACTGCCGTTCGTCGCCACGCTGGTGATCTCGCTCTTCGACTGGAACTCACTGAGTCCTGACGAGCGCAGCTTCGCCGGCCTGTCCAACTACACCTCCGTGTTCACCGACGCGGAGCTGCGCGACTCGGTCTTCACCACCGTCCTGCTCACCGCGAGCGTCGTCATCACGACCGTGGTGCTCGGCCTGGGGCTCGCTCTGCTCCTCGACCGCACCTTTTTCGGACGCGGCATGGTGCGCACGCTGCTCATCACGCCCTTCCTGATCGTCCCGGTCTCGGCCGCGCTGCTGTGGAAGCACGCGCTCTACAACCCCGAGTACGGGCTCCTCAACGGCGCCTGGACCTGGATCGCCGGGCTCTTCGGCGACGACAGCCCCGCCCAGCCGGACTGGATATCAGGCATGCCGCTGATCGCGGTCGAGGCGGCCCTGGTGTGGCAGTGGACGCCGTTCATGATGCTGATCCTGCTCGCGGGACTGCAGAGCAGGCCCGCCGACATGATGGAGGCCGCACACCTCGACGGAGCGAGCAGCTGGCAGTCCTTCCGCTACCTCACCCTGCCGCATCTGCGCCGCTACCTCGAACTGGGCGTCCTGCTCGGCTCCGTGTACATCGTCCAGAACTTCGACGCGGTGTTCACGATCACCTCCGGAGGCCTCGGCACCGCCAACCTCCCCTACACGATCTACCAGACCTTCTACCAAGCCCACGAGTACGGACTGGCGTCCGCCGCGGGAGTCGTCGTCGTGATCGGCACGATGATCATCGCGACGTTCGCGCTCCGGGTGGTCTCGTCCCTCTTCCGTGAGGAGGCGAACCGCGCATGACCGCTCACACCGCGCCCGCTCAGGCCCCGGCACCCACGACGAAGACCGCCCGCCCCCAGTCACTGCCGCCCGCCGCGCGCCGGGCCAGGCGCCGCTCCACGGCGCTGGGCCTGCTCGCCTGGGTGGCAGGCATCGGGTTCTGTCTGCCGGCCATGTGGATGCTGCTGACCTCACTGCACTCGGAGGCGGACGCGGCCACCAATCCGCCCTCCCTCGCCGCGCCGCTCACCCTGGCCGGCTACCGGGAATTCTTCGGCGCGGGCGGCGGGCCGAGCCCCTGGCCGTCCCTGATCAACTCCCTGACAGCGTCCGCGTTCTCCACGCTGCTGGTGCTCGTCCTCGCCCTCCCCGCGGCGTACGCGCTCTCCATCCGGCGCGTACGCAAGTGGACGGACGTGATGTTCTTCTTCCTCTCCACCAAGATGCTGCCGGTGGTCGCCGGTCTGCTGCCCATCTACCTCTTCGCGAAGAACGCCGGGATGCTGGACAACATCTGGCTCCTCGTCCTCCTCTACACCTCGATGAATCTGCCGATCGCGGTGTGGATGATGCAGTCCTTCCTCGCGGACGTGCCGATCTCGATCATCGAGGCCGCTCAGGTGGACGGCGCACGGCTGCCCACGGTCCTGGCCCGGGTGGTCGCGCCGGTGACCGCTCCGGGGATCGCCGCAACCGCGCTGATCTGCTTCATCTTCAGCTGGAACGAGCTGCTCTTCGCCCGGGTGCTCACCGGCGTCGTCGCCCAGACCGCACCCGTCTATCTGACCGGATTCGTCACCAGCCAGGGCCTCTTCCTCGCCCAGCTGTGCGCCGCGTCCATCGTCGTGTCCCTGCCGGTACTCGCCGCCGGCTACGCCGCCCAGGACAAGCTGGTCCAGGGCCTCTCCCTTGGAGCTGTTAAATGAGGGCAGCGATCGTCGAAGCCCCCGGCAAGGTCTCCGTCACGACGGTTCCCGACCCCACACCGGGACCGCGGGAGGTCGTCGTCTCCGTGGCCTCGTGCGGTCTGTGCGGCACTGATCTGCACATTCTCCAGGGCGAGTTCGCGCCCACCCTGCCGATCCTGCCCGGCCATGAGTTCGCAGGCGAGGTCGTGGGCATCGGAAGGGACGTCACCGAACTGGCCGTCGGCGATCGCGTGGCAGTCGACCCGTCCCTGCACTGTCACGAATGCCGCTACTGCCGGGCGGGACGCGGCAATCTCTGCGACCGCTGGGCCGCCATCGGCGTCACCGTGCCCGGCGGCGCGGCCGAGTTCGCCGTCGCGCCCGTCGCGAACTGCATACGGCTGCCCGACCACATCGATGTCAAGGACGCGGCGCTGATCGAGCCGCTGTCCTGCGCGGTCCGCGGATACGACGTCCTGAACAGCAGCACCCTCGGCGCCAACGTGCTGATCTACGGCTCGGGAACGATGGGCCTGATGATGCTGGAGCTCGCCAAGCGCACCGGCGCTGCGGGCGTGGACGTACTCGACATCAACCCGGACCGCCTCGCCACGGCCTCCGTGCTCGGCTGCTCCCGCTCGGCGGCCACCGCCGCGGAGCTGGACCAGCCGGGCGGCTGGGATTTCGTCATCGACGCGACCGGCAACGCCGGTGCCATCCAGGACGGTCTGGGACGGGTCGCAAAGGGCGGCACCTTCCTGCAGTTCGGGGTCGCCGACTATGCGACCACCGCGGTCATCGAGCCGTACCGGATCTACAACCAGGAGATCACCATCACCGGCTCGATGGCGGTGCTGCACAGCTACGAGCGGGCCGCCGCGCTCTTCGCAACCGGGGTGCTCGATCCGTCCGTCTTCATCAGCGACCGGTTGCCGCTGGAGCAGTACCCCGAGGCCATCGACCGGTTCAAGGCCGGCCAGGGCCGCAAGATCGTGGTGGAGCCGTGAGCGGGATTGATGCCGTACTCGGGCCTGATGCCGCACTCGGGACTGAGGCCGTACTGGTGCTGGGCGAGGCGCTCATCGACCTCGTCCCGGTGGCAGGCGAGCCGGAGGTACGGCGTGCACAGCCGGGCGGCGCGCCCGCCAATGTCGCGGTCGGCCTGGCCCGCCTCGGCAGGCCGGTCGCGTTCGCCGGAGCGCTCGGCGGGGACGGCTTCGCGCGGAGCATCGAGCGGCGGCTGGTGGACGCGGGCGTGGATCTCAGCCTCTGCGCGAGGTCCGAACTCCCCACGACGCTGGCAGTCGCCGATCCTGGCGAATCGGGAACCGGCTACCACTTCCACCTCCAGTCCACCGCGACCTTCCGCTTCCCGGACCGGGCGGCCGACGTCGGCCGCTTCGGCGCGGTGTACGCAGGAGGCCTTGCCGCGGTCGTCGAACCGGCCGCGCAGGCCGTCGCCGCCACCGCGCAGGCAGCCGCCCGGCACTCCCTGCTGGTGGTGGACCCCAATGTGCGCGAGGACCGGACCATCGACCCCGGCCGGGGCCTGGCACTGCTGCGCGAGTTGTGCGCGCTGGCCCATGTCGTCAAGGCCAGCGACGAGGACCTGGTACGGCTCTGGCCGGACACCGACCCGGACGAGAGCTGCCGACGTCTTGCCGCGGAGGGACGGCTGGTGGTGCTGACCCGCGGCGCGCGGGGCGCGGCCGCCTACACTCCGGAAGGACCGCCCGTGTCCGTACCGGCGGTGCCGGTCGAGGTGGTCAACACGATCGGTGCGGGGGACGCGTTCATGGCGGGCGTACTCGCGTGGCTCGGCACGGTGGGCGCGTGGCAGCGCACGCTGTCCGCGGAACGTGCCGGGGCGATGCTGGAGTACGCCTCACGGGTCGCCGCGTCCGTGGTCACGCAGACCGGCACAGAGCCGTCGGCGCCTGCGCACGCCTGACCGCTCGCCCCGCCGGATGCGGTCCGGCGGGGCGGGTGCGGTCCCGGCGGATGGGGTCCGTGCGCGGGCCGGCACCGGCCGCACTCAGGCCGTTGCGGCCACGACATCCTTGGTCGTCACCACTGTCGCGAAGCCTCCGCCGTGCAGTGACACGGCCGACACCTGCGCCAGTTCGTCCGCGGACCGCCGCCAGCCGAACGGCCCATCGAGATCGAAGGTGTACGTCGCGTCCAGCGCGAAGAACACCTCGTACCCCAGGTTTCCACCCATCCGTGCCGTCGTCTCCGCACACATGTTGGTCTGGATACCGGCCACCACGAACTGCGAGATCCCCTCAGCCTTGAACCACGCGTCCAGGTCCGGTGTCCCGTAGAAGGCCGAGTTCACGGTCTTCGTCACGAACAGTTCCGGCGCGGCCCCCTTGCCTCGCCGCTGCTCGACGTACTCCTTGAAACCGTTCCCCTCGTGCCCCTGTCGCAGCGGCGAGTCCGGCTTCGACGAGTCGTGCCGGACGAAGACGACCGGCCGCCCAGTGGCCTGCCATGCGTCGATGAGCGCGGCGATGTTCTCGTCAGCCTCCGGATTGTTCCGCCGCCCCCAGAAGTCCAGCTCGTCGAAGCCCTTCTGTACGTCCACCACGACCAGTGCCGCGTTCTCTGCGATCTCCATACCTACGATGCTGCCGCCCCGGTTGACCTGGCCCCAGAGGGGTACAAGTCAGCGATCGATGGTTTACTGCCACTGTGGCCACCGCTCCCGCCCCGTACCGTGTCGCCCTTGTCAGCTTCCCGGGCGTCCGGGCCTTCGACGTCTCCGTCATCACCGAGGTCTGGGGCACGGATCGCACCGACCGCGGCGTCCCCGCCATCGACCTGCGCCGCGTCGCCGCCGACACCGCGCCCGTCCCCATGCGCGGGGGGCTCAGCCTCACCCCCGACCGCACCCTCGCCTGGCTGGCCCGTGCCGACCTGATCCTGGTCCCCGGCCTGGACGACCACCTCACCCGCGCACCGGAACCGGTGCTCGAAGCCCTGTGCCGCGCACACGTCCGCGGCACCACCATCGCCGCGCTGTGCGGCGGCGCCTTCACACTCGCGCAGGCCGGCCTACTCGACGGCCGCCGCGCGGTCACACACTGGAACCTCGTCGAGCTGCTCCGCGCCGAGCACCCCCGCGTCACCGTCGAACCCGACGCCCTCTTCATCGAGGACGGCAACATCTGGACCGCCGCCGGTACGGCGGCCGGCATCGACCTGTGCCTGCACCTGGTCCGCACGGCTCACGGAGCCGAGGCGGCCGCGACGATCGCCCGGTCGATGGTCACCGCCCCCTTCCGCACGGGAACCCAGGCTCAGTTCATCGAGCACCCAACCCCGCGCACCGACCGCGACGCCGACGCGCTCGCGTCTGTGCGCGAGTACGCCCTCCGTCACCTCCACGAACCGCTGGCCGTCGCCGACCTCGCCGCCCACGCGGGCATGTCGGCACGTTCCTTCGCCCGCCACTTCACCGCGGCCACCGGCACGACGCCGCTGCGCTGGCTTCTGGACCAGCGCATCGCCGCCGCCCAGAAGCTCCTCGAACACACCGACCTGCCCATGCCCGAGGTCGCCCGCCGTACGGGCTTCGGCAGCGAGATCACGTTGCGCCAGCACTTCGCCTCACGCCTCGCCACCAGCCCGCGCGACTACCGCGCCTCCTTCGCCGCCCACGCGTCACGCACACAGGCATCGGCGATGTGATGTGGAACCCCTCGCGCTGCTGACGGGGCACTTGCTTCCCGGCCCGGCAGCATCTAGCCTCACGAGGCACGTACCGACCAGTTGGTATCCGCAGTCGCCCGGGCACTTTGCAGCGACCTCGCGCCGCGTGTCGGATTCGCCCACCTCAGCCAAGGAGCCGCGGAGATGAGCCGCACCAACCATCAATTGCGTCTGGCCGCACGTCCTGTGGGGCAGCCCCGGCCGACCGACTGGGAGCACGTCGACGAGCAGGTTGGCGAGCCGGGCGACGGCGAGCTGCTGGTGCAGGTGCTCTACCTGTCGATCGACCCGGCCATGCGTGGCTGGATGAATGCGGGCAAGTCATACATACGGCCCGTCGAAATCGGAGAGGTGATGCGTGCCGGCGCGGTGGGCCGGGTCATCGCCTCCCGGCACCCCGACTTCGCGGTCGGGGACCACGTGTCGGGCTCGTTCGGCGTCCAGGAGTACTGCGTCTCGGACGGTCGTGGTGTCACCAAGGTCGACCCGGAGCTGGCATCCCTGCCCGTCTATCTCGGGACGCTCGGCATGTCGGGCATGACGGCCTACTTCGGCCTGCTCGACATCGGACGTCCGAAGCCGGGACAGACCGTCGTGGTCTCCGGAGCGGCGGGTGCGGTCGGCAGTGTGGTCGGCCAGATCGCCAAGATCATGGGTTGCCGCGTCATCGGCATCGCCGGAGGCGAGCACAAGTGCCGTTCGGTGGTGGAGGAGTTCGGGTTCGACTCCGCGATCGACTACCAGACGGAGGATGTGCGCAAGGCGCTGCGTGAGCACGCCCCCGACGGTGTGGACGTCTACTTCGACAACGTCGGCGGTGACATCCTCGACGCGGTGCTGACCCGGCTGGCGCGCGGCGCCCGGATCGTCATCTGTGGCGCGATCTCCCAGTACAACAACACCGAGGCGGTCAAGGGACCGAGCAACTACATGTCGCTACTCGTCAACCGCGCCTCCATGACGGGAATGGTGGTCTTCGACTACGCGGACCGTTACGGCGAAGGCGTTGCGCAGCTCGCCGAGTGGCTGGCAGCGGGACGGCTGGTGTCGAAGGAGGACGTGGTGTCCGGCGGGGTCGAGGCGTTCCCCGAGACGCTGATGCGACTGTTCCGCGGTGAGAACCTCGGCAAGCTCGTGCTCAAGATCGCGGACGAGTGAGGCGGATGGCATCCATGGATCTCAAAGACGCGGGTGTGGTCGTCACAGGCGCCGGGTCGGGCATCGGAGCGGCGCTCGCCCGTCGGTTCGCCGCCGAGGGCGCCCGGCTCGTGGTCAACGATCTGGATGGTGAGGCGGCTGCCCGGGTCGCCGCCGAGGTCGGCGGACTCGCTGTGCCGGGCGACGCAGGCGCTGAGGAGAGCGTGGCCGCCCTGGTGGCGGCGGCGCGCGCCCACCTCGGCGACATCGACCTGTTCTGCGCGAATGCAGGCATCGAACCTGGCGGTGGGGCGCACACCCCGGAGGAGGTGTGGGACCAGGTCTGGCAGGTGAACGTCATGGGACACGTGCGGGTGGCCCGCCATCTGATCGAGCCGTGGCTGGAACGGGGACGCGGTCACTTCCTGGCCACGGTCTCCGCCGCGGGCCTGCTCACCCACCTCGAATCGGCGTCGTACTCGGTGTCCAAGCACGGCGCGCTGGCCTTCGCCGAGTGGCTTTCGGCCACGTACGGCGACCGAGGTCTGACGGTCCAGGTCGTGTGCCCGCTGGGCGTTCGCACCGAGATGTACGAGAAGACCGACGCGGCCGCCAAGGCGGTGCTCGGCGGCAACGTCCTCGCACCCGAGCAAGTGGCCGACGAGGTCATGGAGGGGCTCGCGGACGGGCGCTTCCTGATCCTCCCGCACCCGGAAGTACGGGACCACTACGCGTTCCGGGCGACCGACACGGACAGGTGGCTCCGGGGGATGCGTCGCCTGCGGCGGCGCATCGACGAGGCGGCCAACGGCTGAGGTGGACCAGGGGAAAGGCTCAGGTCAGCCGGTAACTGACCTGAGCCTTCACCGCGCCGGGCTCGGTACTCGAACCCGAGCGCGCAGGCGCGGTCCCGGTCTCCGTCTCCGCGAGGCGTCCGTGTGTGAGGCCGGCCGCGCTCGGGCCGCGGCCACCACATTCTTGGTTGTCACCACGGTCGCGAATCCTCCGCCGTGCAGTGTCACGGCCGACGCCTGCGCCAGTTCGTCCGCGGACCGCCGCCAGCCGAACGGCCCCTCGAGATCGAATGTGTACGTCGCCGCGGCGGAGCTGGATCAGCTGTGGTCGCTCGAGGGTTGGCGTCGAGCGCGCAGTGAAGCTCCCGACCTCTACCCGTATGAAGCGCCCACCTCCGTCCTTCCTTGCATCAACTGGTTCCGGCCGTCATTGGCTGATCGACATTCGACTGCACTCGCTGCACTGGGCATAGTCCAAGTTATGAACGGACTACTGGCGCCGTGGGCACGGCAGGTGGCCGAGGCCGAGTTGAGCGGTCCGCTTCCCCGTCGATGGGCGCATTCGCAAGGCGTCGGACATCGTGCGACCGGGTTGGTGGGGATCCTGGGTGACGATTCTGATCTTCTAGTTTCGGCAGCTGTGCTGCATGACGTGGGGTATGCGCCAAGGCTGGCTGTGACTGGCTTCCACCCGCTGGACGGCGCGCGGTTTCTCCGTGACGTCCACGCGGCCGATGAGCGGCTGGTGCGGTTGGTGGCGAACCATTCGTTCGCGCTTCTGGAGGCCGAGGAACGGGGGCTGCGGGACGTGTTGGAGGTTGAGTTTCCGCTGCTCGACAATCAGCGGCTGGTGGATGCGTTGGTCTGGTGCGACATGACGACGACACCCAACGGGGAACGCACCAGTGCCAAGGCTCGGCTGGCGGAGATCACGGACCGCTACGGAGCGGACAGCGTGGTGGGGCGGTTCATCCGTCGGGCGTCGCCTGAGATTCTTGCTGCTGTGAGACGGGTGGATGCGGAGCTCGTGGCTGCTCAGCCGAGGTAGGGGTAGGTTCCGGCGACGTAGTCGCCGATCTGCTGGCGCATGCTCTGGTGGATGTCGTACTGATCGAGGTCAGACGGCTGGACGAAGCGAACACCGTCGGCCTCGTCGTTGACGGTGGGCTCGCCGCCGATTGGGCGGCCAATGTAGGTGTTCTCGTACTGTTGGCGGACCTCGCCGTCGGTGTAGGCGACGATGTGCCTGGGGTTGGTGTAGATCCCGAGGAAGCCGGTGATCTCGGCGATGATGCCGGTCTCCTCCAGGCATTCACGCACGGCGCACTCCGCGGCGGTCTCGCCGATGTCCTGGGCTCCGCCGGGAAGGGCCCACTGACCGGTGTCGCGGCGGCGCTGGAGCAGGATGGCGCCCTCGTCGTTGACGACCAGCAGATTGCTGGCAGGGATGAGGGTGTTGGCCTTGGGGGCGTTGGGGTCGTTGACGTACTCAGTCCTGCCCATTCGCGGGGTTCCCCTCCTGGTCGGGCTTCCAAGCACGTGCGCTGGCCCAGACGGCTTCGAAGCTCTGAGCGTAATTGTCGAACCACCCTGAGGTGTCCACTCTCTTGAGGTGAAGGAGAGGGTTGGCGCTGGCCGGCTGGCCGAAGACGTGGGGATTGACCAGCAGGTTGTCGTCGTACCGGAACAGCGAGTTGTACAGGGTGGTGTCGTGCAGCCGGACTTCGCAGCCGGGTGCCGGCAGCAGTGGCCGGTAGTAGGTGAGGGAGGCGCGGATCTTTGCGCCGAGGGTGTCTCCGATGCCCTCTTCGCGGCCTCGGTTGGCGACTGCCTGGCCGCTCGGGTCACCGAAGCACAGTCGTACCCGGACACCGTCAGCCGCACGCTCGGTCAGCATGTCCGCGACGCGCGGGTTGGACTGGGCCAAGAAGGTCCCGGAGAACACGAGCACGTCGATCTGCTCCTGCGTCTCGTGCAACAGGGAGAGCCACGTCTCTCGGGGGACGCTGGCACGGTTCTGGTAGGTGCCGACGATTTCCGTGCCCGGGTTGCCCCGCAGACCGCTGCGACGCTGGGGCGCTGGCCATAAGAATGTCTCCTCCACGCGGAGGTGTTGAGCAACGCGGAAGCGGTGTCGTGGGTGTGGCACTCGCCCGCCCAGCCAGCGGCCGACAGTCTTGGGATCGACTTCGCATGCCTCGGCGAGCGATTCGGGTAAGACGCCTCGTTGCGCGAGTACGGAGTGGAGTCGCTCGTTCACGCACGTAATCCAAGCCGAGCCAGTCCAAGCCTTGCAAGGACGTTCTGGGATCTATTTCCCGGAGTCGACGGTTCCGAGGGCGCTTACGCTGGCGGCATGCCGCTCATCGTCCTGTGGGACATCGACCACACGCTCGTCGACAATGCCGGTGTCAGCAAGGAGATTTACGCCGCCGCCTTCACGATGCTGGCTGGCGAACCGCCTACCCAACCAGCGGTGACGGAAGGCCGAACAGACCGCCTGATCATGCGTGAGATGTTCCGGCGGCACGACCTGACCGAACCCGACTGGACGGGCATCGAAGCCGCCCTCACGCAAGTCGGCCGCGACCGCCTCGGTGATCTGCGTGAGCGAGGCACCACCCTTCCTGGGGCGCGTGACGCACTCAAGGAGGTCGCTGGCCAGTCGAATTGGGCGTCCTCGATTCTCACCGGGAACATCGCTGCAAACGCACAGGTGAAGTTGTCGGCGTTCGGCCTGGACACGCTGGTGGACCTGCGCCTCGGGGCCTATGGTGCCGACGCGGTCGATCGGTCCGATCTTGTGGATGTGGCCCGTCGACGGGTGCGACAACACCATGGCCTGCTGGACGGGAGCCCCGTCGTCCTAGTGGGCGACACCCCACGAGACGTCGAGGCAGCTCGCGCTTCCGGTGCTGAAGCCGTAGCTGTCGCCACCGGCGTCCACAGCCAGGCCGAGCTGACTGCTGCCGGCGCAACGGCTGTCTTCCCGGACCTGTCCGACACGATCAGCCTGCTCCGACTGCTGGAGAGCTTCGCTCGTCACTGAAAACGTCCCGGGACGTCCTGGCACCGTCCGCATACGCGGTGACGCCGTACCGCGTCTCTCCAGCACGATCAGGTCTCCTATCAAGCAACTGCTGCAGGAGGCAGACGTGATCGAGGAAGTGACCAGGATCCGGCGTATCCGGATGCTGTACCTGCAGCTGCTGTACCACTGCAACTTCAAGTGCCTGCACTGTTTCCACGGCAAGCGGCTCCAGCACGCCGACGCGTTCACGCTGGAGGAGGCGATCAGTCTCATGACGCTCATGCGTGACGAGTACGGCACCGAGGCGCTCACTCTGCTCGGCGGCGAGCCGTTCGTCTACAAGAGCCTCCCGGAGCTCGTCCGGTACGGCAAGCAGGAATTGGGCCAGCAGATCGAGATCTGCACCAACGGCTACCGGATCGATCGGCGGCTGACTGAGATTGCCCCGTACGTGGACCTGTTGCGGGTCTCCCTTGAGGGCATCGGCTCGACCAACGACCACATCCGCAAGACGGGCAGCTACCAGAGTGCCCTCAGCAGCCTGGACCTCGCCCAGAGTCTCGGCGTCAGCACGGGCGCCACCATGACGGTCACCTCGCGGAACATCGACGAGGTACTGCCGCTGGCCCGCTCGCTGCAGCACTTCGGCGTCGAGCAGCTGAAGCTGCACTGCCTGCGGCCGGTCGGCAACGCCGCCGCCCACCCCGAGCTGCTCGTCACCGATCCGGCGGCATACACCCGCCTGCGGCAGCAGCTGCAGGCGAGCGAGCTGGCCATCGAGGTGATCGTCGACGAGGACCTCTCCGAGCACGGCGCCCCGGACATCTGTGCTCCTGTAGGCGGCCCCGTCGAGATAGAGCGCATCGAGGCCGATCCGCGAGGCGCGCTCACCATGTCATGCAAGGGTGTAGGAAAGGACTCCCACGCCTTCTGGTACGACAAGCACGCCGACAGGATTGTCCACCGACCGTCGGCCACCGACGAGCTCACCCTCGCCGTCCCGGACGTTTCGTACGCCCGTGTCTGAGAGCCCGCTCTTCGAGAGCCTGGAGGGGCTCCGGGGCACCGGAAAGTCGACCATCGCGCCCCTGCTTGCCCAGGCGCGGGGTGCCGTCGTGGTCCCCACCGTGCCAGCCTCGTTCCGGGCTTTGCGGCAGCAGGTCGACATGCGGGAAAACGTCGAGGCACGGATGTGCTTCTACCTCTCTGCTCTGTTCACCGCTGCCGACGAAGTCCAGCGCCACCTCGACGCCGGGACATCGGTTGTCGTAGAGAGCTACTTCGCCCGATGCCTGGCTACCCACCGCGCAATAGGCGCCCGTCTCGACGTCACGTTGCCGGCCCACCTGCAACAGCCCACCACATACCAGCTGACATGCACGGAGGACGAGCGCCAGCGCCGCCTGCTCGCGCGGGACAAACGGATCTCCCCATGGGACGTGCTCAGCGAAGTGGTCCCGGACCGGATCACCAGGGCCTATGCCCGCTTCCCGATGCGCCGCATCGAGACCACGGGCCTTGCACCCGGTCAGGTCGTCGACACCATCCTCGCCAGCGATACCGAAGGAGTCCGCCGTGGAGACGCAGAGCCTTTGGGAGCACACCCTCACGTTCTTCCCTCAGTTCCTGGCCTCGGTGACAGAGCACGCTCCCGATGACGCCACCATCGCGGTCGTCGGAGCGAGCGACGGCAAGTTCGTACTGCCGCTCGCCGCGGCCGGCTACCGCGTCCTCGCCATCGAGCGTGACCCGTTCGCCCTGCACGGTGGCGAGGTCAGCCTTCCGGGGGATATCACCGCCCGCGCGATGGGACTCGTCGACCGGCTCAAGCTCGAAGCCCTGTACGGCCGTGTGCAGGTTCTGGAGGAGGACTTCCTGCAGACCGGGACCAGGCAGGCGAAGTGTGACGCCGTCTGGACGAGCTGCTCGTGGCACTACAGTGCCAACCACCGTCGCCCGCTTGCTGACTTCGTGTCACGCATGCAGTCACTCGTCCGCCCTGGCGGCCTGTTCGGGGCCGAATTCATGATGCCCACCGAGCAACGCCACATCGGCATCGAGCACTACACCTCGCCGGAGAAACTCAGGCGTCACTTCACCGACGACTGGCGCGTACTGCTAACGCTGCGCACGAACGAGTTCATAGAGCCAGCCCACGTCGGCCAGCTTCAGGACCACACCCACCGCATGGGCCTGCTCCTCGCGACCCGCACCTCGCAGTAACCATCGAGCAAAGGAAGAAGGAGATCATGAAGCACGAGTACGAGGCCAAGTTCCGCGCCATCGACGTCGACGCCCTCCAGGCCAAGCTCACCAACCTGGGCGCCACACAGACGTTCCCCCGCACACTCCTCACCCGCAAGATCTTCGAGAACGACGTCCTCGACGGCGGCCAGTGGATCCGGCTGCGCGACGAGGGCACGCGCTCCACCCTGACGCTCAAGCACGTCACCGACGCCACACGGATCGACGGCACGACAGAGATCGAGACCGAGGTCACCGATCTGCACGCCATGGCTGAGATCCTGCGCGGCCTCGGCCTGCGGGAGGTCCGCTACCAGGAGAACTACCGCGAGGAGTGGCGTCTGGGGGAGGTCGCCTTCGACTTCGACACCTGGCCCGACCTGCCCACCTTCATCGAGATCGAGGGCCCCGACGAGGCATCGGTCCGCCAGGCAGCAGCACTGATCGACCTCGACTACGCCGAGGCCCGTTTCGGAAGTGTCGACGAGATCTACAAGAGTGAAGCCGGACGCGACATCCTGGCCGAGCCCACTCTCCTCTTCGCTGACGCCGACAAGACCGATGCGGCCTCGGCAACGGGCCACGCCAACTGAACTGGACGGCGCCGTGCTCACCGAACTTGCTTTACCGCACAGGCTGTTACCCGGGATCGCCGAGTTCGCCCGCGGTGGCCTCCCTGCCCCAGCTGGCCGCCGCGGCCAGTGCGCCCGCGTGCTCCGGGGCGAGCGCGCCCACCTGGAACGGCTCCAGCAGCATGGCCGCGGTCTCGGTCACGTCCAGGCCCGCGGCCACCTGCAACGCGCACTCCAGCAGCTCGGGTTGCGGGCTGGTGTGCTTCCAGAACGGTGCGAGGGACCGGGCGTGGTCGCGCGCCCGGTCCAGGTCGCCCCGCGCGATGCTTGCGCGCAGTTCCTCCAGGGCCCACCGCGATCCGGCCTCGCCACGGGCCGCGAAGGCCCGCTCACGCGGCCACACGACGACCGCGGCCCCAGCTTCGATGGGAAGGTACCGCCCGTGAACGGGCCGGCGAAGGCTGCCGCGCTGATCGGTCAGGGGCAGGTTCAGGTCAATCCGCTGAATATGGCACCGGTCGTGGCCACCGTGAAGAGCGGACGTTTCCGCCAGCACGTCCTGACCCGCGGTACGTCCGGTACGCGCGAGCTGGCTACGGCCACACAGCTCCCGCAGCCGGTGGCCTCCCAAGTTCGGGACATGATGCGCCTGACCACGTCCTCCGGCACCGGCAGGCAGGCCATGGCCGGTGTATCCGGCGACACCGGCGCATAGACCGGATCCGCTGAGGTCGACGGCCAGGCGCAGCCAGACAGTTGGTTCGCCGCATTCCGCGGTAGTACGGCGGTAGCGGTGGTGGTGCAGTCCGGCGGACACGGAAGTGCTGCCGCCGGCCCGGTTGCCGCGTCCATCCTCAACGCCGCCCACTGACTCCAGCGCTGGCCGTGGCGTCTATCGATCGTTTAACGCCTGATGCGAGGGTCGCCACCCGTGACAGGAGTGACCAGTCGGCGCCGGGCCCCAGGAACCTGGTGAGCAGCACGATCAGGCCAGTGCTGCGGGCCGTACGCGAGTGCGCGGCCAGGAAGTTCGTTGCCCTGGCGGCAGACGTGGACATAAGCTCACCCCCCGTCAGGCCAGAATTCGAACACTCAACCGATGCAAGGGCGCCAACTGTCCCGCCCCTGCCGACTGTCCGGCAGCGGGGCGCATTGCCATGGCGTGGTTGTTCGCACGCCTTCACGTGAATCCGAGGGGAAGCCATGCAGTTAAGAACCATTGCCCGATCCCAGACGGCCCGGATAGCCGCCGGAGCTGCAACCGTCGGTCTCCTAGCGGCCGGCTACGCCTCTCCCGCCGCCGGGCAGGAGACCGTCAAGTCCCCTGCCACCGTCAGTGCCGCTTCGATGAAGAGCGATCCGAAGGACTCTGCCGCTTCGGTAACCACCGTCGCGGGGGTGCCCATCTCTCCCACAGCCACCAGCACCACGCGCACGATCGCCGCATCTGACCCTCAGGCAGTCCAGGCCACATCCAACCTGTGCGGATCCGGCTACTACCTCCAGTACGCCGAGCAGCTTCCCGACGAGCGGCGGTGGGGAACCCTGTTCACCTACCAGAGGAATGTAGCCCCCTTCAACAGCTGCGCGATCTTCGACAACAACCTCGGCACCACGAAGTACATGAAACTCAAGCTGTGTCCGAACGACCTCAGCAAGCCGTGCAGCGTGGATGAGGGCAACTTCAGCCAGTACGCCGGCCCGGTCCGTGTAACCGATGGTCTGTGCGCGAAGGTCACCGCGATCATGAAGAACTCCAAGACCTCCACCACCGCGCTCATCAACCGTCAGTTCTACGTCCCTCCGTGCAACTGACAGGGGACGGACGTCACATGATGAGCCGTACTTCTGAGCGCCCGCCCCTCTGGTGCCGCGCATCTTTCGCTGTGAGCGCGGCCGCTGTGGCGGTCGGCGTTCTGTGTACTGCCTGCGCGGGGCCACAGGCCGACGCGTCGGCTTCTGCCCCGAAGACGCCGTCCGTGCGGGTCTCTCCGAGCCCGGCAGCCACTGCCCCGGCATCGCCCGGCACCAGCTCTGCCCCTGCCCCGAAGTGGACGGACGAGGTGAGCAGGGAGCGGGCCGCCGCCGCGGCGAGCGGGGATCCGGTCACGCCCTCGATGAGGCCCGGAGGCAGTGTGTCGGGAGGTGAAGACTTCGGACGGACCGTCGCGACCCGGGGGGATGTGAGCGTTTTCTCTCCGGTCAGGGAGGGAGATGCGCTGAGGGTTCCGCTGAAGATAACGAACACCGGCAGCGGGCGGGCCGTCTACCGGGTCGAGGTGCGTGTCACCGGTCCCGGCGGGTTCGACGCGAAGGTTTCCATGGAAACCAGAACCGTTGGCGTCTATCCGGGCGGGTCGTGGCCGACGGAGCTGACCTTCACCGACCCCGGCAAACCGGTTCCCGACCATCCGCGTGTCTCGATCGTGAAGAGCACGCGCGAAGTCCTCCGTGGCTGACCCCCACACCCCATAGACCACCAGGGCCGGAGCACTCGTATGCGTGCTCCGGCCCTGGTCCCTATGAGGAACACCACACGAATGGGAGACGTTTTGATAGGCCAGACAAGACGGGGGCGCTTAGTTGTAGCCCTCGCCACCGCGGCCGTGATGTCCGTGCCGCTTACCTTGCCGGCACAGGCAGGTGAGCCCGCTCCTCCCAAGGGCGCTGCGAACGGGATGGCCAAGCCCAAGGGTTCCGACAAGGACTATCCCCCGGCGATCCCCGGCAGCAAGCGCAAGGAGATCGCCGGCAGCGCCGACGACCGGGTTCTGACCACGTCCGGGGACGTCACCGGGTTCCATCTGCTGACGGCTGAAGGCGCAGACGGGTACGGCTGGAAGACCGCGGCGACTTTGTCCGAGACCGGGTTCGACACCGACGCCTGGATTGGTAACGCCTGTGTGACCGGCTCGGGCAAGCGGGCGGCGGTCGCTTATGCGCCGCGTACATTTACCAACAAGCCTGAGCTGATGGTTCGCGGCGCGTTCACCGCGATCGTGGACCTTGAGTCGGGGAAGGTCGCCAAGCTGCCCTATCAGGCGTCCTTGGCGCATTTCTCGCCCGGTTGCGGCACCGGCGAACAGGTCGTGTTCACCCAGCTCTCCCACGACAGGGATGAGACGCAGCAGACCCGGCTGATCACCGTCAACGCCGCTACGGGCAGGACCGGTAAGCCGGTCACCTACCCCGGGCAGGTCACCTCGGCGATCCCCACCCGGCACGGCATCATCGCCGCCCACGGCAACAAGCTGGTCACGGCCACCTCCAAGGGCAAGCTGACCACGCTCACGGCCACAGCGTCCGTGCCCTTTGAGATTACCGCCGACTCAACTGGCGGCGTCACCTTCATCGACCGCACCATGGACACCAAGAAGAAGGCGTCCACCAGCTACGCCAAGCATCTGACCGCCACCCAGATCGGCAAGGGCAAGACCAAGGCCGCCACGCTGGCCAGCGGCAAGCTGACCGAGTGGGACCTGACCGGTACGGCGGACGGCACGGTGTTCATCACAGGCAATGCCAAGAACAAGGCCAGGCTGCCCAGCCGCGTGAAGAACCCTGGCGGTATCGCCAAGGGTGCCCGGATGTCCAGCCACGGCAACGCGGCGATCACCACTGCCTGGGCCGATGGAAAGGACACCCGGATTCGCCCGGAGGAGGCTCGCACCGAGCGCACCGCACGCACCACGCTGCGGGTCCTCGACACGGGCAAGACCGTGACCCTCGACGCCCACCCCGGCAAGAAGCGGATCGGCGGAGCCAAGGCGAGCAAGGCCGCTTCCGCGCCTTCCCCGGCACTTCCGCAGCCGAAGAGCACCGAGCCTGAGGGGATGTCCACCCAGGCCCTGCGCACCAGTGTGCTGACGGCCTCACCGACCGACCCGGTCGAAGAAGAGCGCTACTGCGCCGTCGCCCGGAACGACCACAAGAAGCAGGCGTTCCAGCCCACCCCGCGCCAGGTCGAATGGGCCGTGGACCAGGCCGTCGTCGGAAAGCTGGACTTCTACCGGGAGCCGAACTGGAAGAACACCGGAACCGGCGGCTACACCCCGCAGAACCTGTTTCCCCCGATCCTCCTCGCCGGTGATCCCAACGGCACCCTCGACACCGAGGATGGCGACAATGACCGCTGGCACATCCCCGCACAGATCCTCCTCGGCATCACCGCCCAGGAATCCAACATGTGGCAGGCCACCCGGTTCGCCGTGCCCGGCGTCACCGCCAACTCCCTGATCGGCAACTACTACGGCACCGACTACGCCGCCTCCGGCGAACAGCTCGACCCGTGGCGGATCAACTGGGCCGACGCCGACTGCGGATACGGCATCACCCAGGCCACCGACGGCATGCGCATGCACGGCAAGGAAAAGCCGGGCGAGCAGCCCAAGAGCACGCTCCAGCAGGAAGCCATCGCTCTGGACTACACCGCCAACATCGCGGCCGGCGCGCAGATCCTCTCCGAGAAGTGGAACCAGACCCGCAAGGCGGGCATGACCGTCAACAACGGCCACCCCAAGTGGATCGAGAACTGGTTCTTCGCCCTGTGGGCCTACAACTCCGGCTTCTACCCCACCGCCGACTCCGCAGGCCACTGGGGCGTGGGTTGGACGAACAACCCGGCCAACCCCCTCTGGAAGGCCAACCGCCTTCCGTTCCTGGAGAGCGGAACCGGCGGTGACGACTACAGCCACGCCGCGCACCCGCAGGACTGGCCGTACGAGGAGAAGGTGATCGGATGGGCCGCCCGTCCGATCGCGGCCATGTTCGGCCCCGGCGACATCCAGGCCGGATACCGGCCCGCATGGTGGAACAGCAACTCGGGCCGCACCGCTGCAAAGCCGCCGGTCGACCTGTTCTGCGACGCCTCCAACAACTGCGACCCGTCCAAGATCGCCGACGGTGACTCCAACGACCCCGGCCTCGGGGCGTGCACCCTGGACGCAGGCGACAGCAAAACCAACCCGCACTGGCTGCACTGCTGGTGGAACAAGTCGGCGGAGTGGAAGAGCTGCGACGTGCAGGCCCAGTGCGGCTACCAGGTCCACCGGTTCAACACCTCCTACCCGGAGCAGCCCGACGCCAACTCCTACCCACCCCGGTGCAGCCACGGCCTCCCCAGCGGGACCCTTGTCATCGATGACCTGCCCAATGGGGTGACTCCGGCCGGATCGGGCAGCCGAGGATGCGGACCGGTCAAGTCGGACGGAACGTTCGCCTTCGACTTCGTCGAGTGGAACGGAACCTATCCGGGGAAGATCGACACCCACCAGATCGGGGCCGCCTACGGCAACCACTTCTGGTTCACCCACGCCCGCCAGCCTGAGTCCTACCCGGGCAACGCCTACCGCATGAAGGTCACCGGCACCTGGAAGCTAGGCAAGACGGTCCCCGGCGGCCAGGCCGAGGTGTACGTGCACATCCCCGACCACGGGGCGCAGACCATGAAGGCCGTCTACGAGATCAAGACCGCGTTCGGCGTCAAGACCAAGGCGATCTCACAGACCGACAATTCCTCCAACAAGTGGGTCTCCCTGGGCGCCTACCGGTTCAACAGCACCATCCCCGAGGTGAAGTTGTCGAACTTCAACGGCACCGGCACCGGAGACAAGGACATCGCCTGGGACGCCATCGCCTTCGTCCCCGGCGACTACACCGGTATGCCGGACATCTCCTTCTCCGGCCCCGACCTCCTGGCCCCCACCCCGGGCGACATCACCACACCCGAGGACGTCACCGAGGACTTCATCCCGCTGTCGGCCAGCAACAACCTGGCCAAGAGCCCGAGCACCGACAGCACCAGCACTGCCGGCAAGAACACGAAAACCGAGGTCGCCCCGTCCACCAGCAAACCGTCCAAGGAGGAACTGGAAGACGCCGAGAACCGGCTCGCTACAGCCAGCGCTGCAAACAGTGGCGTGGACTGGTGCGGCATCAAGCCGTTCCCGATCCCCTACGCGCTGCCGAACCGCTGGATCAACCGCACCGAAGGCTGCCTGAAGACAGTTTTCAACCTGACCCAGAGGGATCTTTCGACGGACGAGATCATCGGTACCGCGAGGATCCACGTCCAGGCCGAAATCAAAACGGATCCGAGCAGCGGAACCATCGAGACCGACGTCTTCTTCATTCCGGTCGCGTTCACCGGAACCGGAGCAACCGGCCCCGTCACCCAGACCGTAGAACAGTTCTGCTCCATCGACTGCACCTCCTCCACCCAGAACTGGGTCACCAGCGCCACTTGGAACTGGGGCGCCGGAGACCGGCACGTCGCCCACATGAGGATGACTCACACCTGGAACCAGAGCCAGAGTTCCATCACGGACCTCATCGGCTTCAAGTGGAAGTTCGGCGGCTGGATGGGCGGCGAACACTCCGGCAACCTCTCGGAGATGATCACCGGCACACCGCAGCAGATCCGCTGCGACAACATAGTCACTGCCACGCCCGGCTGCGTCTTTGACCGTTACAAGCCGACCTACGTGATGAACTCCAAGAAGTTCCCGGCGGCTGCCGCGCATGCATGGCTGGTCCAGCAGAAACTTCCCGGACACTTCGGGCTCAAGGGGAAGGGCGCTGCTCTGAGGTACCTCGGCACTGACGTCATGTCGCCGACCAACCCCAACAAGAAGCAGAGCGACGCCAACCGCGATGTCATCTGCCCGAGTTCATACGTCCGCCACCCCGACGCGACGCTCTCACCTGAGCTGAGCTCGTCGGGAACGGACACACAGAGCTGCGACGAGTTCGCCTTCGCCTCCAGCTACCAGAGTGCCGGTATGCCCACCTCGATGGGGGGCACCAACCCGGTCAGCTCCGGCGACGAGTGCTTGCAGACCGTCGCGAAGAAGGGCACTGACGGCATCTGGCGGATCTACGCCGACGAGCGCTACCCGCTT
Source organism: Streptomyces sp. NPDC002870 (assembly GCF_042888505.1). Classification (NCBI taxonomy): domain Bacteria; kingdom Bacillati; phylum Actinomycetota; class Actinomycetes; order Kitasatosporales; family Streptomycetaceae; genus Streptomyces; species Streptomyces sp. NPDC002870. The sequence goes on from NZ_JBIAPW010000005.1 coordinate 176,916, forward strand.
CCCGAGTGGAACGAGAAGTGCGGCCGGTCCAGCATGTCCAATAACCAGAACACCCAGTCCATGTCACCGTTCCCGGGATTCCGTAAGCGGAACCGTCTGATCGGCAAGGACGAGTACTGGCTGGACGTGCCCAAGCCGACCTGAGGCACCCTGACACAAAGATGGGGCCCGGTTCGCCGGGCCCCATCCCTGTTTCCTCGGTCAACCCGCCCACTCGATCCTGCCATCCGTGACAGTTGCCCTTCGGTAAGCCATGAGGGAACCCGCGGCCTCGCCGTGCTCCAGGACATCCGCGATGGGACACAACAGGCCGCTCAGCGACGGCAGACACACTTCCGGGTAGTCGCCCTCGCCGAACCTCAGAACGGGCGCACTTTCACCACGCCGCTCTGCATCCAGCAGGAACCCGTAGGGCGCATCACTCTTCTCGACGACCGGTATCCACGACCGCTTCCAGTAGTCCTCGTCGTCGATACTGCTGGCGATTTGAAGATACTCGGCGTGCCGACGCATGATCTCCTCGCACCCGAGGAACACCTCACCGTCCGGGAAAATCAATGAACCGGCGTGAGAGATCAGCGCCATACCGCCGCCGGAGATCGGCGCTGTGGAGTCTTTCGCAGTGCTTCCATTGTTCATCCGAAGCCATGCATCAAGGACATCCGGGATCTCGAATCCCAGATATTCGTTCAGACGGTCAATGTCCTCGTTCGTAGCCGGAGGCTTAAGCGCCTGCGCGCTCACTGGGGCGTTCGCCTCAAGCCAGCGAACGATCCGGTTCCATGCTGATAGGACCTCAGCAACCTCAGACATCTTGAAACTCCTCAGATCGGACCTGCACCGGAGTGTTGGGCGTCAGGCCAATAGAAACTACCTTCCACAGCCTGATCCTGATCACCCTTCCGCTGAAGTACGCCACTGAAGCATCCGCCGTTCGTGCACGAAAGGCACGTACCGGAAAGACGTGACGGGGGCGCCGCGCTCTACCCCGGTGCACAGATCTTCCAGCATCGCACCCATACTCGGATGGTGTCCCACCAAGTGGTGTAGCAGCGATCACCGCGAAATTGCAGGTCGTGTGCCAGGTTCTGGCATCCGCCGACCGGACGGACCTGACGCCGGCCGGAGCTCTGTACTTCGCGGACAGCCCGCTCGCGCAGTTCGTCGGGGTTCTTCCGTGGCGCAGGCATCGAACCCGCGTTCTCCCATCTGCCAAGGCGGGCATGCCTGGCTTCAGGGCCGCTGCAAAATCCGGTTCAGCTCAGTTCCACGCAGCGTTGACGAGTGACGAACGCCCCGTCGCCCTGACATGGATCGCCCACTCGAAGGCCCGGGGTGATCTGTCCGTAACAGCCCAGCACAATGGCCAGGGACTTCGCTCCCAACTACTGCCAGAAACACGTGTGTCCCCGTGAGGCACTCAAAACGGCAAAAGCCCAGCTCAGAGGCTTGCACTCCGCGCTCCGTCACGGAAGCTATACCTCCGACCTTTACGATGCGCAGATCATGAGTGTCTGATTTGCGCAGATTCCAAGGTCACCAGTAGCAAGAAGCCCCAGGTCAAAGGCTTGACCTGGGGTTCGCTGTGGAGCCGCCTTCGGGATTCGAACCCGAGACCTACGCATTACGAGTGCACAGGCGCCAGATCACGCCGCCCTGCGCGCCCTGCACGTCGCCGCGCGGATGATGTCCGCGTACCGGTGCCCGCTGCCCTTGATCGTGCGGCGCTGCGTCGCGTAGTCCACATGCACCAGGCCGAACCGCTTGTCGTAGCCGTACGCCCACTCGAAGTTGTCCATCAGCGACCAGGCGAAGTACCCGGCGACCGGGGCGCCCCGGCGCGCGGCCCGTCCGCACGCCGCCAGATGCTCCTCCAGGTACCGCACCCGCTCGGGGTCGTCGACGGTGCCGTCGGCACGTACCACGTCCGGATAGGCCGAGCCGTTCTCGGTGACGTAGATGCGCCGGGCGCCGTACTCCTCGGTCAGCCGCAGCAGCAGCTGCTCCAGGCCGTCCGCGTGGACCTCCCAGTCCATCGCGGTGTGCCGGGCCCCCGGCAAAAAGATCTGCTGGGCGTACGGGACGGAGCCGGTCGGGTCGGCAGTGACGATCTGGCGGAAGTAGTAGTTCAGCCCCAGCCAGTCCAGCGGGGCCGCGATCGTCGCCAAGTCCCCGGCGCGCTCGGGCAGTTCGATGCCGTACAGCTCCAGCATGTCCTGCGGATAGCCGCGCCCGTGGATCGGGTCGAGCCACCAGCGGTTGGTGTGGCCGTCTGCCCGTAGCGCGGCGGCGACGTCCTCCTCGCGCTCGCTCGCCGGCTCGATCGGGCTGAGGTTGTTGACGATCCCGACGCGGGCGTCCGACGAGGCCGCGCGGATCGCCTGCACGGCGAGACCGTGGCCGAGGTGCAGATGGTACGAGGCGTGCACGGCGGCCCCGAGATCGGTCAGCCCCGGGGCCATCTTCCCTTCCAGATGGCCGATCCACGCGGAGCACAGCGGCTCGTTGAGGGTCGCCCAGTCCTTGACCCGGTCGCCGAGCCGCTCCGCGACGGCGGACGCGTACGCGGCGAAGTGCTCCGCGGTCTCACGGGACGGCCAGCCGCCCCGGTCCTGGAGCGCCTGCGGGAGGTCCCAGTGGTAGAGGGTGGCGAACGGCGTGATGCCCGCTTCGAGCAGCCCGTCCACCAGCCGGTCGTAGAAGGCGAGTCCGGCCTTGTTCACCGGCCCGTCGCCGCCCGGCACGATCCGCGGCCAGGCGATCGAGAACCGGTACGCGCCGACGCCGAGTTGCTTCATCAGACCGATGTCCTCGGGCCAGCGGTGGTAGTGGTCGCACGCCACATCCCCGGTGTCGCCGCCGGCGACGGTACCCGGGGTTTGGGAGAAGGTGTCCCAGATCGACGGGGAGCGGCCGTCCTCTGCCACGGCTCCCTCGATCTGGTACGCCGCGGTGGCGACCCCCCAAGTGAAGTCGGCCGGGAGGGCATTGAGGTCGTTCACGGACTGCCTTTCTGCTGGGGTCGGGGGTCTGATCGGCTGATCACTTGACGGCGCCCGCGGTGAGGCCCGCGACGAGATAGCGCTGGAGAAGCAGGAACCCGGCGACGACGGGCACGCTGACGACCAGCGAGGCGGCCATGACCTGGTTCCAGTAGACGTCGTTCTGGGTGGCGTAGCCCTGGAGCCCGACGGAGAGCGTGCGGGTGACGTCGTTCGTCATGACGGAGGCGAACAGGACCTCCCCCCAGGCCGTCATGAACGCGTAGACGGCCACGGCGACGATGCCCGGGACGGCGGCCGGCACGACGACCCGGAAGAGCGCGCCGAGTGCCCCGCAGCCGTCCACCATGGCGGCCTCGTCCAGATCCCGCGGGATGGAGTCGAAGTAGCCGATCAGCATCCAGATGGAGAAGGGGAGCGAGAACGTCAGATAGGTGAGGATCAGCCCGCCGCGCGAGCCGTACAGGGCGATGCCGGTGCTGTTGCCGATATTGACGAAGATCAGGAACAGCGGGAGGAGGAAGAGGATGCCGGGGAACATCTGGGTGGAGAGCACCGTGACGGTGAAAACCCGCCTTCCGCGGAACCGGTAGCGGCTCACGGCGTACGCGGCGAACACCGCGATCACCACGGACAGCACGGTCGCCGCGCCCGCCACGATCAGCGAGTTGAGGAAGTAGCGCGCCAGCGGCACGGTGTCCCAGATGTCGATGTACGGGCGGACGGTGAGCCCGGACGGGATCCACTGGAACTTCCCCGACACGTCCTGGAGCGGCTTGAGCGAGCTGCTGAGCATCACATAGACGGGCAGCACGGCGAAGGCCGTCAGGAAGGTGAGGACGATACGGCGCGTCCAGCGGAAGGACCGCGGCGGTGCGGTCGGCGAGTTCGGCGGCCTAGGCATCGGCGGTCTTCCTTCCCCGGGACGTGAGCAGCAGATAGACGGCCGTGACCAGCAGCAGGAAGAGCAGCAGCAGGACGGACATCGCCGAGCCCGAGCCGAAGTTCCAGGTGACGAACGACGACTGGTAGATATGGATCGAGATCAGGTCGGCGGCCTCCGGGGCGGCTCTCCCGAACAGCACATACGGCGTGTTGAAGTCGTTGAACGTCCACAGGAACAGCACCAGCACCAGCACTTGGTTGACCGGGCGCAGCGACGGCAGGGTGATCTTGCGAATCTGCTGCCAGACGCCCGCGCCGTCGATGGCCGCGGCTTCGTACAGCTCGCGCGGGATGTTCTGCAGCCCCGCCATGATGATGAGGAACGCGAACGGCCAGGACTTCCAGACCGCCACCACGACCAGCGCGATGAAGCTGTTGTCGCCGATCAGCCAGAAGGACGGCTGGTCGGTAAGGCCGAGCTGGTCGTGCAGGACGTGATTGATCAGGCCGTTGTCGCGCTGGAACATGAAGCCCCAGGTGATGACGGCGGCGTACACCGGTAGTGCGTACGGAGTGAGGAAGACGGCCCGCAGGAAGCCGCGGCCGCGGAAGTTCTCCTGCATCATGATCGCCGCGGCGACCCCGAACAGCCAGGACAGGCCGACGGCGAGCACCGTGAACAGGCAGGTGACATAGAAGGAATGGAGCAGCGCCTGGCCGATCGGGGCGTCGAAGTCGACGGCGACCTGGTAGTTGTCGAGCGCCGCCCACGGCGCCTCGCCCCAGTTGCGGATGTAGAACTGGGTGAGCTGACGGAAGCTCATCGCGATGCCGATGACCATCGGGATCAGATGGACGAGCAGTTCGAGCAAGATGGCGGGCAGCAGCAGGAGATAGGGCAGGCCGCCGTGGCGGATCCGGTCGGGGATGCGCGGCAGCCTTCTGCGCGCATCCGTCGTGCCCGGGCTCTCACCGCTGCCCGCCCGGTCCGTGCGGCCGGGAGTCACGGTGGTGGTCATCGCGCCGGCCTCACTGCTGCATCTGCTGCTGGGCCTTGGCCAGACGGTCCTTGACGGACTCGGTCGTCACCGGGCGTCCGGCCGCGGCGTCGGCCCACAGCTCCTTGACCGCGGTGCCGACGGCCGTCTCGAACTGCGATTCGGTGGGCACCTGCGGGAGGGGCGCGGCGCTCGTGGCGAGCGTGTCGCGCAGGACCTTCAGATCGGGCGCGGAGAACGCCGGGTCCTCCTGCGCGGCCTTGACCGGCGGGATCGATCCGTACGTCTTGTTGAGCAGCTTCTGCTCCGCGTCGCTCGTCATGAACTTCACGAACTTCTTGGCGCCGTCGATGTTCTTGGTGTTCTTGAAGACGGCCATATTGATCCCGGCCACCATGGAGTTGGTGTTCTGTCCGGTGCCGGGAGTGCCCGCCGGGACAGGAACGGGAGCGACCCCCCAGTCGGCGGGCTTCATGCCCTGCGCCGCGAAGGTCGAGGCGGCGGCCTGCCACAGCACCATGGCCGTCTTGCCGCGCGCGAAGTCCTGGAGCGACTGGTTCTGGGCGTACTCCGCGTTGCCAGGCGCGACGATCTTGTCCTTGGCCATGAAGTCGACGTACTGCTTCACCGCGGCGACCGCGCCGTCCGAGGTGAAGGTGGGCTTGCCGGAGGAGTCGAAGAAGTCCGCGCCGTGCTGCTTGCCAAGGACGAATACCTGGTGGATGTTGTTGGCGAGGTTGCCGCCCTCGGCGCCCAGCGCCCACTTCCCGTCCTTGGAGATCTTCTTGCCGTCGGCGACCAGCTGGTCCCAGGTGGCCGGCGGCTGTGAGATCCCCGCGTCGGCGAACATCTTCTTGTTGTAGTAGAGCGCGTACGCCAGCGAGTACAGCGGCACGGCCGCGGGGTCCTGGCCCTCGGCCCCGGCCGAGGCCACCGCGGACGCGACGAAGCGGTCCCGGCCGCCGATCGCGTCGAAGCTCTTCTGGTCCCAGGGCAGCAGCGCACCGGTCGCCTGGAGCGAGGCGGACCAGGTGTTGCCTATGTTGAGGACGTCGGGGCCCTGCCCGGACGTCGTGGCGGCCAGGATCCGGTTGAGCAGATCGGACCAGGGGATCACCTCGAGCTTGACCTTGATGCCCGTCTGCTCCTCGAACTTCTTCAGCTCGGGTGTGAGGATCTTCTTGTCGGCCTCGACGCTCGGGCCCTGATTGGAGGCCCAGTACGTGAGCGTCCTGGGCGACTCGTTGCTGCCGCCCCCATCGGTGGAGGTGCCGCCGCCACAGCCGGTGACGGCGGCGAGCGCGGTGACGACGGCGACGGCGAGTGCGGCTCTGGTGCGCATGAGAGGTGGCCCCTTTCCGGGGGTGGCTGCGTTCGGTTCCCGAACGGCCTCCATGACTTAATTTATGCCGTGATTTAAGAGGTGAAAGAAGGTCGCGTCAAGGCCTGTGACCGGGGTATGTTTCGTTCAGGAAAGGAGCACCATGGCGGAGCGCAACAGACGGACAGTGCGTGACCTGCGGCGCGGCAACCGCGCCAGGGTTCTGCAACGGTTGTATTTCGACGGCCCGTTGAGCCGCCAGGAGCTCGGACCGGCCACCGGGCTGAGTTCAGGTTCTATCAGCAACGTCGTCTCGGAACTCGTCAGTGAGGGCGTACTCGAAGAAGCCGGAATGGTCGACTCCGAGGGCGGCCGCCCACGCACCCTGCTGCGCGTCGCACCCACCACCGGCCTGCTGATCGGCATCGACATCGGAGAGACGCGGGTACGCGTCGAGCTCTTCGACCTCTCGCTCACCGAACTCGGCCGCACCGAACACCTCTTGGCCCAGCACGGCTACGACGTCGAGCGCGTCGTCGCCCATGTCCGCACCGGCGTCGCCGAGGTCCTGCGGGACGCGGACGCCGACGCCGCGAGCCTGCTCGGCATCGGGATCGGCGTCCCCGGCATCATCGAGCAGGCCACCGGTGACGGTGCGACCGGCGCGATCGTTCACGGTCAGACGATCGGCTGGAGCGCCGTGCCGTTCGAGAGACTGCTCCGCGACTCCATGGAACTGCCCCCACAAGTCCCGCTGTTCATCGACAACGGCGCCAAGACACTCGGCCAGGCCGAGATGTGGTTCGGGGGCGGCCGTGGCGCCCGCGAAGCCGCCGTCGCCCTGATCGGTTCCGGAGTCGGCGCCTGCGTGGTGCACGCCGCCACCCCCGACGAGAACGCCCGCAGCACCGCCCTCGAATGGGGACATACGACGGTACGGATCCGGGGCCGGCGCTGCCGTTGCGGCTCGCTGGGCTGTCTTGAGGCGTACGCCGGAGCGGAAGCGCTGCGCGAACGCTGGCAGGAGGCGGGCGGACCGCTTCCCGCCGACGCCGACGACGAAACCGCGCTGGCTGCCCTGCTGGCGGCGGCCTTTCCCGGCCCGGGAGGACCTGAGGCCGGCCCGGGAGGACCTGAGCCCGACCCGGTCGCGCTCTCCCTCCTCGACGACACCGCCGAGTACCTGGGCGCGGCCGTCGCCGACCTGATCAATCTCTTCCACCCCGAACGTATCCTCATCGGGGGCTGGGCCGGACTGCTCATCGGCCCCCGTCTGCTCCCCGAAGTACGCCGGTACGCGGGGGAGTACGCCCTGCGTCACGCCGCCGCCCGAACCACCATCGAACTGGGGCAACTCGGCCCGGACGCGGTCACCGTCGGCGCGGCGACCTTGCCGCTGGCCGACTTCCTGGCCCGCGGCGGCAGTCGGCCCCCGGCTGCCGGCCCGGTGCGCCCCACCGCCTCCGTGCACCGCGCCTGAACCCTTGTCATAGTCCGGGCCGAGCACCTAAGTTGACCGCTTGCGACGTGACCTATTGTCAGTGGGGGAGTCTCACCATGGCCGCAACCGGTCGGCACCGCCGATACCAGCCGAGCCGCATCAACCGGGCTTCTCTCACCGTCACCGCGGGCGGTGCGGGCATGGCTCTGCCGCTCATCGGCGCGGGCACGACCCATGCGGCTTCCGTGGACGTCTGGGAGAAGGTCGCGGCCTGCGAGTCCACCAGCAATTGGAATATCAACACCGGTAACGGCTACTACGGCGGGCTCCAGTTCAGCCAGTCCACCTGGGAGGCTTACGGCGGCGGACGGTTCGCCGCGCGCGCGGATCTGGCCGACAAAGATCAGCAAATAGCCATCGCCGAGAAGGTCCTCAAGGGGCAGGGGCCGAAGGCCTGGCCCACCTGCTCCACCCGGGCGGGCCTCACCCGCGGCGGGGACGCGCCCGAGATCGCGCCCGCCACACGATTAGCGCCGCAGAGTGGGCGCAGCGCCGCACTGAAGAAGGCGACGCCGACCACCGTGCCCACGCAGCGCGAGGGCTACACCGTGGCCCGCGGAGACTCACTCTCCAAGATCGCGACGGCCGAGGAGGTCAGCGGCGGCTGGCAGCGGCTGTACGCACAGAACCGCGCGGTCGTCGGCAGCGACCCCAACCTGATCCACCCCGGCCAGAAGCTGATCCTGCGCGTCGAGGCTCCGGTCGCACCGGGCCGGCAGAAGCCGAAGGCTCAGCCGCGGCCGGAGACCCCGCCGAAACAGCAGACACCGAAGCCGCCTGCGCCGAAGCAACAGGCGCCCAAACAGCGGACACAGCAGCAGGCGCCGAAACAGCAGGCGCCGAAGCAGCAGGCTCCCAAGAAGCAGGTGAAGCCGGTCCGCGCCGCCAAGCCCGCGCACCGGACCGGACTCAGCGCGCCCGTCGACGCGAGCATCGGCACCCCCTACCGCAAGGCCGGTTCCGCCTGGTCCAGCGGCTATCACACCGGCGTGGACTTCCCGGTCCCCACCGGTACCTCCGTGAAGGCAGTCGCCTCCGGACGAGTCGTCTCGGCCGGCTGGGGCGGTTCGTACGGCTACCAGGTCGTCATCCGCCACGCGGACGGCAAATACAGCCAGTACGCGCATCTGTCGGCGCTCACCGTGCGTTCCGGCCAGCAGGTCAGCAGTGGTCAGCGGATCGCACGGTCCGGGTCCACCGGCAACAGCTCAGGGCCGCATCTCCATTTCGAGGTGCGTACAGGGCCGGGATACGGGTCCGACATCGATCCGCTCGCCTACCTCAGATCGGGCGGCGTCTCGGTCTGAGGGGAGCACCTGCGCATCCGCGTGAAGTATGCGGGGTTCTGAGGGGAACACCGGCTGTTGCGCGGGACGCGCCGACGCCTGCGCCTGTGCTGCCGACTCCTTGCGCGTCGCCTTCAGCCGCTCCGTCGTCAGCAGGATCAGCCCGCCGGCCGCCATGACGCCGAAGCCGAGGGCGAGCACGGTGCCCGGCACGCCGTACCGGAAGGTCTCGCCGAACATCGTTATGCCGACCGCCGCCGCCACCACCGGGTTGACGACCGTGACCGTGGCCAGCGGGGCCGCGAGGCCCGCGCCGCGGTAGGACGCCTGGGACAGCAGCAGACCGCCGATCGCGAGGACCGAGATCACCAGCAGACTCGGCCACTGGGAGAGCGGTGCGGACCATGTCCAGTCCACCGCGACGGTCTTGGTGAACACCGAGGCGATGCCGAAGGCCACGCCGGCCGCCGCGGCGAGTCCCACGCTGCGGAGGATGGGCCGGTGCACGGTCTGGGCGGCCAGGAAGATCAAGGCCACACCGCCGAAGGTCACGGCGGCCAGTACCCCGCGCTGCCCGCCGCCCAGTGAGTGGGCGTCGGACTCGCCGGTCAGCGCGAGCAGCCCCGCGAGACCCGCCGTCGCCATGATCGCGCCGCGCCAGGCGGCACCGCCCGCCCTGCGACGTACGAAGAGGGCGGCCATCGGCAGAGCGAAGACGATCGTCAGCGCGCCGAGCGGCTGGACCAGGCTGAGCGGCCCGTACGCCAGCGCCATCACATGGAGGACCGCGCCGAGGCCGTTGAGAGCGACGGCGACCCACCACGCGGCGTGGTGCAGCGGGGCGTACGGACGGGCCGAGGTGGAGGCGGCGACATGCTCCTGCATGATCGCCCCGGCCGCATACGCGACCGCGGAGACCAGGGACAGCACCACGGCCAGCGCGAGGGAACTCATAGAGACCACGATCGCCCTCTTAAGTGAATCCGTCGTCGTCCTTGAGCAGGCACTTGGACGTACTGCCGACGTAGTACGAGCGTAGGCCAAAAGTCCCCCTCACGGCGGGTGAGCAGGACAGCAGGGATGAGATGGCCACGCGCCGTCGATACGGTGACCGGGTGCGTCGACCGGGTGCGCATACGGAAGGTGACAGGGGACGGAGCGTGGGCGTGGATCTCGACGAGCTGGCGTCCGTGGGCGGCTTCTTCGCCCTGCGTACCGGGACGCCGGGCGACGGGCACGCCCCGCTCGCGCGGCTGTACGCGGGAGACGCTGCCCCGCTCGTGGCCCGCGTCGACACAGTCGCGGCCCGGCTGCGCGCCCCCGAGCGCCGGGTCGCCGCCTCCGTCGCGCACCTGGGCCTCGTCGCCCGGCTCTGGTCGGTCGCGCTCGGCTGTGCCGCGCTGCACGGCGAGGTCCCCGACCTCGACCCCGCGCGGCTGCACTGGGATCCGGAACGCAGCTCGCCCGACGACCTGTGTCTCACCGGCTGTGGTGCGCTGCCTGCCGACGCGTCCACGATCCGCGAGACAGTGCAGTACGGCCATCTCGTTCCGCTCGCCGACGCGCTGCGGAGCGACACACGGATCTCGTCACAGCTGCTGTGGGGCAACGCGGGCTCCGCGCTCGCCGGAGCCGTACGCGAACTGCGCACCTGGGCCCGGCGCAGCGGCCGGCCCGAGGTGGCCGAGCGGGCCGCGGCGCTGGCCGCCGAGCTCTTCGCCCACCCCGATCTGTCCGGCACCGTCCACGGACGTGCGATGCGGCGGCGCAGCTGCTGTCTCTACTACCGCTGCCCGGGCGGCGGGCTGTGCGGCGACTGCGTCTTCGACCTCCCGCCGCGGCGGAGCGCCCACTGATGCCGAGTGATCCTGGCCGCGCTCTTCCCCGTACGCCGTATCTGCGTGACCATCATGGGGTGAAGGTCGGCCTGCTCACGCGCGAGTATCCGCCGGACGTCTACGGGGGCGCCGGGGTCCATGTGGAGTTCCTCGCCCGGGAGTTACGAGCCCTTACCGACCTCGAAGTGCACTGCTGGGGCGAGGGCGCGGCCGAAGGGGTCCTGCGCCACCAGGCGCTCGCCGGACTCGAGAATGCCAACGAAGCGCTGCGCACCTTCTCCGTCGACCTGGCGATGGCCGCAGAGCTGCAGGGCCGCGAACTGGTCCACTCCCACACCTGGTACGCCAACCTCGCCGGCCATCTCGCCAAGCTGCTCTACGGCGTCCCGCACGTGATGACCGCACACTCCCTGGAGCCGCTGCGCCCCTGGAAGGCCGAACAGCTGGGCGGCGGCTACGCCCTGTCCAGCTGGGCCGAGCGCACCGCGATCGAGGCCGCGGACGCCGTGATCGCCGTCTCCCACGGCATGCGCGCCGACATCCTCGCCTGCTACCCCGCCCTCGACCCGGACCGGGTGCGCGTCATCCACAACGGCATCGACACCCGCATGTACCGCCCCGACCACGAGACGGACGCCCTCGAGCGGATCGGCGTCGACCCGCACCGCCCCTTCGCCCTGTTCGTCGGCCGCATCACCCGCCAGAAGGGCGTCCCGCATCTGCTGCGCGCGGCCCGCTCCTTCGACCCGGACATCCAGCTGGTGCTGTGTGCGGGAGCCCCGGACACGCCCGAGATCGACCGCGAATTCCGCGAACTGGTCGAGGAGTTGGAGCGGGTACGGGACGGGGTGCACTGGATCCCCGAGATGCTTCCCCGGCCCCAGGTCATCCAACTGCTGAGCCACGCAACGGTGTTCGTCTGCCCCTCGGTGTACGAGCCGCTGGGCATCGTCAATCTGGAGGCCATGGCGTGCGGTACAGCCGTCGTGGCGTCCGCGGTCGGCGGCATCCCCGAGGTAGTGGACGACGGAAGCACCGGACTGCTGGTGCCCTACGACGCCCGTCACCCGGAGGCCTTCGAGTCGGGCCTCACCCAGTCGGTGAACCGGGTCGTCGACGACGCCGTGGAGGCCGCCAGGATGGGCGCCGCCGGCCGGGAGCGCGCGGTGCGTGAGTTCGGCTGGGACCAGGTGGCCCGGCGGACGCACGAGGTGTACGAGGAGTTGCTCAAGCAGGCGTAGCAGGGCAGGGCAGTCACAGGCGTGGAAGGGGCGGCGATGCGCGGTGGACCTTCGGTGCTGGGGATCGTACTGGCCGGCGGGGAGGGCAAGCGGCTGATGCCGCTCACCGCCGACCGCGCCAAACCGGCGGTGACCTTCGGCGGTATGTACCGCCTCGTCGACTTCGTGCTCTCCAGCCTGGTCAACGGCGACATCCTGCGTGTCTGCGTGCTCACGCAGTACAAGTCGCACTCGCTGGACCGCCATGTCACAACCACCTGGCGGATGTCGAGCCTGCTCGGCAACTACGTCACCCCCGTCCCGGCCCAGCAGCGGCTCGGTCCGCGCTGGTATCTGGGCAGCGCGGACGCGATCCTGCAGTCCCTCAACCTCGTGAACGACGAACAGCCCGACTACATCGCGGTGTTCGGCGCCGACCATGTGTACCGGATGGACCCGCGGCAGATGCTGCGGCACCACATCGAGAACGGCGCGGGCGTCACCGTCGCGGGGATCAAGGTGCCGCGGGCCGAAGCGTCGTCGTTCGGGATCATCACCCCGGCCTCCGACGGCAACCGGGTCGAACGGTTCCTGGAGAAGCCCACCGACCCGCCCGGGCTGCCCGGCGACCCCGACCGGGTCTTCGCCTCCATGGGCAACTACCTCTTCACCACCAAGGTCCTCGTCGACGCACTCCACCGGGACGCAGAGGACAGGCACTCCCTCCATGACATGGGTGGCTCGATCCTGCCGATGCTCACCGAACAGGGTGTGGCGCAGCTCTATGACTTCAATCAGAACCATGTGCCCGGCGAGAGTGCGCGGGAGCACGGCTACTGGCGTGATGTGGGCACGCTCGACACGTACTACGAAGCCCATATGGATCTGATCCCGGACCGGCCGGTCTTCGACCTGGACAACCGCCGCTGGCCCCTCTACACCCACTCCGGCCAGCTGCCCCCCGCCCGCTTCATCGGCGCGGGCATCGCGAGCGAGTCCATCATCAGCCCCGGCTGCGTCGTCCGCGGCCAGGTCACCCGGTCCGTCCTCTCGCCTGGTGTGACCGTGGCGGAGGGCGCTGTCGTGCAGGGCTCGGTCCTCCACGACAACGTGCGCATAGGCCGTGGCGCGGTGGTGCGCGGCTCGATCCTCGACAAGAACGTGGACGTCCCGCCCGGCGCGACGATCGGCGTCAACCCCGGGCGGGACCAAGAGCTCTACACCGTCTCCAAGAACGGCGTCATCGCCCTGGGCAAGGGACAGCCGGTGCTGTGAGGCACCGGGCGCGGCCGCGTTGGACGGGGGTTGCCGGAGTTCACAGAGCGAACCGCTGATGAAGCCGAAGCCGCCGGTGAGCAGGGTGCCGCCGATGACGACTGCGGAGATCGCTTCAAGCTCCATACCGGCGCCGAGGATGGTGACTCCCGAGACCAGCCAGGCGGCGTTGAGCGCTCCGGCAAGCCCCGCGCAGAGCCCGGGAAGCGCGTACACGGCGATCTTCGTACGGGCGACGGGGGCGACCATCAGTGCCGCCGCGTCCTCGTTCCCGCCGACGGCGTACACATACTGTCCGAACCGGCTGCGGCGCAGCACGATCGCGCCCAGCACGAACAGCACCGCCGTGATCCACACCGGCACGCCCACGCCCAGCAGCCTGTCCTGCCCGAGCCGGGCGAAGAATGACTTCTCGTCCACCAGATAGGTCGTCGAGCCCTCGTCGGTGATGGAGGGCAGGATGCCGCGGGCGGCGAGCATCGCGGCGAGCGTCACAATGAACGGCGCGAGCCTGGCCCGTGCGATCAGCAGCCCGTTGACCAGGCCGATCAGCCCGCACACGGCGAGCGGGAGGAGCAGCGCGACCGGTGTACCGTACTGCGAGCCCCAGGCGGCCAGCACTCCGCCCAGCGCGAACAGCGAGCCGAGCGAGAGGTCGATCCCGCCGGTGATGATGACGAAGGTCATGCCGAGGGCGACCACGGCGAGGGACGCAGAAGAGACCGCCATGTTCTCCGGGTTGTCGCCGGTCAGAAAGGTGTCGAAGCCGAAGGACGCTACGGCGGCCACCAGCGCGTGGCGGTCAGCAGCTGGATGAGGCGGGTGCGCAGGGCGCTCACGCGAGGGCGGCTCTCGTTGTACGAAGCCTGTAAAACCCTTCGCGTCAGACCCTGCCCCGAGTGCTCTCACGCTCAACCAGGCTGAAATCAGGGCGGATTTCGCGTGCTTCACACGCCTGGGCCGAATCCGTGGTGCCCAGCAGCCGTCCCACGACCGACTGCACGGCGAGCCGCGCGATCGTCTGCTTGTCCGGCGAGATCGTGGTCAGCGTGACGGCTCCGTAGCGCCCCTCGCTGATGTCGTCGAAGCCCACCACCGCGACGTCCTCGGGCACCCGCAGCCCCTGCTCGGACAGCACCCGCATCGCGCCGATGGCGATGAGGTCGTTGTACGCGAAGACCGCGTCGGGCCGCCCCCCGGACTCCAGCAGTCCGGCCATCGCCGCCGCCCCGTGCGCGTGGTCCCAACCGGTCGTCGGTGCGACCAGCGAGTCCGGAGCCGCCAGCCCCGCCTCCGTCAGCTCCGCGCGCCAGCCGTGCAGTCGCAGCTGGGCGGGCTGGTTGACCCGGTCGGTGCGCGCGCCGAGGAACGCGATCCGGGTGCGGCCGAGGTCCAGCAGATGCCGCACCGCCGTCCGGGCCGCGGCCACGTTGTCGATCGCGATGTGGTCGTACGGCAGGTCGTACTCGCGCTCCCCGAGCAGCACCAGCGGGGCGTCGTCGCTGCGCTGGCGCAGGTCCTCCGGCTCCAGCTCGATGGGGCTGAGAATCAGGCCGTCGATGACCCGCGCCCTGAAACCCTGGCTGACCAGCATCTCTTGTTCGCGGCGGCCTCCGGTGTGGTCGAGCAGCACGGTGTACTCGTGCTCGGCGGCCACGTCGATCACCGCGCCGGCCAACTCGGCGAAGTACGGATTGCCCAGCTCGGGGACGGCGAGCGCGATGATGCCGGTGCGCCCCTTGCGCAGATGCCGGGCCGTCAGATTGGGCCGGTAGCCGAGTTCGTCGATGGCTTGCTGGACCCGGGCGCGCATGGCCGGAGTGACGTGCTGATAGTTGTTCACCACGTTCGATACGGTCTTGATCGAGACTCCCGCATGCTCCGCGACGTCCTTGAGACTCACCTTCACGCCTGTTCCTCTCCGGCCCTGGCCCGTTTGTACAACGATGTATAAGCCCTTCGCCCCCGGCTTGTCATGACCCTGGACGCCAAGCGGAACCCTATGCTCTTATGCCAACTACCGTTCCTTCCAACGTTGTACAGAGCATCGCAGCGAGCCGCCACCCTCACTGGCAAGGAGGATTTGTGCGCATTCAAAGAAAGCTGGCCCTGCTTCTCGCAGCCGCCTTGGGGATTGCCGGACTCACCGTCGTACCGGCCGTGTCCGCCCCTTCGGCGCCGGCGTCCAGCACCGCGGACGACCCGGTCGAAGCACATGGCCTCAAAGGTGAGTACTACACCCAGTCCGCGCCCGGGGCCTTCGACTTCGCCGAGCTCAAGGCCACCGGCTTCGACCCGTCCATCGACTTCGGCAACCTCGAACCCCGCCTCAGCGCCGCCACCGGACGCGCCGACGACGTCAGCGTCCGCTGGACCGGCAAGGTCGTTCCCGCCCGCACCGGCGCCCACACCTTCTCGATGATCGGCGACAACGGATTCAGGCTGTGGGTCGACGGCAGGCTCACCATCGACCACTGGGTCGACGACTGGGACAGGGAACAGACCGCGCCGCCCGTCGACCTCACCGCGGGACGCGCGTACGACATCAAGGTGGAGTACTTCGAGCACTACGGCGGCTCGAACCTGCACCTCAACTGGACCGAGCCCGGCGGCGCCAAAGTACCCGTGCCCTCCTCGGCCTTCCGCCTGCCCGACGGTTACGCGTACGACGGAGCGATCGGCGCCACTGTGCTCGCCGACGGCCGCAGCCTGCGACTGGACTTCGTACAGAAGCTCGCAGCGCCGCCCGCCGGCCTCGCCGCGCACTTCGAGGCGGTCATCGGCGGCGCGAAATGGCCGCTCGGCGCCGTCACACGCGACCCGGCCGACTCGCGTCGCCTCCTCGTCGCACTCGAAGAGCCCGTCGTCGGCAAGAAGGACGGCAACGGCGGCGGCATCGCCGATCTGCGCTACGACGGAAAGGGCGGCCTGAGCGCCGAGAACGGCACGGCGGTCGGCGCGTTCTGGAGCAGCGGGCCCAACAAGTCCGAGTACGAGCTGCGTACGCCGTGGGCCAAGGACGTCGGTCCGGGCAACGCCCACCCCGAATACCCGCGCCCGCAACTGACCCGCGACGCCTGGCGCAATCTCAATGGGCAGTGGCAGTTCGCCGCCGCCGAAGCGGGGGAGCGGCCGCCGGTCGGCAAGACCCTCGGCGAGCTGATCCTCGTTCCCTACCCGGTGGAGTCGCAGCTCTCCGGCCTCGAACGGCACGAGGACCGCATGTGGTACCGCCGCACCTTCACCGTCCCGGACAGCTGGCGCGTCGGTGACGGTAAACGCCTCAAGCTGAACTTCGACGCCGTCGACTGGCAGTCCGAGGTGTACGTCAACGGGGTCAAGGTCACCGAGCACAAGGGCGGCTACGACCGGTTCAGCGCGGATGTCACCGACGCGCTGAAGCCGGGCCGCACCCAGGAGCTGATCGTCGGCGTCTACGACCCGACGGACTCCAGGGACGGCGAGAACCCGCCCATGGGCAAGCAGCGCCTCGACCCGAGCGGCATCTGGTACACCCCTTCGTCCGGCATCTGGCAGACCGTCTGGATGGAGCCGGTCGCGGCCGATCACGCGGACTCGCTGAAGCTCACCCCCGACGTCGCGGGCGAGAAGCTCGCCGTGGAGGTACGCGGGGTGCGGGCGGGTGTTCCGGTCACGGCCACCGCGTACGACGGCAGTCGCAAGGTCGGCACCGCCACCGGCACCACCGGCTCACCGCTGTCGGTGCCCGTCCCGGATCCGCATCTGTGGTCCGCCGACGATCCGCATCTGTACCGGCTCGAGGTGAAGACCGGCTCCGACCGGGTCAGCAGCTACTTCGGCATGCGCACCATCGCCGTCGAGAAGGTGAACGGCGTGCCGCGCACCGTGCTCAACGGCAAGCCGACCTTCCTGATGGCCACCCTCGACCAGGGCTTCTGGCCGGACGGGCTGCACACGGCGCCGACCGACGAGGCGCTGGCGTACGACCTCAAGATGCACAAGAAGCTCGGCTTCAACTCCGTGCGCAAGCACATCAAGGTCGAGCCCGACCGCTGGTTCTACTGGGCCGACCGGTTGGGCCTGCTGGTCTGGCAGGACATGCCGGCGATGAACACCATCAACCCGAACGCCGCCTCGCGAGCACAGTACGAACGCGAGCTGAAGGAGATGATCGACCAGCACTCGAGCAGCCCGTCGGTGGTCATGTGGGTCACCTTCAACGAGGGCTGGGGTCAGTACGACCAGGCGAGGATCGCCGACCAGGCCAAGGCCTGGGACCCGGCCCGGCTGGTCAACAACATGAGCGGCGTCAACTGCTGCGGAGCCGTCGACGGAGGCAACGGCGACATCGCCGACGCCCACGGCTATCCGAGCCCGCAGATCCCCGCGGCGGACGGCAGACGGGCGCTGGTCAGCGGTGAGTACGGCGGACTCGGACTCGCCGTGCCGGGCCACGCCTGGCCGGTCCAGCACACCTACGTCGGCGTCGACCAGGCAAAGTACACGGACGAGTACCTGGCCCAGCTCGGCAACGTACGCAGACTGGCCTGCCAGGGGAGCAACGGCGCCGTCTACACCCAGATCACCGATGTGGAGGGTGAGTTGAACGGCCTGCTCACCTACGACCGCGTGATCACGAAGCCCGACGTCAAGCGGCTCAAGGCGGCGCACGACGCCCTGATCCGTGACGCCTCTGACCCGGCTTCGATGGAGTGCGCGAGCTCCTGACCGGCCGGCCGCTCCGGTCCGCCGCTGCGCAGGCGGACCGGAGCACCCTTGGCCGATTGCCGATCACGCCCTGCGGGCATCAGACAGGGGTAAGAGGCTTGTCATTGCGTCTGGACCGCCGGGAGCCGCCCCGATCGGCTTTCCCGGCCGTTGCCTGGCTGTTTCCAGTGCCGGAACGGAGTGATGCACATGCGTGCGCACAGGCGCTCGCGTCGGCGTGCCGTCTGCGCGACGTATGTCCTGCCGCAGGCGGAGACGTCCGCCCGCTGGGCACGGCACCTGACGACCGCCTTCCTCACCCGGGGCTGCGGCGAGAAGGTCTCCGGCGACCAGGTCGAGGATGCCATCCTGGTCGTCTCCGAGCTGGTCACCAATGCCACCCGGCACGGCCACAGCAGCTGCCGGCTGCGGCTGCACGTCGATCCCGGGCTGGTCACAGTCGAGGTGGAGGACCTCAGCCCGATTCCGCCGCGGATGCGCGTGCCGCGGGAGACGGAAGAGAGCGGGCGGGGCATGGTCATGGTGCGTGAGCTCGCGCAGACCTACGCCGTACGGGGAGGACCCGGCGGCGGTAAGACCGTACAGGCGGTGCTCGCCGCGTCCTGATGGCGTCAGGGCGTGAGCGGGGGCAGGGCATCTGGCCCTCAGGGTCACGAGCCGACCCGGCTCAGCACGGCTGACGCCACACCCCCAGGTCGAGCTTCTTGCGCATGGAGCTGAGTCCCAGTGCGCGCGCCGGCTTGCAGAACTCGTCGACCCCAAGCGCGTATTCGACATGGAAGACCGCCTTCCCTGCCTGGATGAACGGCGTCAGCGCCGCGCATTCACCGAACTCCGCGCACTCCTCGTTCACGGCGAAGTCGAAGTCCCGCACCAGCTGCCCGACTTGGGGAAGGTCGTTCTTCAGCCCCACCGACAGGCCGCGGTCATGGGCGAGGCGCGCGATCATGCGGTTGTACGCGAGCTGGTGGGCGGCGGTCAGCCGGAACCCGGTGTCGTTGAGGTGGCCGTCCAGCAGATCGGGCTCCACCGCGTCGAAGCCCCGGTCCCGGCAGAGGTCCATGCGTTTCGCCATCAGTGGGCGCAGCAGGTCGAGGCGCCGGATGTCCAGCCAGCGCTCGCCCTCCCAACCGTTGGCCCTGCCGAGTACCAAGGCGGGGAAGCTCCCGTGGTCGGGGCGGAAGGACTCCCACGCGCCCGCATTGAGATAGCAGATGACCTTGCGGCCGTCCCGGTGGAGCCGTCGGACGGTCGCGGCGTCGTTCTCGAAGCCGTCGATGTCATAGACGGGCACGTCGACGCGGGTGTCGACCCGGCCGTCGAGCTGCCACTGCCAGGCGGTGCCCGGCCTCGGCTGCCAGCGCCGCGGGTGGGGGGAGGGGCCCGGCGGCGTGGTCGAGCACCCGGCGAGCACCGCGAGCGCAAGAGCGAGGATCGCGGTCCGCAGACACCTCGTGCGGTTCATGAGTCCTTCCGGAGGGCGGGCGGCAGAGCCGACCAGGGATTGGGGCCATGGCCGGGTACGGCACAGTGCACCGCGGCGCCGCGCAGCTCCGCGGTACGGGCCGCGAGCCGGCAGAGCCCGCGGGGAACCCCGTGCACCAGATGGCAGAACCGGCTCGGCGGAAGGCCCCTGGTCCACGGCGGTGCGGCAGGGGCGGTGCGGTAGCTGTCCCAGTTGCCCTCGAAGGTGATCAGCAGATCCCCGAGCGCGGCATAGCCGGGCGCGGGGTGGGCACCCGGATTGAGGACGACGGTCCGCCCGCCACGCGACCGGGCGGCCCGGGTGAGCCGCCGGTAGTGACGCAGCCCCGCCGCGTCGGGGGCGACCTGGTCGAGGAAGAACCCGTCCGTGCCGTACCACTCGCGATGCCGCTCGAAGTCCCGCGCGACCTCGCCTGAGCGCCGCCGCCCGTAATCGGTGTCCGCGTACCCGAGCACCCGCACGCCGGCCGCCCGCAGTGCGCGGGCGGCGGCGACGAACGCTGGGTCCGGGGCGCCGCCGGGACCGTCGTCGACGTTGAGCACCACACCGTAGAGGAGGGGAGCGGACGCGACGAGGGCCTGCCAGGCGGCGGGGTCGACGGCGGGGTGTACGTACATGGGCACGAGCATGCTCATGCAGGTCTGCCGCTCACGGGGAGGCCACGGGTTCGCCGGAGCCGGCCCGCGCCCTCATCGAGGCGCCCCCGCCGCAGCAGGACACGCCCACAGGTCGTGCAGCGAGTCGACCAGAGCCCGCTTCGGCCGCCAGTCGAGAGCCCGGGCCGCCCACGTGATGTCCGCGCACTGCCAGGAGACCGCCGTCGAGCGCGCGGACCCCGTGCCGGTCTCCTCCAGGCGGCCGTGAAAACGGGCGTTCCGGACGAGGCCATGGGCAAGGTCGCGGACCGAAGTCGCCACGCCGCTGCCGATGTTGAGCACCGGCGGCAGCGTGCCCTCGGTTGTCGCGGCGCGCACCACCGCGTCCGCCACGTCCCGTACGTCGACGAAGTCGCGGTGCGCGGAAAGGTCGCCGACCCGCACCGTGTCGTCGGCTTCGCCGGCCCGCCGCAGCTCGGCGGCGAGCCGCCCGGGCAGGCCCGCGGCAGGCGCGCCCGGGCCCACCGGGTTGAAGACGCGCAGTACGACCGCGTCGAGCCCCGAGGCGCCGACGGCGACCGTGCCTGCCAGCTTGGTGGCGCCGTAAGGGCCGAGCGGTCTGGTGGCGGCCGTCTCGGTGACCGGCTCGCCGGGCGCGGTCGGCCCGTACTCCGCGGCGGAGCCGAGGTGGACGAGCCGGGCGTCGGGCGCCGCGTCGCCCAGGGCCTCGCACAGCGCTGCCGGGCCGCGTGCGTTGACGTCGGTGAGGTGGACGGCGCTGCCGGCCACCAGGCCCGCGCAGTTGACGACGACGGACGGTCGGGCCGCCCGCAGCGCGTCCGCGAGGACGCCGGGACCGGCGGTGAGGTCGAACTGTACGTCGGCGTCGGAGGACCGGCCGCCGACGAGCAGCCGCACGCCCGGCAGGGCGCGCAGCTGCTCGGCGGTGTGCCCGCCCAGGAATCCGGTGGAGCCCAGGAGGAGTATGCGCACGGACCGTCACGCTCCCTTGAGCAGCAGGCCGCGGTGTGTGGAGAATTCCGCGTTCGCCCGGTCGTAGTCGTCGGGCCGGCCGATGTCCAGCCAGTAGCCGTCGAACTCGTAGGTGTGCGGCGGGTTCTCCTCCTTGAGCAGGTCGAGCACCAACTCGTCGAAACCGAGCGGCAGACCGGGCGTATAGCCGGCGAGGGTCTCGCGGGTGAGTCCGTACACGCCCATGGAGACGCGGTAGTCCATGCTCGGCTTCTCGGCGAAGTCGACGACCCGCCCGGACTCGGTGGTGAGCACCCCGAAGTCGATGGAGACCTTGCGCGCGTATGTGGCGACGGTGAGCGGCGCGCCGGAAGTCTGGTGCTGCTTGAGGACGTCGCCGTAGTCGAGGTCGGTGAGGATGTCCCCGTTCATGACGAGGAAGTCGTCGGGCAGCCGGTCCATCATGGTGAGCAGCGGACCCATGGTGCCGAGTGGACTCTCCTCTGTGGAGTAGCCGACGCGCAGCCCCCACTGCGAGCCGTTGCCGACGTAGGCGCGGATGATGTGGCCGAGATGGCCGATCGCGATCGTGCAGCTGACGAAGCCCGCGGCGGCCAGCTGGCGCAGCACGATCTCCAGGATCGCGTGCTGGTCGCCGATCGGTACCAGCGGTTTGGGTAAAGCGGTGGTGTACGGCCGAAGCCGGACGCCCCTGCCTCCTGCGAGTATCACTGCGTGCATGGGGACTCCCCTGTCAGGTCCGGTGGCTCAGATGTTGTAGATGCCGGTCTTGTAGCGGGCGAGATTCGCCGGGTTCCGGAAGAAGTCGATGGTGCGTACGAGCCCTTGCTCCAGGTCGTGTTCGGGCTGCCAGCCGGTGGCGTCGCGCAGCCGCGTAGCGTCGGCGACCAGCCGCATCACCTCTGAACCCGTCGGCCGGATGCGCTCCTCGTCCTGGCGTACATCGAGGTCTGCCTCCATCAACTTGCCGATCAGCCGGGTGAGTTCGCCCACCGAGATCTCGCTGCCGGTGCCCGCGTTGAAGGTGCGGCCCACGACGGCGTCGGCGGGCGCCGTGCCGACGGTGAGGAAGGCGCGGGCGGTGTCCTTCACGTACAGGAAGTCGCGGGTGGGGCGCAGATCCCCGAGGGTGATGACCCGCTCGCCCGCCGCGACCTGGCCGATGACGGTCGGGATGACCGCCCGCATCGACTGGCGCGGCCCGAAGGTGTTGAACGGGCGAAGGGTGACGACCGGGGTGTCGAAGCTGGCGTGGTAGCTGTCGGCGAGCCGGTCCCCGCCCGCCTTCGAAGCGGCGTACGGGGACTGGGTGTTGATGGGGTGGTCCTCGGTGATCGGCACCGTCTGCGCGGTGCCGTACGTCTCGCTGGTCGAGGTGTGCACCAGGCGCGGGATCCCCAGCTTGCGCACCGCCTCCAGCACATTGAGGGTGCCCGTGACATTGGTGTCCACGTAGCTGTGCGGGGCCTGGTAGGAGTACGGGATCGCGATCAGCGCGGCGAGGTGGTAGACGGCCTCTGCGCCCTCGGCGAGCTGATGCACGGAGCCGACGTCACGGACGTCGCCGAGGACGATCTCGACCTGGTCGAGGGTGTCGGGGGAGAGCGTCTCGAGCCATCCGTAGGAGGAGAAGGAGTTGTACTGGGCCATGGCGCGGACCCGGTAGCCGGTGGCGACGAGGGCCTCGGTCAGATGCGATCCGATGAAGCCCTCGGCTCCGGTTACGGCGACAAGCGCGTTGGATGTCACGACGGTTGCTCCTGTGGTCGGTGGTCGGTGGTCGGTGGTGAGCGGTCTGTGGTTGGTCGTCGGTGCCTTGAGGTGGGATGTGGTCAGCGGTGTGCGGTGGGCCGGCCGAGCAGCCGGCAGGCCGCGGCGACCAGGACGGCCGCCGCCGCGGTGCGACAGATCAGTTGGGCGGTGCCGGGCGGCAGCCCGGCGAAGTGGGACGCGGCTTCCGCGGCCGCGGCGGCGAGCGTGACGGCGGCCGGCGTCCAGGCCAGCGAGAACGCCTGCAGCAGCAGTGCGGTCCAGAGCACGGCGCCGAGGCCGAGCAGGGGAGCGGGCGAGGTCCCCGCGACCAGCGAGCCGAGACCGAGCACCGCCAGATAGGCGCCGACGCAGTACGCCAGGGCCCGCCCGGCGCGCAGCGTGAAGCCGCGACCGGTGGTGCTCGCCCGCAGCGCGGCCAGCGCGAGGGAGCGGTAGCGGTACAGCAGCCACTCGGCGAACCCCATGCTGAGCGTGAGGACGACGACCGAGCGCGGGTCGTCCGCCCCGGCCAGCGCCGCGAGCACGCCCGCGGCGAGGCCGAACAGCCCGTACGGAAGGGAGCGCAGCATCCCGGGCGTGGCCCCCGCGGCCGTGGTCCCGGATCGCACGGCGTCGCGTACGGCGTGAGCGGCGGCCAGGACCGCGAGCGTCACCGTCGCCGGCAGCAGCCCGAGCGCGAGCGACGCCGGGGGCTGCCACAGCAGCACGGCTCCCGCACCGGCGGTCACGGGCAACAGCGTGAGCAGCAGGGCACGTTCGTGGCCGAGGACCAGCAGGACGCTCGCCGCCGCGAGATAGCAGGACTGACCGGCGGCGAAGGCCGCGCCCGTACCGGGACCCGATACGAGCAGCCCGGTGACCGCCGCCCCCAGCGCACCGGCGGGCGCGCCGACGCGCAGGGTCCGCCCGGCTGCGGCCTTCCCCTCGGCCGCGAGCCGCAGATACGCGCGATGGCTGAGCGCCTGGTTCCACGCCCAGGCCGCGAGCGCGGAGACGACGAGCCCGGAGACGTCCGCCGTGCCGTGCCACAGCCCGGCCCCCAGCACATAGGCAAGGCCCGGCAGGGCGAAGACCAGACCGCGCAGCGCGCAACGCAGATGGTCGGGCCGCCAGGGGTCGGGCGCGGGCGGCGGCTCCGGGTAGTGGCGCGGCACGCGGGCGTACAGGTCCTCGGCGAGCGTGAAGAGGTCCGGACGCGCGTAGCGTTCGGTGATCTGCTCACCCGTCAGACCGTCGGACTCCAGCAGCGCGGCCACCTCGTAGGGATGGACGGCGGTCGCGACCTGCTCGACCAGACGCTCGGCGAGCTCGTCGATCGGGTCCTCGGCCCAGCTGGGCCGGGAGGGCGTTCTGGGGCGTGGCCTGGGCATGACAGGCAGGGTGTCGCCGTCGCCCGGCAGAAGGCGTAAAGGGCCGCTCATGCGAGGACCTCCGCAGGCCATGCCGAGGCCGCCGGCTCATGGACGCCCAGAGCGAGTTCGAGATAGATCGAGCGGAAGGTGTCGACGGTCTGCCGGAGCGTGAACTGCTCGATCACCCGCAGCCGCGCCGCCTCGCCCATCGCGGCCCGCCGCGGCGGATCACTGAGCAGCTCCAGCGCGGCGCGCGCCATCGCCTCCGGCTCCCGCGGCGGCACCACCAGACCGCTGTCGCCGACGGCCTCGCGTACCCCTCCGACGTCGGTGGAAACGGTGGCGCGCCCGCAGGACATGGCCTCTATCAGCGTGAACGGGAAGCCCTCGCTGATGCTGGACAGCATCACGACATTGCCGGCCGCGTACGCGTCCCGTATGTCGTCCACCCGCCCCTCGAAGGTGACCGCGTCCGCATGCCCGAGCTCGGCGGCGAGCGCTTCGCAGCGCTCCCGGTAGGCCTCGCCGCCGCGCGGGGTGCCGCCGAAGAGCCGCAGCCGCGCGTCCGGCAGGTCCTTCCGTACGAGCGCGAAGGCCTGGATCAGGGTCTGAAGGTCCTTTATCGGGTCGACGCGGCCCGCCCAGCTCAGCGTGGGCACCTCCGGTTCGGGCCCGGCGGGCGGGAACGCCGCCGGGTCGACGCCGTTGTAGACCGTGCGTATGAGCTCCGGGTCCGCACCGCCGCGCTCCTCCCACAGCCGGTTGTAGCGATTGCCGGGAGTGATCAGCGCGGCCGCGCGGTACGTCTCCTCTGCGAGCAGCCGGAAGAAGCCGAGCAGCAGCGCCTTCACCGGCCAGCGGTAGGGGCCCGTGCGGTAGCCGAGATAGCGCTCGCGCAGATACACCCCGTGCTCGGTGAGCAGCAGCGGTACGCCGTGCAGCTGCCGGCCGACCAGACCGGGCAGGACCGCGATGCCGCCGCTGACCGCGTGAGCGACGCCCCGCTCCGGCGGCGCGGCCGCGAGCGGCCGCAGTGCGTGTTCCAGCAGATCGGTGGCGGTGAGCGCGTCGTGCAGGGTGGGCCGGGCCGCGTACACCGGCAGGTCGCGGCGGTTCCAGACGCCCGCCAGGATGCGCACGGCCCGGTCGGTGCGCAGCGCGGGCGCGAGCACGCCGTCCCGGGCAGCGAGGGCCAGTTCGTACAGCGCGGGACCGAAGTGCGCCTCGGCCGCCGGGTCGAGGAGCGCGGTCAGAAACCTTTCGTACGTCTCGGTCAGCTGCCGAAGCCGGCGTCCGCGCGGTGCGGCTCCGGCCGGGTCGGGCCCCCACATGGGGACGCTGACGGGCTCGGCGACATGGGCGGGCAGCTCCCAGGCGAGGGACTCCCGGCCGGTGCCGGTCACCGCGATGACGTGGAATTCGAAGTCGGGCATTCCGCCCACGAGTTGGTCGCACCACACGCTCACGCCGCCGTGGCTGTGCGGATAGGTGCCTTCGGTGAGGAGGGTGACCCGAGGCGCGCCGGATCGCGGCGCGAACAAGGACTCGGCCATGTGGAACTGCTCCCCTGGATGCGAGAAGGGAAGGGGGCGCCCCGCCCGGGGGACGGGCGGCGGCGCGTCGAGCGCGCGGTCCCGGGGGGGACTGGACCCGGGACCGCGTGTGCCGAGGTGTCAGCCGGTCACGCCGTACGGGACGCGCTGGCGCACGCCAGCGGGCAGCGGCAGCCGCGGCGCGGACGCCTGGACCGGAGCGGCCTCCGCGGTGCGGGCCGCCGTCGGCGCCGCGTCGGGCAGGGTGAGCGTCACCCGGTCCTGGAGCAGCCCCGGGCCGACCCATCCGGAGACCGCGCCGGCGTACGCGCTGCCGAAGCCGGCGGTGCCGAGGAGCAGGTTCTGCCGGGTGCCGGCGGGCATGGTCGCGGTGACCCGGACGCCGCCGGGGGCCTGCACGGTGACGGCGTCGCCGATGCGGTAGGCGGTCACCTGGCCCGCCTTGACGGCGGTGTTCCAGGCGGCCCGGTCGCGCAGTTCGGCGCCGATGTCGCGCTGGCGCAGATTCACCAGCGGAGTGCTGTCCGCGTACAGGGCCGCGTAGTCGTCGATGATGCGGTTCAGCACGGGGTAGGCGATACGGTCCTCGGCCAGATTGGACTGGTGGATGAAGTGCGGCCGCGGGTCGTTGGCGAGGGCGTGGCCGAGTCCGATGCGGGCCTCGAGCGGCACCACGTAGTCCGCGTACCCGGTCACGGTGTCCAGCGGCTCCGCCAGGCAGGTGGAGTTGGCCGCGGTCTCGCAGATGCCGCTGCCGCCGTCTGCCGCGCGGGTGTAGATCCAGTTGTACTCGTCGATCTGCTCGGCGGTGCGGCCCGCGTTGTAGAAGACGTTCATCGGGTAGCGCGGCACGGTCAGGGCGGAGCCGACCCGGCGCTGGGCGCGGTCGCGCGAGTTGTCCGAGCCGAGCCAGGCGACGGCGTTGTCGGCCAGGGCGGGCGCGAGGTTCGGATTGTCGTCCGGCTGCTGCGGCAGGATCCGCAGACCGGAGTGCTCACCGGTGACCAACTCGTCGTTCCGCAGCGGGAGTCCGGCCCGCCGGCCCCAGGAGCGGTTGTCCGCGATCTGGGCGGAGATCGTGGAGCGGCTGACGTACTTCGTGCTCCCGTCCGCGTTCTTGGCGCACACCCAGGGGACGACGGTGACGTCCTGGACGCAGCCGAGGAAGGGGTGGTTGTAGGTGTGGTTCACCCACCTGTAGGCGTCCTTGTCGGCGGTCAGCTGCTGCGCGAGCGGGTCGTTGCCGCCATGCTCCTCCTTGAACAGCTCGCTGCCCCCGCCGTTGTAGACCATGTCGAGGGTGAAGCCCTTGGCGGCGGACCACTGCGCCGCGTACTGCGCGTCGTCGGCCGTCATCCGGATCGGGTCCGGCTCGCCCTGTCCCGGCGGGCAGTCCACGTCGCCGGGGGTGCAGTTGAGGACGCTGTCCCAGCGGTCGTCGGCGCCGAAGACATCGTCGACATGGACGGCGAAGTAGTTGCGGGCCGAGCCGATCTGGACGCCCTGCGTCAGCCAGTTCACGATGCCGCGGGCGAGCAGCCTGAACTGCTGCTGGTGCTGGTTGTAGACAAAGGTGACGACGAGCTCGCGGCGGCCGTCGTGGCGGTACTCGCCGACGATCGAACCGCGCTGCTGCGAGCCGGGCAGTGGCGCGTCCACGTAGCTGGTGAAGTCGGCGCCCGCGGCGGGCCGCGCTACATGGGCGTAACTCTCGCCCACGGAAGGCGAGTTGTCCTCGAAGGGGACGGACCCGTCGAGATAGCCGAAGGGGCCCGCCTTGCCGGCGGCCGTCACCTCGGCCCGCGCGCCGTCGAGCGAGCCGCTGTAGCCGCCGTTGACGGGGTAGTCCAGGCCCACTTCGGGGCGGGCGTAGGTGTAGGCGTCGACCTGCGGTATCGCGAACCTCTTCTCGTACGAGGCGAGAGCGGCCATCTCCGGTGAACCGGCCCCGAAGGGATTGTCGTTGGGCAGCACCACGGCCTGGTACTTGGCTCGCGGCCGGCCGCCCACGGTGTCGGCGAGGAAGCCCGCGTCGATCACGGGACGGTTCGTCCGATGCAGATCGAGCAGGGTGTACGGCGTTCCCGAGCCGTCCAGTTCGGCGGTGATGGCGGCGGTGGCCGGGCCCCCGTCGTCCACCACCAGGACTCTCAGATCGATACGTGGCGCAGGTGCCGCGGCTGCTTGGGCAGCCGGTGTGGCGAATGCCAGCAGAAGCGCGCTCGTAGTGGACAAGGCAGCCGTGCGGACGCTGCGCCTCATGTGTTCGGTTCCTCCCCGGAAGGGGCATGCCTGACCGAGGTCCGGCATGCCCCTTGCCCCCCAGCGGTGGTCGGCGCGTGTAGAACGCCCCCCGTGTCCCGCTCTCTGTCGGATCACATAGTGGGGCGTATTTTGGGGAACCTGTGTGGACATTGTGAAAACTGGCGCGAAACGGATGCAATGCCTGTGCCTGAGTGCATTGCCGATCACCGGCTCTGGCAGGCCTGTTGGCGGTCCGTCCTACCTCGCCTCGGTGCCCGGCCGCAGGTCAGGGGAGCGCGAAGCGACTCTCGGGTGGAGCGCGACCGGCAAGGGTCTGGACCAAAGGAAATTCTTCCGCGTTACTCGCAGGATTCGGCCAGACGCGGCTTCCGACAATGAAATGAGTCTGGACAAAAAAAGTTTTCGGTGAGACGGTGGATCCATGTTGGACGTGACCGTGATCGAGGACTCGGCGGCCGCCGCCGTCTCGCTGGACCCCATGCGCTCCCGGCTGCTCGCCGAGCTGGCCGGCGGACCGGCGTCGGCCGCCATGCTGGCCGGCCGGGTCGGGCTGCCCCGCCAGAAGGTGAACTACCACCTCAAGGCCCTGGAGCGGCACGGCCTGGTCGAGCTGGCCGGCGAACGCAGGAAGGGCAATGTCACCGAGCGGCTGATGCGGGCCACCGCGGCTTCGTACGTCATCTCCCCGCTCGCGCTGGCCGCGGTGCAGCCCGACCCCGCCCGCTTCCGCGACGAGCTCTCCGCGCGCTGGCTGCTCGCCGTCGCCGCGGGGCTGGTACGCGACGTCGGCACCCTGATCACGGGCGCCGCCAAGGCCCGCAAGCGTCTGGCGACGTACGCGCTCGACGGCGAGGTCCGTTTCGCCTCCGCCGCCGAGAGAGCGGCGTTCGTGGCGGAGCTGACCCAGGGCGTCGGCGCCCTGATCGCCAAATACCACGACGAGGACGCCCCGGGTGGCCGCGACCACCGCGTCGTCGTCGCTCTGCACCCCACCGTGAAGACTCCGCCCGCCATCGAGGAGTCGTCATGAGGAAGCCGGTCGTCACCCAGCACATCGTCTACGCGCCGCAGAGCGCCTGAGCATCCGGAGTCACCATGTCCAAGGAATTCGAGATCGTCCGCGAGTTCGAGGTCGACGCGAGCCCCGAGCAGGTCTGGGACGCGATCACCAACGGCACGGCGGGCTGGCTGTGGCCCATGGAGTACGAGCCCAAGGAGGGCGGTGCGGCCCCCTTCGGCGGCACCCTCACCGCATGGGACCCGCCGCACCGTCTCACCGCCCGCACCGAGGACGCGGAGGGCGTGCCCCAGCAGACCTTCAACCAGCTCGACCATGTCATCGAGCCGCGCGAGGGCGGCGGTTCATGGGTGCGCTATGTGCACAGCGGCATCCTCGTCGAGGACTGGGACAACCAGTACGACGGCGCCAACAAGCACACCGACTTCTATCTGCACACCCTGCGGCAGTACCTCAAGCACTTCAGCGGCCGGGCCGCCACGTTCTCGACGCTGGACGCCCCCGCCGCCTCCAACGCCCCGGGCGGCCTCGAAGTCGTCAGCCGCGGACTCGGGCTGCCGGACGACGCGGCCCAGGGCGCGACGGTGCGGGTCGAGGTGCCCGGCGCCGGACCGGTGGACGCGGTCCTGGACTACCGCAACGCGTACTTCGTGGGGCTGCGCACCGACGAAGCGATGTACCGGATCTTCGGCCGTAACCACTTCGGTGCGCCGGTCGGCGTCAGCGTGCACGACTTCGCGGGTGACGCGGACGCGGAGAAGAACGAGGGCGCCTGGCAGAAGTGGCTGACCGGTCTCTTTGCGTGAGCCGGTGTGGGAGTGACCGGGGGCTGTGGGCACAGCCGGGAGCCTTTGTCCCCAAGCCCCCGGTCACGGGATTTTGTCGTCACCCATTTGCTCAGTAAAGTTGCGCTTTTGAAACCCCCAGCGCGCGAGTGATCGAGGAACGACAAGGCAATGACGGTGACAGAGGACAGCCCGGTGTACGGCCCGGGCATCGACCCGGAGCGCCTGGCCGTCTGCCTCAGCGTGCTGGACGAACTCGACAAGCTGGACGTCGACCACCCCGACGCGATCACGGTACGGCGCGCCACCGCGGGCATTTACCGCACGGTGAAGCAGCGCCGCCGCCAGGAGCGCAGGGCCGCCAAGACCGCCCACGACAAGGCGGTCACCGAGGCCACCGCCACCGGCTCCGCCGAGCGGATCGACGACGAGACGGAGGGCCTGCTGCCGTCCTCGTCCGTCTCCGGCGAGATCGCGGGGATACTCCAGCGCCCCCGGTCCTGCTACATCTGCAAGTCCCGCTATATCGAGGTCGACGCCTTCTACCACCAGCTCTGCCAGGAGTGCGCCGCTGAGAACCGGGCCCGCCGCGACGCCCGCACGGACCTGACCGGCAAGCGCGCCCTGCTCACCGGCGGCCGGGCCAAGATCGGGATGTACATCGCGCTGCGACTGCTGCGCGACGGCGCCCACACCACCATCACCACCCGCTTCCCGAACGACGCGATCCGCCGCTTCAAGGCGATGCCGGACAGCGACGACTGGATCCACCGCCTCAAGATCGTCGGCATCGACCTGCGCGACCCCGCGCAGGTCGTCGCCCTCGCCGACTCGGTGGCCGCCGCGGGCCCGCTGGACATCCTGATCAACAACGCCGCGCAGACCGTACGCCGCTCCCCGCAGGCGTACAGCGAACTGGTCGCCGCCGAGCACGCCCCGCTGCCCGCGGGCGAGCTGCCGCCCGCCCAGGTCATAGGCACCTTCGGCAGCGGCGCCGTGGACTCCGTCGCCGCGCTGCCGTCCGCCGCCGGTGAGGGCCTGACCGCCCAGGACGTCACCGGCCTCGCGCTGGTCTCCGGCTCGGCGTCCCTGGAGCGCATCGCCGCCGGCACCGCGATCGACGCCGGCGGTCTGGTCCCCGACCTGCACGACACCAACAGCTGGATCCAGACCGTTTCCGAGGTCGACCCGGTCGAGCTGCTCGAAGTGCAGCTGTGCAACTCCACCGCGCCGTTCATCCTGATCAGCCGGCTCCGCCGGGCCATGGCCGCGGCCGCGGCCAAGCGCACCTACGTGGTGAACGTCTCCGCCATGGAAGGCGTCTTCAGCCGCGGCTACAAGGGCGCCGGTCACCCGCACACCAACATGGCCAAGGCCGCGCTGAACATGCTCACCCGCACCAGCGCCCAGGAGATGTTCGAGTCCGACGGCATTTTGATGACCGCCGTCGACACCGGCTGGATCACCGACGAGCGCCCGCACCCCGACAAGATGCGCCTCGCCGACGAGGGCTTCCACGCCCCGCTCGACCTGGTCGACGGCGCCGCCCGCGTCTACGACCCGATCGTGCGCGGCGAGGACGGCGAAGACCTCTACGGCTGCTTCCTCAAGGACTACGCTCCGGCGAACTGGTAACCCGCAGCTGGTCATGGACGGCGGTACGAGAGCCCACTCCCGTACCGCCGTCCACCCGCGGACCGTCCCCGGTCACCCACGCGGATTCGTCCGAGCCCCGGTGCGACCGCGTTCACCCGCACCGCCGGGGCGAGTTCGCCGGCGGGCTGCAGTGTGACGTGCCGCGGCGTAGGCCTCCGTCCCGCAGCTCGGCCGCAGCCGCCGTTACTCCATCCGGGTCCCGCACGGTGACCACCGCATCGGCCCTGCCCCGGCCGGTGCGCCTGCGATGGCGAAGCCGGTACCACAAAGGCCCCTGTCACCTGGGCTGTCCTGTATCCGGGGCAGTTTTGCGCAGGCCCGGAAATCTTCCGCCTACGATCCCGCGAAGCCCCGCACAGGAATTGATCGTTGGCCGGAATTGAGTTGGTTTACCGGAGATTTACAGGCCCCATCGAGCGGAGCCTTGCTCATTTGGTTACTCTGGGGTGAACGGACGCCACCAAAGGGCCCACGAAACCCCCTTGGCCGTCCTGGGACAGGTCTACAACCAGGCTGCGGTCCCGCCCGATTACCGGCGCCACCGCGACCGAAATGCACTTGTCCCAGTTACGCGACACAGAGGAGTGCGCGGTGACAACAGATGTGAAGAAGCACGAGAAGCGACCGCCGGAACGCGGCGGCGAACGGGCCGGCCGGCCCGAAGAACTCGGCAGCCTGGAAGTCTGGGCCCGATCGGCTCCGATCCGGCTGGCCGGCTACGAGGACGACCTGGCCGAGCCGCACATCCTGCCCGGCATCGACTGAGCGGATCGCTTCGCCGCGTACCCCCTGCCGCATCGGCAGGGGGTACGCGGCGTCCGGGTGTTCAAAGCAGCCTGGTCGGTCTGAGGAACTCGCGCACATGGGTGCGGTGCCACCAGGCGCCGGTGGTCCGCAGTTCGCGCCAGGTCGTGTACCGGTAGCGGTACAGCCTGGCGCGGACGTACGCGGGCGGGGCGTCGGGGAACGGATTGCGTCCCAGCAGTCGCAGCGTGTCCCGGTCGCCGTCCAGCAGCCGCTCCATGAACGGGCCGAACCAGGGGGCCGCGTATGCGGGGGAGAGCGCGGCGAACCACATCATCCAGTCGAGCCGCAGATGGTACGGCGCGAACTGGCGGGGCAGCCTTCGCACATCACCCGGCTTGCCCTTGAATTCGTACTCCCGCCACACCGTGCCCTGATGGAGCACCTTCTCGTCTGTGCCCTCGACCACCAGCTCGTGCCGCACCCGCCCGACCGAGCCGAACGCGCCGTAGGCGTTGACCAGATGGAGCGGATCGTAGGACCGGTTCATCTGCTGCCGCCGCGAGAAGAGATTGCGCGCCGGTCGGTAACTGCGGCCGAGGATCAGGGCGGTGACGGCGATCACCACGATCTCGTACCAGAGCGGAGGCATGGGCAGCGCGGGCGGATCCGTGATCAGTGAGCCGTCCACGGCGGACAGGGCGAGCACGATGGTCAGCCAGTTCAGCCAGGAGAAGTTGCCGGACAGCACCAGCCACAGCTGGGTCAGCACGATCATCCCGGCGGCGGCACTGGCGATCGGCTGAGGGGTGAACAGCAGCACGGGGACGAGAAGTTGGGTCACATGGTTGGCCGCCACCTCGACCCGGTGGAAGGGTTTGGGGAGATGGTGGAAGAACCAGCTCAGTGGACCCGGCATCGGCTGTGTCTCATGGTGGAAGTCCAGACACGTCAGCTTGCGCCAGCACTCGTCGCCGCGGAGTTTGATCAGCCCCGCACCGAACTCCACCCGGAACAGCACCCAGCGCAGCAGCCACAGCACCAGCACGGGCGGAGCCGTGCGCTCATTGCCGAGAAAGACCGCGAGAAAGCCCGTCTCCAGGAGCAGTGACTCCCAGCCGAAGCCGTACCACGTCTGGCCGACATTGACGATCGACAGATACAGCACCCACAGGGCCGCCCACCACGCCATCGCGGCCGCGAGCGGGACATGGTCGGCCGCGCCCGCCACCAGCGCCGCCGAGAGCAGACAGCCGGCCCAGGCGCAGAGGGCGAACAGGCGATCGGAGTAGCGCAGTTGGAACAGGCTCGGCGCACGGCGCATCGGCACCCGGCGTACGTACGCGGGCACCGGCAGCATGCCCCGCTCGCCGATCAGCGCCCGGAACTGCAGGGCGGCGGTGAGAAAGGCGACCAGATACACCGCGGCCAGAGCCCGCTGGAAGACCAGCCGGCTGAGCCAGTAGTCACCGTCGCTGAACCACTCCATTGCCTCCAGTATCGGCCGCGGCAAGCCGTCGCACCGTACGACCGAGCCGCTTGGCGAACCACTTCTGCACCACGGGCACGAGCGGACCCGCGAGCCGGGTGTACCAGCTCGCCGGACGGCTGAAGGCCATGACGGTGAACCACACCGAGCCGTCGTCGCGGATGTCGACGACGAACGACTCCTCACCGCGCTCGGGATGCCCGGTCAGAGTGCCGTAGCCGAATCCGATCCGGTCATTCTCGTACGCCGTCCAGATCACCTCGCACGGCGCGGTGAGCCGCAGCCGGCCGACCCCGAGCGAGACCTCGACCCGGGCGCCGGGCTCGGCCCGTGCCGCCGCGGTGCGTACCCTGGCGCCCGACCCGCGGTGCATCCGCCAGCCGGTGACCGCCGCGCCCGCCGCCTCGAAGACGGCGCGGCCGCGGCCGATCGGGGCGGTGTGGTGGAGGTGGTGGTAGCCGTCGGGCATCGGGCCGAGCCGGGTGGCGCCGGTTTCGGGATAGTTGAGGGTGCGTACGCGATTCATGCGGCGCTCTCCTTGAGTCGTCGCCAGGCCAGCACCGAGCAGAGTGCGAAGCCGAGGGCGTTGCCGAGGCCGTGGGTGGCGGCCATCCAGGTCAGGGTCGGGTGGGGCAGGCCGGTCGCCTCGCCTAGCGCCCAGCTCAGGGCGAGCAGCATCGTCGCCACCAGCACGGCGGCCGAGACGGCCAGCAGTCCGCGGGTGAACCGGTCGCGGCTGCCGGTGCGGACGTCGCGCCAGGTCAGCAGCGCGACGGTCCACATGCCCGCGGTCAGTACGAGTGCACCGAGCAGCTCGGCCCAGTCGTCCAGGAAGTAGCCGGCCAGGACGAGAAGGGTGCCGAGCGGCACGCTCAGCGCCGCGAAGCGCCCGGCAGGACCGGCCGTCGTGCGGCAGACCAGGCCCGCCACCAGCGCGGCCGCGAAACCGGCGAAGTGGAAGTGCGGCACGGTCAGCGCCAGGATCGGCAGGCTGAAGCCGAAGAGCTCGTGCCCGGAGCGTTCCGCGACGAGTGCGACACCGGCGACCGACGGGGTCACCAGGGCCGTGAGCACCGCGATCTCCGCGGGCGCGAGCGATCGGGTGCGGGCCGCCCGACGCGGGGCCTGCGCGGCGAGGACCAGCGTGCCGAGCGCGTACACGGCCGCGAGCACCGTCGCCGTGGTCGAGCGCGGCAGCCAGAGGGAGACGGCTCCCGGGACCGCGAACAGCGGCCATGTCCGCCGAATGGGCGCGAGCCCGGCGGCGTCGATGAGGCGGAGTCCCGCGGGCACGACCACCAGCATGCCGAGCATCACGATCAGGCTGACCAGTACGGACATCACGCACCCCACCCCTGGATTGAACGTGTTCAATTCCCTGTGGTCGCAGACTATGCGCTTACTTGAACGCGTTCAAGTCGCGGAGGTGAGGGGAATCCGGCAGAACTTGAGGGACCAATTGGGGTGAAGAGGCGGGAGACTTTCGTGCGTCCACCCATTCGCCGTCGGTACGCCGCGGTCGTCGGGCTGTCCGCGGCGCTGTCCTGCACGCTCCTGGTCGCCGGATGCGGCGGCAGCAGCACGGCGGCGGAGTCTGAGGAGGTCTACCTCCAGCCCGCAGGGGTCGCGGGCCAGGACCCGTACACCGCCTCCACGGCCAGGACCGGCATCGGACCTGTGCCACCCGCCCCGTCCGGCGTGCCGCGTGGTCCCGCCGGGCCGCAGACGCTGCGCACCCTCTCCGGCGCGACGCCCGGCCTGTACGGCGGTACGCAGTCGCTGGGCAGCTGCGACGTCGAGCGGCAGGTGAGCCTCCTCGTCGCCGACCAGGCCAAGGAGCGCGCCTTCGCCAAGGCCGCCGACGTCTCCCAGGCGGAGGTCCCGGACCATCTGCGCGGACTGACCCCCGTCGTACTGCGCGCCGACACCCGCGTGACCAGCCACGGCTTCCGCGACGGCGCCGCCACCAGCTACCAGGCCGTGCTGCAGGCCGGGACCGCCGTGCTGGTGGACCAGCACGGCACGCCGCGCGTGAGGTGTGCCTGCGGAAACCCGCTGAAGCCGCCGGTCGCCGTCAAGGGCGCCGTGGTCCGCAAGGGCCAGTCCTGGACGGGCTACCAGTCGGACCGGGTCGTCGTCATCAAGCCGACCGCCGACGTCGTCAACAACTTCGTCATCGTCAACATCGTCACCAACACCTGGATCGAGCGGCAGGCCGGGACCGACGGCGAGCTGGACAAGCGGCCCGATGTGCTCCCGCCCGTGACCCCGGACGACATCTTCACCTATCCGCCGGTGACGCCCGAGCCCGGTGACAGCCTCGCGCCCACAGCGCCCACAGCGCCCACAGCGCCCACAGCGCCGGACCAGCCAGCCAACCCACCCGCCCAGCCGCCCGCCGAACCGCCTGCGGACCCCCCGGGCGAGGCACTGCCCCCGCCGGTCAACCCCGATATGCCCTCCGAAGAGGGAGTGGCACCGTCCCAGCCGGACCTGATCATCCCCGAGGAGCCGGCGTCGCCGGACCTCTTCCAGGGGTGAGCGCACTGTCCGAGCCGGTCGAAGAATCCGACAAATGATGGCAGAGTGGGCCCATGGTTGATCGGGCAGCGGGTGCCCTGTCGCTTCCCGACGACTGGCCGGCCGACCCGGATCAGAACCTGACCCTCAACCGCATGGGCAGCTTCGACTGGGACCTGGTCAGCGGGCTGATGCATCTGGACCAGGCCGGTCATGAGGTGTTCGATCTGCGCCCGGGCGAGTACGACGGCCGCCCGGAGAGTCTGGCATCCCGGGTGCCGCCGGACGAGGCCGCCCGGCTGGACACCGCGGTGGCGCAGGCGCTGAAGAACGGCAGCGACCACTACGGTGCGTACTTCCGCATCCGCCGCCGCGACGGCAGCCTGCGCTGGACCCACACGCAGGCGAGTGTCCGCCGCGACGGGACGGGTCGCCCGGTGCGCATCATCGGCATCGTCCGCGACGCCACCGAAGAGCTTGCCGAGTCCAGGGCGCGCCTGGAAGTCGACGTCGAGCGCCGCCGGCAGACCAGCGTCGTGGAGAGCACCACCGCCGCCCTCGCCCACGCCAGGACCGTCCAGGACGTCATCGACGTACTGAAGGACTCGCAGGGTCTGGAGCACTTCGGCGCGACCAGCCTCGTTATGGGGCTGCTGGAATCGGGCCGCATCCACCTGGTCGCCGAGGGGCCGGAGGGCTCGTTCGTGCCAGGCACCCGCTACACGCGCGTCGACGAGGAGTACCCGATGAGTGAGGTGGTACGAACCCTCACGCCCCGCTTCATCGAGTCCGAACGGGACTTCGCCGAGTCGTATCCGGTCCTGTGGCCGCATATCAAGGGACTCAAAATCACCTCTGCCGCCTATCTGCCGCTGATCGCCCAGGCTCGTCCCATCGGGGCGCTCGGCCTGCTGTACGGCGACAAGACAGGCTTCAGCTCGGAGGAGCGCAATCTGCTGGTCGCTCTCGGCAGCAGCATCGCCCAGAGCCTCCAGCGCGCCATGCTCTACGAACAGGAGCACGATCTCGCCGAAGGCCTCCAACAGGCGATGCTGCCGCGCCGGATCCCCTTGGTGCCCGGTGCGCAGATCGCGGTGCGCTACCGCTCCGCCCGCATGGGCCGGGACATCGGAGGCGACTGGTACGACATCATCGCGCTGCCCGGGGGGCGGGTGGGCGCGGTCATCGGCGACGTACAGGGACACGACACGGACGCGGCAGCGGTGATGGGGCAACTGCGCATCGTGCTGCGGGCGTACGCGGCCGAGGGGCACACCCCGGCCACCGTGATGGCGCGAGCCTCCGTCTTCCTCGACGAGCTCGACACCGACCGGTTCGCGACCTGCATGTACGCGGAGGCCGACATGTCCACCGGTGTGGTGCAGCTGGTGCGGGCCGGGCATGTCGACCCGCTGATCCGGGACATCGACGGAACCTGCCGACGGCTGCCGGTGGAGGGCGGGCTGCCGCTGGGGCTCTCTGCGGAGTTCGGGCAGCTCGAATACCCCGTCAGCACTGTCGAGTTGGACCCCGGCCAGACCTTGCTCCTGTACACCGACGGACTGGTCGAGCAGCCCGGCGCCGATCTCGACGACGGGATGCAGATGCTGACCGCGGTGGTGCGCGGCGGCCCGCGCGATCTGCAGCTGCTCGCCGACCATCTGTGCGAGGTGGCGGGCGATCGGGGCGGTGAGGACGACGTGGCGATGCTGTTGCTGCGCAGAAAGGGCGCGTACACCCCGCAGACGGGCGGCCGGTTGCAGCAGCATGTCGGGCAGAACGACCCGGAGGCGCTTCGCTCGGCCCGGCACATGATCCGTGCGGCGGTACGAGCCTGGGGCGCACGCGAGCGGTCGGACGAGATAGAACTGGCTGCCGACGAAATGATCACCAACGCGCTGATGCACACGGACGGCGGCGCGATCGTGACCATCCGGGTGCTGTCCGGCCCGGAGCGGCGGCTGCGGGTGGAGGTCGAGGACCGTTCCAGTGCGCTGCCGCGCAGGCGGGACGCGGGCGAGTCGGGCGTCTCCGGCCGCGGGCTGATGCTGGTGGACAGGCTGGCGGAGGCCTGGGGCGTGGAGTCGAGAGGCAGCGGCAAATGTGTCTGGTGCGAGTTCATAGTTCCGGACCGGCCGCCCAACTGATGGAAACCTGTTGTTAACTGTCCGTGAAGTGATCGTACTTGACCGTAATCGACCGCAGGCGTTTGACTTCGTATTCTGTGGCCTTCAGGACACCCTTTCGGACACCTTCTAGGACAAGAGGTCCCCTTGAGCAGCGAGCTTCTTGCCCCCCTCGACCTGGCGTTCTGGCACCTCGAGTCCGCCGGCCATCCGATGCACCTCGGTGCCCTTGCCTTCTTCGCGCCCGCGCCCGCGCCCGCGGCCGGGGCGCGGAGCGACGACGGCATCCTCGATCTGCTCGCCACGCGCGCCGCCGCGATCCGCCGGCTGCGGATGCGGGTGAGGGATGTCCTGCTGCCCGTCGGCGGCGCGCGCTGGACCGTGGCCAAGGACTTCGACGTACGGCGGCATGTGCACCATGTCCGCCTCCCGGCCGGTGATTTCGCCACCGAGGCCGCCGGGATCGCCGGCGAGCTGATGGAACGTCCTCTCGAACGAGGTCGGCCGCCGTGGGAGATGTACCTCCTCACGGGTGAGCCGGGCGGCCCGTTCGCGGTGCTGGTGAAGCTGCACCACGCGCTGGCGGACGGCATGCGCGCGGTCGCCATCGGGGCCGGCATCTTCGACGAGATCGCCGACGCCCGCACGACCGGCGTACGGCGGGCGCGTACTGTGCCGCCCCGGCCCTGGTTCGCGGGTCCCTCACAGGTGGCCGGTTTCGCCCGCGGCCGGATCGAGGAGCTCGGCCGGGCCGTCGGTGTGGGGGCCTCGGTCGTCCGGGCCAGCAGGCTCGACCCGCGCGGCACAGCCGCGCTCACGGCCGGTTCGAGCGGCACCCGGCGGCTCGGCACCGCCGTACTCGACCTTGAAGACGTGCAGCGCGTACGCAGGGCGGCGGGCGGCACCGCCAACGATGTGCTGCTCGCCATCGTCGCGGGCGGGCTGCGGCGCTGGCTGGAACAGCGCGGCGAGCGGCTGCCGGCCGCCGACCCTCGTGCCCTGGTGCCCGTCTCCCAGCGCAGGCCCGGCAGCCCGCCCGGCTCTGGCAACAAGTTCTCCGCGTATCTGCTGGAGCTTCCGGTCTCCGACCCCGATCCGCGCTCACGGCTCGACGCCGTACGCACCGCCATGGACCGCAACAAGGCGGCAGGGCCTTCGCGCGGCGCCGGGGCGCTGGCCGTGCTCGCCGATCAACTGCCGCCGCTGGCACACCGGTTCGGCGCGCCCCTGGCGGGCGGCGCGGCCAGGATGCTCTTCGACGTGCTGGTGACCAGCGTGCCGCTGCCGCGCTCGGCCCTGTCGCTGGGCGGTTGCCCGCTGCGCGAGGTCTACCCGATGGCGCCCCTCGCCCGCGGGCAGTCCCTGGCGATCGCCATGTCCACCTATGGCGGCCGGGTGCATGTCGGACTGGTCGCCGACGGCAAGGCGTTGCCCGATCTCGACCGGCTGGCGCGGAGTCTGGGGGAGGAGCTCGCAGAACTCCTCGATCTGATTCCAGTGGCCCCGCTCGATACTCCGGCCCGATAGATCGGACAGATCGGAGATTCGCCGTACCCGCCGACCACCGCCGTCTTCGAGACCACCGCGAGCCGGGTCTACGGACTGCCCCCGCACGGTGAATCTCGGTGAGCCTGCGCCCGCCCCGCCCCTTTGGCACCCTGGATGCATGCCTGAGCTGCCCGAAGTCGAAGCGCTGAGAGAGTTCCTCGACACCCACCTGGTGGGGCAGGAGGTCGTCCGCGTCCTGCCGCTGGCGATCAGCGTCCTGAAGACGTACGACCCACCGCTGACCGCCGTCGAGGGCGAAGAGGTCACCGCCGTGGACCGGCACGGGAAGTGGCTCGACATCAGCGTCGGCCCACTCCATCTGGTCACCCATCTCGCCCGGGCGGGCTGGCTCCAGTGGAAGGACGAGTTCCCGGCCGCCCCGCCACGCCCCGGCAAAGGTCCGCTCGCGCTGCGTACCGTCCTCGCTTCGGGCGGCGGCTTCGACCTCACAGAAGCGGGCACCACCAAGCGCCTCGCCGTCCATCTCGTACGCGATCCGGCCGAGGTCCCCGGCATCGCCCGTCTCGGCCCCGATCCGCTCGCCGACGGCTTCGACCGGGACGCCTTCGCCGCGCTGCTCGCCGGGGAACGGCGGCAGATCAAGGGCGCGCTGCGCGACCAGGGCCTGATCGCCGGAATCGGCAACGCGTACAGCGACGAGATCCTGCATGCCGCGAAGATGTCGCCGTTCAAGCCCGTGCATAACCTCGCAGAGGACGAAATCACCGTCCTGTACGAGGCCCTGCGCTCCACCCTTCGTGACGCAGTTGAGCGCTCGCGCGGAGTCGCCGCCGGCCGGCTCAAGGCCGAGAAGAAGAGCGGCCTGCGCGTCCACGGCCGCACCGGTCAGCCGTGCCCCGTCTGCGGCGACACCATCCGTGAGGTCTCCTTCAGCGACTCCTCGCTGCAGTACTGCCCCACCTGCCAGACCGGCGGCAAGCCGCTCGCCGACCGCAGACTCTCCCGGCTTCTGAAGTAGCGCCGGACAGCGGCCCCGAGAGCCCGGAGCTACCCCTTGAGGGAGACGAGAGGCTGTCCGTCGAGGGTACGAACCTCCCAGTGGCCGATGTCGCCGCTCGGCAGGTCCGTACCCCCCTCGATGTCCAGCGGATCCTCGTGGCCCTCAGAGCCCGGTATCCCGTAGCCACCGGTCGGCACCGTCCAGGTGAGGACCGGGTGTTCGATGCCGTCCTTGCCGATGGCGACGAGACGGCAGGCGCCGGGCCCCTTGAGACCCGACAGACGCAGCGCGACCGCCGTGCCCCAGGCCCGGTCCTGCGTCGCGGCGGCCGCCGTGACACCCGTCGTGGCATCCTTCGCCACGATCTGGCGAGGGGCGGGGCTCCCGCTCCCGGCGTCCTGGATCGCGAGCGCCGCGGCGGGCAGGGCGACGATCAGAGCCGCGGCCGCCGCGACCAGCTGCAGCCGGCGCCTGCGGCTGCGCCGCCGCACCACGACGACCTCGTCGGTCAGCCGGTCGAGCAGCCGTCTGCTGGGACGGGCCTCGACCCGGTCGGGGCCTGCGAGTTCGGCCAGCGACGTGGCGGCCGAGGCGAAGTCGGAGAGCTGTACCGTGCACATCGCACAGTCCGCCAGATGCTCCTCGAATCGGAACGCGTCCGCGGGCTCCAGGACGCCCAGTGCATAGGCGGCCACGTCCCGGTGCCGCTGCTGCAAGCTCATGGCGTCCTCGATTCGTCTTTCGCCCCGTTGCCGTACTGCGTCTCGGGTCTGTAGCGGGTCTGTAGCGGGTCTGTCGCCCTGAAGTACGGATCAGGTGCGCGCCGTGCTCAACTCCATGGGCGTCGAGCGCAACCCCCGCACTGCCCGGTTGCTCGGCGCGTACGTCCTGGGTGTGCTCGGTCCGGCCGAGGACGCCCGCGCCCGTGGCCACCTGCCGGTCCCCGGTCCCGGCGGCCGGACGCCGTAGTCCGGCCGCGGAGGCACGCCTACACTCCGTAGCATGCTGCGCGTACTGGCTGTCGATGACGAGAAACCGGCACTCGAAGAGCTGCTCTACCTGCTGCGCTCCGACTCCCGCATCAGGAGCGCCGAAGGAGCCACGGACGCGACCGAGGCACTGCGCCGCATCGGCCGCGCGCTGGACGCGGGCCCGGACGGGGACAACGCCATCGACGTCGTCTTCCTCGACATCCACATGGCCGGTCTCACCGGTCTCGACGTCGCCAAACTGCTCGCCGGATTCGCCCGGCCGCCGCTGATCGTGTTCGTCACCGCCCACGAGGGCTTCGCCGTCCAGGCCTTCGACCTCAAGGCCGTCGACTACGTTCTCAAGCCGGTGCGCAGGGAGCGGCTGGCCGAAGCCGTACGCCGGGTCCGCGACCTGGTCGTCTCGGCGCGCGAGCCCCGGCAGCCCGACCCGGTGGGCCCCGCGCTGCCCACCCCCGTACCCAGCACCCCACCGGCCTTCGCGCAGCAGGCCGCCCAAGGGGGGACCGGCCAGGCCGCTGAGCAGATACCCGTCGAACTGGGCGGCGTCACACGGTTCGTGCCGATCGACGACATCGCCTACGTGGAGGCCCAGGGGGACTACGCCAGGCTGCACACCGAGGACGGCAGCCACCTGGTGCGCATCCCGCTGTCCACCCTTGAGGAGCGCTGGGCGTCGCGCGGGTTCGTGCGCATACACCGCAGCCATCTCGTCGCCCTCGCCCGTATCGACGAACTGCGCCTGGACGCCGGGACGACCACGGTCCGGGTCGGCTCCGCCGAACTCGCCGTCAGCCGCCGCCATGCGCGCCAGCTGCGCGAACTGCTGATGCGGCACGTCAGGGGCTGAACCGCGTGGGCGGACCCAGCGCCCGGGACCCCCGGCGCCCGGACCCGGTCGACCGCCGGACGGGCGGACGGAACCGCTCGTCGCCCCACCACCGCCGTACGGCGACGTACGTCATCCGCTGACCGAGCCGCCGCCGGATTCGGCGCAGCCGCCCCCGCCCGCCGCCTAGCCTTGATCGGGCCTGGGGAGAAGGGGCCTGATGTCCGACATCGAAGCACTGCTGGAGGAACTCCGGAGCCTGCCGTCGACCCGGCTGTCCAGCGCTGGTGACCTGGAGACACTGCTCACCACGGTGAAGAGCGCGGCCGGGCGATGGGCGGATGTGCTGTACGAGATCCATGAATCGGCACAGGGCCTGGCCGGCCCGCGCGCCGAGGCCGCTCTCGAAGTCGCGTTCCGCAGGGCCGAGGAGTCCTACGTCGAGCTGGAGATCGCGCTGAGTGACTGCGCGCAGCGCACGGGCCACTGAAAGTCGTCGCTCTACCGTCGCCGTCTCGAGCTTCGGCTGGTGTCTACCGCAGGTAATCACCCCTGCGTAGACTCCACAGCTCTCAAGAGTTCGCCGAGAGATGCTGGAGCGGACGACGATGTCTGCAGAGCAACAACCCCGCCGTGAAGTGGTCACCGGCGTGCCGCGCAGCGCCAGGCGCGCTCCCGGGCACGCCCCCGCCCGGTCCGAGATCAGCGAGCAGACCACACTCGGCGCAACGTATGTCCGCTCGCTCATGCGCAGCCAGCTGCGCGCCGCGCTCTACGCGCTCGGGACGCTCGCCCTGCTCGTCGGCTCGCTGCCGCTGCTCTTCGCGCTCCCGGCCGTCT
This sequence comes from Streptomyces sp. NPDC002870, assembly GCF_042888505.1. Lineage (NCBI taxonomy): Bacteria > Bacillati > Actinomycetota > Actinomycetes > Kitasatosporales > Streptomycetaceae > Streptomyces > Streptomyces sp. NPDC002870. The sequence goes on from NZ_JBIAPW010000005.1 coordinate 220,475, forward strand.
TCGGCGGCACCCTCTCCTCGCCCGAGCCGTTCGTCTGGGCGGCTCTCGGTGTGGCGGTCTACCCGGTGATGTGGCTGACCGCCCGCTGGTACGTGCGCCGGGCCGAGCGCAACGAAGAGGACTTCACCAGGCTCGTCGAAGGACGCTGACCTCGTGAACCAGACCTACGCGGTGACGGCCGTCACCGTCGTGGTGCTCGCCACCGTCCTCATCGGCGCCCTCGGTCTGCGCATATCCCGCACCACCTCCGACTTCTATGTCGCCTCCCGCAGCGTGAAACCCGGCCTCAACGCCGCAGCCATCAGCGGCGAGTACCTCTCGGCCGCCTCCTTCCTCGGCATAGCGGGGCTGGTCCTCCTGCAGGGCCCGGACATGCTCTGGTACCCGGTCGGTTACACCGCCGGCTATCTCGTCCTGCTGGTGCTGGTCGCCGCCCCGCTGCGCCGCTCGGGGGCGTACACCCTCTCCGACTTCGCCGAGGCCCGGCTGGAGTCCGCCGCCGTGCGCAGGCTCGCCAGCCTCTTCGTCGTCGGCATCGGCTGGCTCTATCTGCTGCCCCAGCTACAGGGCGCGGGCCTCACTCTGGAGATCCTCACCGGTGCACCCGACTGGGTGGGCGGCCTTGTCGTCGCCGTTGTCGTCACCGGGGCCGTCGCGGCGGGCGGCATGCGCAGCATCACCTTCGTACAGGCCTTCCAGTACTGGCTCAAGCTCACCGCCCTGCTGGTGCCCGCGCTCTTCCTCGTCGCGGCCTGGGCCGGTGACGACACGCCCCGGGCACGCTTCGACGCACCCGCGCTCTTCCGCGAGCACACGGCCGTGCGCATCGACGACACCGTCCGCGTCGATCTCGACGGGCCGCTGACCCTCACCGTCACCGGCGACGTCGACGACACACGGTACGAGGACCGGAAGGTCACTCTCGACAAGGGCACCCACCGCATCGAGGCCGGGACGACTCTGGGCTTCCCGAAGGGCGCCGAAGTGCCCCAACGGGCCTCGGCCTCGTCGGGCACCGATCCGGCAAGCTGGTCGCAGCCGCTCTCCGGCGGCCGGGACGGCTATCACCTGTACGCGACGTACGGACTGATCCTCGCCACCTTCCTCGGCACGATGGGGCTTCCGCATGTCGCGGTCCGCTTCTACACCAGCCCCAACGGACGTGCCGCGCGGCGCACCACCCTCGTCGTCCTGGGGCTGATCGGCGCGTTCTATCTGCTGCCGCCCGTCTACGGCGCGCTCGGGCGGATCTACGCGCCCGAACTCTCCCTTACCGGGGACGCGGACGCGGCCGTGCTCGTGCTGCCGGAGCGGATGGTCGGCGGAATAGCGGGGGACCTGCTGGGGGCGCTGCTGGCGGGCGGTGCGTTCGCCGCGTTCTTGTCCACCGCGTCCGGACTGACCATGTCCGTCGCCGGCGTCATCACGCAGGATGTGCTGCCCGCGCGCGGCGTACGGTACTTCCGCCTCGCGACCCTCCTCGCCATGGCGGTGCCGCTCGCCGTCAGCGTCGTGGCCACCAATGTGCCCGTCGCCGACGCGGTGGGGCTGGCCTTCGCCGTCTCCGCGTCCTCCTTCTGCCCGCTGCTGGTGCTCGGCATCTGGTGGCGAAGACTCACGCCGCCGGGCGCCGCCGCCGGGCTCGTCGTCGGCGGCGGGGCGGCGCTCACCGCGGTGATGGCCACCCGCGCGGGCCTCGCGCCCGAGGGTTGGGCGCACACCCTGATGGCCTGGCCCGCGGTGTGGTCGGTGCCCGTCGGCTTCCTGACCATGGTGCTGGTCTCGCTGGCCACGCCGAGCCATATACCTCCCGGCGCCACCGCCATCCTCGCGCGGCTGCACCTGCCGGAAGATCTCGCTGGCAGGCCGCAGCCCGAAGGAGCGGAACGATGACCGGGATGGGAATGGCCGCACTCGTAGCCGCCGGAGCGGTACTGCTCACGGCCGGAATCGCGCTCGGCAGGCTGACGGCACGGCGCGTCGTCAAGTCCGACCTCGACCTGGGCACGCCCGTCGAACGGGCCACCTTCCTCACCCTGCACACCGCATCGCTCGCCGCGCCCCCACTGCGGGCCGGCCTCACCGAGGACACCGCACGCAAGGCCGCCCGGCGGCTGCGCTCGCTGCTCGGCACAGAGGCGCTCTGCCTCACCGACCGCGAATCCGTCCTCGCCTGGGACGGTCCCGGTGCCGACCACCACGAGCAGCGCGTGATGGTGCGCGTCGCCGAAATGCTGGACTCCGGGCGCAGTCAGAGTGTGCATACCGAGTGCGAGGACCTGGAGTGCCCGCTGCGCTGGGCCGTGATCGCCCCGCTGACCGGCGAGGAGGGCGTGCTCGGCGCGCTCGTCGCCTACGGCTCGCGGGAGTCGGCCGTTCTGGTGCGGGCCGCCACCGAGGTGGCCCGCTGGGTCTCCGTCCAGCTGGAACTGGCCGAGCTCGACCGGTCCCGCACCCGGCTCATCGAGGCGGAGATCCGTGCGCTGCGCGCCCAGATATCGCCCCACTTCATCTTCAACTCGCTGGCCGCGATCGCTTCCTTCGTCCGCACCGACCCCGAGCGCGCCCGTGAACTGCTCCTGGAATTCGCCGACTTCACCCGCTACTCCTTTCGCAGGCACGGAGAGTTCACCAACCTCGCCGACGAGCTGCGCTCCATCGAGCAGTACCTGGCGCTGGCCGGGGCCCGCTTCGGCGACCGGCTCAAGGTGACCCTCCAGGTCGCGCCGGAAGTGCTACCGGTGACGCTGCCGTTCCTGTGTCTGCAGCCGCTCGTCGAGAATGCCGTCAAACACGGTCTGGAGGACTCGAAGAGCGAATGCCGCGTCACGATCGCGGCGCGGGACGCCGGCGCAGAGGCGATGGTGACCATCGAGGACGACGGCGTGGGCATGGACCCGGACGTGCTGCGCGGGATCCTCGCGGGGGAGCGGACGACGTCGTCGGGCATCGGCCTGTCCAACGTCGACGAACGGCTGCGCCAGGTGTACGGGGACGATCACGGGCTCGTCATCGAAACTGGCGTCGGCGCGGGCATGAAGATCACGATCCGGATCCCCAAGTACCGTGCGGGCGTGCACTCCTCGGCGGGCCGCCGGTCCGCGGAGTGAGCGGGCTTCCTCTGACCGAGGTGCATCTGCGGGTGACCGAGGTGCATCTGCGGCTGGCCGGGCCGGGGGCCACCCGCGCCGTGCGGCAGCTCAGCCGCGGGGCGAGGCAGCTCCGCGCCGCCCAGGCTTTCCCGGCGGCCATCCCTCGCGTTCTTCAGAAGAGATGGATGGCCAGATGGCTCAGCGGAAGTCCCAACTGCCAGGCCGGTGTCCATATCTGCGCGTACTCGTCCACGGCTGCGTCCATCGGGTTCGGCGAGTGCCACGGATCGCCGCCCTCGCCGAGATCGGCGGCGAGCAGCTCGGTCTGCCGCAGCCAGCTCCAGGCGCCCAGCGCGAGGGCCAGATCCGGGTCGGCGCCGTCGCCCAGTTCGCTCTCCCGCTGCCGCCGGGCGGCCAGCCGCTCCTCCACCCACTCACGCCAGGGATGGCCGTAGGAGGTCAGAGACAGCCACTCGTCGATGCGGGAGACCACCCGGACGCCCGCGAGCTCTTCCGCGCTGTCACACAGATAGATGGTCAGCGCCAGCGTCTCCCGGCCCGCCCGGTACTCGAGCGAGCCGCCCTCGACGAGAGCGCCCGTGCGCAGCATCTCGTCGGCGATGTACTCGGCGCAGAGCCACGCCATGGGTACTGCCAGCCCGCCTCCGCTGGTGCCGTTCGAACTCTCGGGCCGCACGCTTCCCACCTTCCTCCCGGACGACTTCGTTGGGCGGCTTCGTGCGCCGGCCCCGACGAAGAGCCTCCACCGAGAGACACGGCTGGGAGCCCGTCTTTACTCAACTTGAGCGTGAGGTTTCGCATACGGTCGCCCTTTGGCCGTGACCCGAGGGGGACGGGGAAACCGGCGGGACATCCGGGGCGCGCGTGACTGCCCGGGCTCGGCTGTCGGATCCGGCGCGGCAGCGGCGACCAACGGTCGAAGGGGCGCGACGAGCGGCGCGGCGGACCGGTGCGCGGCGTCAGCGACGGCCCGCGCCCGCGCCCGCCCTCGCGCGCGGTCGCGCGTAGCCAGGCAGGCAGCGGGCGAGCGCACGCAGTGCGTAGTACGAACGCGACTTGACCGTCCCCGCCGGTATCCCGAGCGTTTCTGCGGCCTCGTTGACGCTCAGCCCGTGGAAGTAGATCTGCACCAGCACCGCGCGGTGCTCGGGGGTCAGTGACTCCACGGCGGCCCGGACGTCGAGCGCGGCGACGGCCGCCTCTGTGACGTCCGCCGGGTCCGGCGTGGTGGCCAGAACCCCGTCGCCGATCTCGGTGGGACGGGCCAGCCGGGATCGGCGGGCGTCGATCGCGAGGCGGCGGCCGACCGTGAAGAGCCAGGGCCGCATCGACTCGTAAGGGCCTTCGAACGCCTCGGGGTGCTGCCAGGCCCGTACGAGCGTCTCCTGCAGCAGATCCTCGGCGCGCTGCTGGTCCCCATAGGTCAGACCGAGCAGAAAGCTGAACAGAGCGGGGCCGTGTTCACGCTGCAGCTCCACCATGGCGCGCTCGTCGGTTGTCGCTGAAGCGGTCGCGGTCGCCATTGTCAACACCCCTTCGTGCAGAATCGCTCCACGTGGCGTATACGAACGCATCCGGGCGCGGAGGGACAGATGACGCACGGTTGTCTTCGGCGAGCGGTCGCACGGAGCGACGAATGGTGCGGTGAGCGGTCAGCCGGAGCAATCGGAACGGGCAGCTCCGTCTCAGCGCGGACCGTCTACGGCATGGGCGACGAGATCGCCGGTTCGGCGGTCAGCCGTTCCGGTGGCAGCGACCCCTGCGGCAACCAGGGCTCCCTCGGCTGTTTCACCTTCTCACCGCCTGCCGAGGCGGGTGAGCGCTGGCCGGTGACGAAGGCGGAGTTCGTGCCGCAGTGGATGGACGCCAGAGCCAGTCGCGTCATCAGCCTGCCGGACGCGCTGCGCCGCGCCGCCGACCGGGACGACTACCGCGAGGCCCAGGCGGCGATCCGCAAGGCGGTCCTCGGCCGCGGGGCCGCCAAGGACGGCCTCACCATGAGCCGCCAGCGCCCCACCCACAGGGGCGACCGGCTACGGAACGACGGTCACCGGCCAGCGCCCGGCTTTCACCAGACGGACCGCCACCGACCCGACGATCCGGTGCCCCGCCGACTCCGAAGCCCCGACCACCACAGCGTCCGCCTTCAGCTCGTCGGCCGCGGTGACCAGTCCGCTGTACGGGTCACCGCGGACGGTGTGGAACTCCCAGCGGACGTCCCAGATCCCCTTGACCCGCTCGGCGGCGGACCGGATCTCGGCCACCAGCTCCTCGGCGATCTCCCCGGTCGCGTCCCCGACCGGGACGCCGAACGCCGCGCCCGCCGGCATCACCGGCTGGACGTACACGATGGCGAGCAGGGCGTTCTGCCGACGTGCGAGACCGCCCGCGTACGCCGCCGCCCGCAGCGAGGAATCGGAACCGTCCAGGCCGACCACGATGACCTTCGGGCCGTCGGTGCCGCGTTCGAACTGCTGCGGTTGCTGCCGAGGCTGCTGCTCTGTCACACCAACGAGGCTAGTCGCTCCCGACAGGCGGCCCGCTGGTGGCCTCTTTAGAGTGCAGATCATGAGTGTCACCGTGCTGGAGCCGACTCCCGCCCGTGGCAGCTTGCTGAGCAGGGTGCCGGGCGCATTCGCGATGTTCTTCGGCGCACTCGGCGTGTTCTGCGTCGTCCTCGCACTGATCCCTCCGCTGCGGCATGTGCTGCGCCCGGTCGCCCTCTTCCTGGACCGGGTCACTGTCCCCGTCAGCGCGAACCTCGCCTACGCCGCGTTCCTGCTGCTGCTCGCCGCGGCCGTCGGCGCCCGCAAGAAGGCCGCCTGGTGGCTGGTCGTCGGCTATCTGGCCCTGCTGCTGATCACCGACGTCCTGGTACTGATCTTCGACAGGGACTGGGTCTGGATCCCCAGTCTGGTGCTGTGCGCGATCGCCCTGGCGGTGCTCGTCATGGCCCGCGGGGAGTTCTACGCCGAGACCCGGCGAGGGGCCCTGCGGCGCGCGCTCCTCGTCCTGGTTCTCGGGCTCGCCGCCGGAATCCTCGTCGGCTGGGGTCTTGTCGAGTTGTTCCCGGGCGGGCTGCCCCGGGGCCAGCGGCTGCTGTGGGCCGCCAACCGGGTGCTCGGCGGACTGGTCTCCAGCAACGAATTCGACGGCCTACCGCCGCGACCGCTCTTCTTCCTGCTCGGCCTCTTCGGCGCGATCGCCCTGCTCAGCGCGGCCGCGACGCTGTTTCGCTCGCAGCGCATGGAAGCCGCCCTGCACGGCGACGAGGAGTCCCGTATCCGTGCCCTGCTCGGCGCCTACGGCTCCCAGGACTCGCTCGGCTACTTCGCCACCCGCCGCGACAAGGCCGTCGTCTTCTCACCCAACGGCAAGGGCGCCGTCACCTACCGCGTCGAGGCAGGCGTCTGCCTCGCCAGCGGCGATCCGGTCGGCGACAGGGGGGCGTGGACCCCCGCCATCGAGGCCTGGCTGGACGTCGCCAGACGCTACGCCTGGGCCCCCGCCGTGATGGGCGCGTCCGAGGAAGGCGCCAAGGTCTTCGCCCGCTCCGGGCTCGGGGCGATCCAGCTCGGCGACGAGGCGATCTTGAACGTCGGCCGCTTCGACCTGAACGGCCGCGACATGCGGGTCACCCGGCAGGCCGTGAACCGTGTGCAGCGAACCGGCGCCACCACCCGGATCCGCCGTCACTCCGCCCTGAGTGACGAGGAGATGCAGCGCACCGTCGACAAGGCCGACGCCTGGCGGGACACCGAGACCGAACGCGGCTTCTCCATGGCGCTCGACCGCCTCGGCGACCCGGCCGACGGCGACTGCCTGCTCGTCGAGGCCCTCGACGGGGGCGGCAATCTGGTGGCCCTGCTCTCCTTCGTGCCATGGGGCAGGGACGGCATCTCGCTCGACCTGATGCGCCGTGACCGCACCGCGCCCAACGGCGTCATGGAGTTCATGGTCGCCGAGCTCTGTGCCCACGTGCGCCGAGTCGGCATCCGCCGGATCTCCCTCAACTTCGCCGTCTTCCGCTCCGCCTTCGAGGAGGGCGCCCGCATCGGCGCGGGCCCCGTCCTGCGGATCTGGCGCAAGCTGCTCCTCTTCTTCTCCAAGTGGTGGCAGCTGGAAGCCCTTTACCGGTCCAACGTCAAGTACCAGCCCGAGTGGTACCCGCGCTTCCTCTGCTACGGCGATGCCGGCTCCCTCGCGCGCGTGGGCCTGGCCTCCGGGATCGCCGAGGGCTTCGTCTCCGTACCGAGCCTGCGCAAGCTCTGGGGGAGGGGCAAGGGACGGCCGAGGGGAATGGTCACCCCCGTCACCACCGAGGGGCTGCCGTCCATCGACTCGCTCGGCCTGGTGGGTCCGGACTCGCCCGCCGCGGCGGGCGAGCAGCGGCTGCCCGAGCAGGTGCGGATCCGCCACCGCAAGCTGGAGCGGCTGCGCGCCAACGGCACTGACCCCTATCCCGTCGGCATCGCCCAGCGCACCGACACTCTCGCCGAGATCCGGGCCGTGACCCCCGCGCCCGAACCCGGCACCCGCACCGGCCGCAAGGCCACCGTAGCCGGGCGCGTGATGGCCGTACGCGACCTCGGCGGCGTCGTCTTCGCCGTACTGCGCGACTGGTCCGGCGACCTCCAGCTCGCCCTCACCCGCGAGGACTGCGGGGAGGGCGTCCTGAAGGACTTCACCTCCGTCGTCGACCTCGGCGACCACATCACCGTCGGCGGCGAGATCGGCGCCAGCGACAAGGGCGAGCTCTCCGTCTTCGTCACCGAGTGGCAGCTGACCGGCAAATGCCTGCGCCCGCTGCCCGACAAGCGGCACGGACTGGCCGACCCCGAGGCCCGGGTCCGCCGCCGCTATCTCGACCTGGTGGCGAGCCCCGAGGCGCGCGATGTCGTACGCAACCGATCCACCGCCGTCCAGGCGCTGCGCCAGGGCCTGCTGGACCGCGGCTATCTCGAGGTCGAGACGCCGATGCTCCAGCAGATCCACGGCGGCGCCAACGCCCGCCCCTTCACCACTCACATCAACGCCTACGACCTCGACCTGTATCTGCGCATCGCGCCCGAGCTGTATCTGAAGCGGCTGTGCGTGGGCGGTCTGGAGAAGGTCTTCGAGATGGGCCGCACCTTCCGCAACGAAGGAGTCTCCTACAAGCACAACCCCGAGTTCACGATGCTGGAGGCCTATCAGGCCTTCGCCGACTACGACGTGATGCTCGATCTGACCCGCGAGCTGATCCAGGGCGCGGCCACCGCTGCCTTCGGCGCCCCGATCGCGCACAAGGCAGGCCCGGACGGCAGGCTCGTCGCCCACGACATCTCCGGCCCCTGGCCGGTCAAGACGCTGTACGAAGCGGTGTCCGAGGCGCTCGGCGAGGAGATCGACGCCGACACCGACGAGGCGGTGCTGCGCCGGCTCTGCGACCGGGCCGGCGTCCCGCACATCCCGGACGACACCCGCGGGGATGTGGTGCTCGAAATGTACGAGCGCCTCGTCGAGGAGCGGACCAAGATGCCCACCTTCTACAAGGACTTCCCGACCGATGTCTCCCCGCTCACCCGTCAGCACCGCCGCGACCCACGGCTCGCCGAACGCTGGGACCTGGTGGCTTTCGGTACGGAACTGGGCACCGCCTACTCGGAGTTGACCGACCCCGTGGAGCAGCGGCGCAGGCTCACCGCCCAGTCGCTGCTCGCCGCCGGCGGCGACCCCGAGGCCATGGAGATCGACGAGGACTTCCTGGACGCGCTGGAGTACGCCATGCCGCCGACCGGCGGTCTCGGCATCGGAGTCGACCGGCTCGTCATGTTCCTCACCGGACTGACCATCCGCGAGACGCTGCCCTTCCCGCTGGTGCGCCGCGGCTGACGGTCCGAATCGGGGTTCCGCTGCTCCTATCGGGTGCTTTCGCCTGCGTCACCGGTGTTGATGAGGTGCCCGGGGCGCCGACCGTGCGAGCAGTTGGTCATGAAAACGGATCAGATGCTCCCGGGGCGTCGGTCGGTGCTGCGCATCGCCGCCTGCCTCGGCGCAGCCGCCACCGCCGGGCTGCTCTTCACCGAGCGAGGGTCCAGGACCCCGGTCACGCGCCCGGCAGCGGGTCCCCGGGCGGTCGCGCGCCGGCCGGTCAACGCATCGGCCTACCGGCTGCAGCCCATGACGGCGTACTCTCCGCCGAGATTCCGGCGGGCGATGCCACCCGTGCGCCAGCGGCCATTCCTGAAGATGTCGGCGGTCGGTCGCACCATGGTGCTCACCTTCGACGACGGCCCCGACCCCCGCTACACGCCGGGCATCCTGAGGACGCTGCGCAAGTACGAGGTGCCCGCGATGTTCTTCGTCTGCGGCGAGATGGCCTCGGACCACCGCGATCTGCTCCGTGAGATGGCCGACGACGGGCATGTCGTCGGCAACCACACCTGGTCGCACCCGCTGATCCCGAAGCTGCCGCCGTCCAGGATCCGCGAGGAGCTGGGCCGTACCAGCGAAGTGATCGAAGAGACGCTGGGCACCCCGCCGCTCTGGTACCGGGCTCCGTTCGGAGCCTGGAACAAGCACTCCTTCGAGATCGGCGCGAAGCTCGGAATGGAGCCGCTGGCATGGACCGTCGACACCCTGGACTGGACCGAGCCCGGCACGAAGACGATCGTCCGCCGCGTGCTGGACGGCGCGGGACCCGGCGTCGTCGTCCTGTCGCACGACGCGGGCGGCGACCGCTCGCAGAGCGTCGCCGCGCTGCGCAGCTATCTGCCCGAGTTGCTCGACGCCGGGTACCGCATCACGGTTCCGCGCCGCTGAACCGCGCGGCGGCTGCTCGACCGCCACGCGGCGGCTTGCCCGCAAAGGCCGGGGTCAGTGGATCCTGACCATCCGCGCGAACACGACGACGTTCCCGTCGTAGCCGTGCGCCTCGGAGTAGCCGCCGCCACAGGTGATCACCCGCAGCTCCGCCTGCCCTGTGTCGCCGTACACCTGGGAGCCGGGGAAGTTGTCCTTGGCGAACACCTCGACGCCGTACACCTCGAAGACCACGGTCTTGCCGTCGAAGCGGCTCACCTCGATGTGCTGGCCCTTCTGGACGGAGCCGAGGCCGTAGAAGACGGCGGGCCCTGACAGGTTGTCCACATGGCCTACGACGACCGCCGTGCCCCGCTGGCCCGGGGCGATGCCGTTCTGGTACCAGCCCGCCATATTGGGGTCGTGCGCGGGCGGCGCTGCGATCCAGCCCTCCGGGTCCAGGCCTACGTTCATGACCGGAGCGTCCACGTTGATCGCCGGAATCCGCACCCGTTCCACCGGGGCGTACGCGAGCGGCTCGAGGGCGAGTGGGATGAACGTCTCGCCCTGGGCACGGCCGGCCAGCGAGGCGGCCGCGGCCGGCTGGGGCGGTCCCAGGGAGACGTCCGCGCCATTCCTTATCATCGCGATTCCGCTGAGCAAGGCGAGGGCCAGCACGCCCCAGGGTGAGCGCCTCTTCTTCTCCGAGTCGCCGTGGTGCAGGCCCATGGTTCTCCCTTCGTGGCCTCTGTAAGCACGCTAAGCGCGCTCTGTCCACGCGGCGAGGGGGGAGAGGCGAACGGGTGGTGAGCATGGGCGATGCCCCATCCGAGCAATGAGCCGTATAAAAATTTCTGACGGTCTGTGACCTGCAGCTCCATCAGATCCTCCGGCGCGTCGTCGGCGTGTCGCCTCACTGGGGTGGACCAGTGTCGAAATGCGGCGTTTGTCCGCCCCAGTGAGTGTTCGTCATGGAAGACGTACTCGTCGATTTTCCCGGAGCGCCCGCTTTGGGGCGTCTTCCACAGGAGGTTCTACGATGCGTTCGACACGCTCTCTCGCAGTGGCCGCGGCCGCCATCGCGGCCGTCGCGCTCACTGCCCCGCTTGCCGCGGCGGGCGGTGACGTCGGTCCAGACGTCGGTGCAGACGTCGGTGTAGGGGATATCGGTCAAAACCTAGGGGTGATCGGTCAGGGAGGGGATGGTCTAGGGAGGAACGACCTGGGTGGGAACGTTCAGGGAGACAACGGTCACAGAGACAATGGTCGGGGCGGCAACGGTCAGGGAGATAACGGTCGCGGAGATAACGGTCAAGGGGGGAACGGCCGGGGAGATAACGGCCGGGGTGGGAACGGCCAGGGCGACAACGGCCGGGGTGAGAACGGGAACGGCCAGGGCGGCAACGGCCAGGGGGACAACGGTCGCGGAGACAACGGTCAAGGAGGGAACGGTCAGGGCGACAACGGCCGGGGTGAGAACGGGAACGGGAACGGGAACGGTCAGGGCGGCAACGGTCAGGGCGACAACGGTCAAGGGGGGAACGGTCGCGACAACAACGGTCAAGGGGGGAACGGCCAGGGAGACAACGGTCGCGACAACAACGGCCAGGGCGGGAACGGTGGCGACAACAACGGCCGTGACAACAACGGCCAGGGTGGCAACGGTGGCGACAACAACGGCCGTGACAACAACGGCCAGGGCGGGAACGGCCGTGACAACAACGGCCAGGGCGGGAACGGCCGTGACAACAACGGCCAGGGCGGCAACGGTCGCGACAACAACGGCCTGGGCGGCCTGGCAGGCGTCCTGGGGGGCAACAGCGCCGTCCGCGTCGTCCTCAACCCGCAATCCGTACACCAGGGCGGCTCCCTGACGCTCACGGTCCAGGGCTGCACCCGCGGCGGCACGGTCACGTCCAACGCCTTCCCGCAGACCAACCTCTCCGCGAACCGCACAGCCATCGCGCGGATCCACAACGACGCGGCACCGGGTCTGTACAACCTGGCGGTCAGGTGTGGTGACAGCGTGGCGGTGGCGACCCAACAGTTCACCGTGCTCGCAGGCAGGGGCGCGCTCGGCGGTCTCGGCGGCTCCGTCGGCCCCAGCTCCACCGAGATGGCGATCGGCGCCGGGCTGGTGCTCAGCGCGGCCGTCGGCGGCAGTCTCTTCATTGTCCGTCGCCGCCGTATGGTCGGCACTGACGCCTGAGCGGCTGAACGTCCCGGTCAGGTTGATACGCCCGTCGCCCCGAGTCCAGGTCCAGGACTCGGGGCGACGGGCGTATCAAGAGGGGTACGGGCAAAGCTCTCAGTGCCGGCGGCCCTCCGCCCGCCTGCGGACGACGAAGATGGTGGCGGTGGCCGCGACCACGACCAGTGCGGTGCCGGCCACGAGCTGCCCGCCGTTGAGCCCGCCGATGCTGCCGCCGAGCCCGCCCCTGGCGGGCCCGGGCGCGGTGGCGGTGGCGGTGCTGCCAATGGTCGGAGTGGACCTTCCGCCCGCGATCGTGAGGTTGAACGATCCGGTCCCCTGCCCGGGGCAGTTGAACTGGACCGAGTACTGCGCGCCGACTCTGGCGTCCGTGTCGACGACGGCCGTGGTGGAGGAGCCCGGTCGGATGGTGACGGTGTCGAAGACCCCGGAAGCGGCGGTGGCCGTGGTGTTGCATCCGCTGGCGGACAGAGTGACGCGCCCGCCCGGCGCGACGGTCGAAGGGCTGACGCTGAAGACGGGTGACGTCACCTGGTTGTCGGCTGCGGCCGCGGTGGGGGCGGTCAGCGTGAATGAGGCCACTCCCAGCAGAGCGGCGGATGCGACACGTATCGCACGCATGGACATTCCTCCGGGTCTCCGAGGAGCAGCTGCGGAACGGATTTCCACAAAAGGCAGAGAATGCACCTCGATGACCGAAACGCTAAGAGGGGCTGTTACTCCCCGCGATCGCTGTCGCGCGAATGGGTTATCCATGTCCCCCGTGCGGCCCATCGCCGGGGCGTGTCACGATGTCGTTTTCCGCTGCCGGGTGAAGCCGCGGCTGCGTGCCGGCGAGCGTACGACCGACCGGGTGCACTGGGGACGGAAGCCGTCCGTGCAGGCAAGGAGCGCAAGGATGTCCGAGCTGTATCCGCCGATCGAGCCGTACGAACAGGGGATGCTCGATGCCGGCGACGGCCATCTGGTCCACTGGGAGGTCTGCGGCAACCCTGACGGCAAGCCTGCCCTCGTCGTCCACGGCGGTCCGGGCTCCGGGTGCTCCACGGGTGTCCGTAGCTACTTCGACCCGGACCGCTACCGCGTCGTCCTCTTCGACCAGCGCGGCTGCGGCCGCAGTACGCCGCACGCCGCCGATCCCGCGGCGGACCTGACCCACAACACCACCGGCCATCTCCTCGCCGACATGGAACGGCTGCGTGAGCACCTCGGCATCGAGCGCTGGCTGCTCTTCGGCGGATCCTGGGGTTCGACGCTGCTCCTCGCGTACGCCGAGCGGCATCCGCGGCGGGTGTCCCAGATCGTCGTCAATGGGGTCACCACTACCCGGCGGTCGGAGATCGACTGGCTCTACGGCGGGGTCGGACGGTTCTTCCCCGAGCAGCACGAGCGCTTCAGGTCCGGTGTTCCCGAGGGGGACCGCGAGGGAGATCTCGTAGCCGCCTACGCGCGCCTGATGGCGGACCCCGACGCTCGCGTACGGGAGCGGGCCGCCGCCGAATGGTGCCGCTGGGAGGACGCCGTACTGTCCCTGGAACCCCAGGGCGGGCCGAGTCCCTACAGCGGCCGACCCTCGGCAGCGCGACTGGCGCTCGTACGGATCGCCTCTCATTACTTCGCGCACGGCGCCTGGTTGGAAGAGGGTGCCCTGCTGCGCGACGCCGGTCGGCTCAAGGGAATTCCCGGCGTCCTCTTCCACGGCCGACTGGATCTGAGCAGCCCGCTCGACACTGCCTGGGAACTGACTCGCGCATGGCCCGACGCCGAACTCGTCGTGGTCGACGACTCGGGGCACAAGGGCAGCGCCTCGATGCGAGCACAGGTACGCGGAGCACTCGACCGGTTCAGTTGTCCGAGTGACTGACGGAGCCAATGGTTCGGTTGAATCAAGCCATTCCGTCTTGGGATGAATTCCCCTGGTGGAAGGGGATTTCGACGATTCGCGACTGCGACTGAGGAAGATTTTTTCGCACGCGTTGAACACATCGCGCCCCGCTGTCCGTACCTAGGGCCATGAGCGGCGCACCTGGGCGCCGAGGCAAGCTCGATGGACTACGGGAGTGGACATGAACACCTGGCGGAACGCCTCGCTCGCGGTGACTGCAGCGGCCGTACTCGCGCTGACGACGGCGTGCGGTCAGGACAAAGGCACTGAGAACCCCAATGGTCAGGCGGTAGGCGCGGCCAACCCGGCGCAGCAGCCCGCGGACGGCGGCTATGGCTCGGACTACGGCGCCGGCGCCGCCGACCAGGCGGCCGCCAAGCCCGCCGGCCAACTGGCCGTCTGGGACAGCAAGGAGCTCGGCAAGGTCGTGACCGACAGCGCCGGCTTCACGCTTTACCGCTTCGACAAGGACACCGCCAGCCCGCCGAAGTCCAATTGCGAAGGCGAGTGCGCGAAGACATGGCCCGTCGTGGCCGCCGGCGGCGCCTCCGCCGCCCCGGGCACCGATGCCTCACTGATCGGCGAGGTGACCAGGGCCGACGGCTCCAAGCAGCTCACTATCGACGGCTGGCCGATGTACCGCTATGCCAAGGACGCCAAGCCCGGCGACGCCAAGGGCCAGGGCGTGGGCGGCACTTGGTTCGCCGCCGCCCCCGACGGCAAGAAGGCCGGCGGTGGCGCGGGTGCCGGTGCCGGTGCCGGTGCCGGCTCCGGCGGGGACTACGGCGACGGTGCTGGAGCCGGTGAGGAAGCGGGCGGCGGCGCCGACCTGGCCGGACTCTCGGTCCGCAAGGACCCCAAGCTCGGCGAGATCGTCGTCGACAAGAACGGAATGACGGTCTACCGGTTCAAGAAGGACTCGGCCTGGCCCATGAAGACGGCCTGCACCGGCGATTGCCTCAAGAAGTGGCCGGTTGTCGACCCCGTGGACAAGAACGACGCCGAGGGAATCCTCAAGAAGGGCTTTGTCACCTTCAGCCGTCCCGACGGAATCAAGCAGCAGACCATCGACTGCTGGCCGATCTACACCTTCTCGGGCGACGCCAAGGCCGGTGACACCAACGGTCAGGGCGTTGGCGGCACCTGGTACGCGGTATCTCCCCAGGGCAAGCTGGTCGGAGCGCCCAAGTAGTCCCCACGCCGCGCGCCCGGCCCGGGCCGGCCCGTCTCACGCCCCCCGCGTGATGGCGGGCCGGCTGCTGTGTAACGTCGGCGTGTGACCAAGAACGGACCGCTAATTTCCGTTTGGGCTCGCTCTCTTGGCGGGCGATCAGTAGCCTCGGCTCGAACACTGGCCATGGACATGGCCGAACTCCCCCGTGGCGACTTGTTGGAGACATCGATGGAGCGTCCCGCCTGGGCCCCGCAGGGCATCGACATATCGGTGCCGAGCGTGTCCCGCATTTATGACTACTACCTGGGCGGCTCGCACAATTTCGAAGTCGACCGGGAAGCCGCCCGCAGGGCCATGGAGTTCATGCCGGGCCTCCCCAAGATCATGCAGGCGAACCGGGCGTTCATGCGCCGAGCGGTGAATTACGCGGTGAGCGAGGGCGTTACGCAGTTCCTCGACATCGGCTCCGGCATTCCGACCTTCGGCAATGTTCATGAAGTGGCACAGAAGGCCAGCGCCGAATCGCGGGTCGTGTACGTCGACCACGACCCGGTCGCCGTCTCGCACAGCCGAGCCGTGCTGGACGGCAACGAGCAGGCCGTCGTCGTCTCCGCCGACCTTCGCAAGCCGCAGCAGATACTCGACAGCCCCGAGACCACCGAACTGCTCGACCTGGAGCGGCCGGTGGCACTGCTCCTCGTCGCCGTACTGCATTTCCTCGAGAACGAGGACGACCCGCAGAGCGCCGTCGCCCAGCTGCGCGACGCGCTCGCGCCCGGCAGTCTCATCATCGTCACCCACGCCTCGTACGAAGGAATCCCGGTGCCCGAGGAACAGGCGAGCGGCGCCGTCGACGTCTACCAGAACATACGCAACCCGCTGGTCATGCGCTCGCGCGGGGAGATCGCGCGGTTCTTCGAGGGGTACGAGATGGTCGAGCCCGGCCTGGTGTCCATGCCGCTCTGGCGGCCCCACACCCCCGCCGAGCAGGAGGACCCATATGCCTTCGCTGGCTTCGCCGGGGTGGGGCGCAAGGCGTGATGGCGCCGTCGCAGGCGGCGGGTTCCGCGGTGGACCCGGACGGCCTGGAGGACAGACTCCGCAGATTCGCGACGATCTGGAGCCGGGCCATCTTCCCGGTGACGGCCACGTCGCTGACCCGGCCCGAGGTCGAAGAGCATCTGCTGCCGCTGGCCCGGGAGTTGAGCCTCTCCCTGCACGCCCGCCCCTTCGACCCACAGGTCGCGCAGCGGGTCGGATCCGCCCTCGTCGAGGCACACTGCACGGACCCCGAGGCGCTCAGCCGCACGCTCGGCGTCATCGACGCGTACCTGGTGCTGTACTGCGGCAGCGGTGCTCCCGAGCAGACTGCCGAGGAGAGCCGGGCCCGCTGCGCCAAGCTGCAGCACGCGCTGGCCGCCGGCTTCGCCCAGGGGCTGCGTGAGCGCACACTGGCCGAGCAGGAGGCCATCGCCCGCTCCTCGTTGCTGGCCCGCAGCGACGCGATGCAGGCGCTGCACGCCACCGAGGCTCGTTTCAGCGCGGTGTTCGAGGGGGCCGCGATCGGAATCGGGATCGCCGACCTCGAGGGCAATGTGCTCGAGGTCAACGACACCTTGACGCGGATGTTCGGCGGGCTCGAGCACCATGTGCGCGGCAGGAAGGTGACCGACTGGGCGCATCCCGAAGACCGGCCGCATGTCTGGGAGTTGTACCGGGAACTGGTGCGCGGCGAGCGCGAACACTTCCGGGTGGAGAAGCCGTTCTACCGCAACGACGGCACCGTGCTCTGGACCAATCTGACGGTCTCTCTGCTGCGAGACGCCGAGGGTCTGCCGGAGTACCAGCTGGCGCTGATGGAGGACACCACCGAGCGCCGGCTGCTCAATCTGCGGCTGCGCTACGAGGCCACGCACGACGCGCTGACCGGACTGCCCAACCGCACGCTGTTCTTCGAACGGTTGGAGAAGGCGCTCTCCGCCGGCGACGGCGCCCGCTTCGGCCTGTGCTACCTCGACCTCGACGGGTTCAAGGCGATCAACGACAGCCTGGGACATGCGGCGGGGGACCGGCTCCTGGTGGAGGTCGCGGACCGGCTGCAGAGCTGCGCCACCGCGCCGGGCGAGATGGTCGCCCGCCTCGGCGGCGACGAGTTCGTGGCGCTGACGACCGGCCCCGACACCCAGCGCGAAGTCGACGAACTGGCCACCCGTATCCTCACCGTGCTCGGATCGCCCATCTGCGTCGACGGCCGGGAATTCAGCGTCCGCGGGAGCATCGGCATCGTCGAGGGTCCGGCCGGCGAGCGCACCACGGCCGAGGTGCTGCGCAGCGCCGACATCACCATGTACCGGGCCAAGTCCGCGGGCGGCAACCGCTTCGAGCTCGCCGACCCCGAGGCGGACGCCCGGGCCATCACCCGGCACGGTCTGACCACGGCGCTGCCCGCGGCGCTGGAGCGCGGTGAGTTCTTCATCGAGTACCAGCCGCTGGTGCACCTGGGCGACGGGAGCGTGCACGGCGCGGAGGCACTGGTGCGCTGGTGCCACCCGCAGCACGGCGTGCTCGGGCCGGACCAGTTCATACCGCTCGCCGAGCACACCGGGCTGATCGTGCCGCTGGGCCGCTGGGTGCTCCAGGAGGCCGTACGCCAGGCCAGGTACTGGCAGGAGCGGCACTCCGACGGCGGCCCGCTGCGGATCAACGTGAACCTCTCACCCGCCCAGCTGCACCACCCGGGTCTGGTCACCGACACGGTCGACGTCCTGGAGCGCTCCGGCCTCGAACCGGGCGCGCTCTGCCTGGAGGTCACCGAGTCCGCCCTGATCGGCGCCGACGAGGATCTGCTCAAGCCGCTGCGGCAACTCGCCGAGATGGGCGTGGACATAGCGCTGGACGACTTCGGCACGGGCTACTCCAACCTTGCCAATCTGCGCCGGCTGCCGGTCAGCGTGCTCAAGCTGGACCGGTCCTTCACCCAGGGAATGCAGCGCCACCCGGCCGACCCCGTCGACCTCAAGATCGTCGAAGGGATCGTCTCGCTGGCGCACAGCCTTCAGCTGGCGGTCACGGTCGAGGGCGTGGAGACGGGCGTCCAGGCGGAACAGCTGCGGGAGCTCGGCTGCGACACCGCGCAGGGCTGGTACTACGCCCGGCCTGGCCCGCCGGACAAACTGCACGCCCTGTCGCTGGCCGACGCGGTGTGACCGGGGCCGTCCGGTAGTCGGGGCTCTTCGCCCCGGACCCCGAAAAATTCAGCCTCGCCGGCGTTCGAGGCGCGGGGCCCGGGGCGGAGCCCCGGAGCTAGAGCACGGCGGCCCGCGTGTTCAGCAGCACCCGCTGCAGTTCACGCGCGGCGCGCGGCGGTGCCACGTCGCTGCGGTGGGCGAGCGCGATCGTACGCTGCAGCCCCGGCCTGGCCAGCGGCGTGACCTGGAGATCGCGGCCCGCCCGCTCGGCCACCATGCTCGGCACCACCGCGACGCCGAGCCCCGCCCGTACGAAACCGAGCACCGCGTCCATCTCGCCGCCCTCCACGGTGAAGCTCGGCTCGAAACCCTCCGCGCGGCACGCGGCGACCGTCAGCTCGCGCAGGTCGTAGCCGTGCCGGAACATCACCAGCGGCTGGTCGCGCAGGTCGGCGATCCGCACCGGCCGGCGCGGCGCGGCAGCCGTGGGGGCACCTCCCAGGCGAAGCTCCGGGGGAGACACCACGACCAGGTCCTCCCGCAGCAGCTCCACGGTCGTCAACGCCGGCGATGCGGGCGGCAGCGGCAGCACGATCAGGGCCAGGTCGAGGGAGCCGCGCGCCAGCTCCCGTACAAGATCGTGCGAACCGCTCTCCTCGATGAGCAGCTGGACGCCCGGATGCAGATCGTGGAAGGCGCGCAGCACATCCGGGAGCAGGCCGGTGCAGAGACTGGGCGTCGCGCCGAGCCTGACCCGGCCACGGCGCAGCTGGACCAGCTCCTGCACCTCGTGCCGGGCGGTGTCGGCGTCGGCGAGGATGCGCCGGGCCAGCGGCAGCAGCGCCTCGCCCGCGTCCGTGAGCGCGATATTGCCGCGGGCCCGGCTGAACAGCTCGGCCCCGAGCTCCTTCTCCAGCGCCCGGACCTGTTGGGAGAGCGACGGCTGGGAGACATGAACACGCTCGGCGGCATGCGTGAAGTGCCGGGTCTCGGCCACCGCCACGAAGTAGAGGAGCTGCTGGAACTGCATAAGATTTACGATAGGGCATGCCTATGGAGATGAGCCGGATCATGTCTTGGACCTCTGGAGCCCATCGGACCTAGCGTTCCTCGTATGGCTCTGGCAACACGGACGGATCGAAAACCGCCCCCCACGCGCACCTTCTGGGGATCGACGGTCGGCAAGAAGGCGGTCATGGCCGTGAGCGGGCTGATCATGCTCGGCTATCTGGTCGCGCATGTGATGGGCAACCTCAAGGTCTTCTTCGGCCCGGAGGAGTTCAACGCCTACGGCCACTGGCTGCGCACCATGGGCGAGCCCGTCCTGCACTACGAGTGGGCGCTCTGGATCGTCCGCGTGGTGCTGCTCGCGGCCGTTGTGGCCCACGCGGTCTCGGCGTACCAGCTCAGCCGCCGTGACCTGAAGGCCCGGCCGACTCCGTACGCGCACAAGCGGCGGCGCGCGAGCTACGCCACCCGCACCATGCGATGGGGCGGCATCATCGTCGCGCTGTTCATCGTCTGGCATCTGCTCGACCTGACAACGCTCACCGTCAACGAGAACGCCCAGCCCGGCCATCCGTACGAGAACGTCGTCGCGACCTTCTCCACCTGGTACGGCAACGTCATCTACATCGTCGCGATGCTCGCCGTCGGTCTGCACGTCCGGCACGGATTCTTCAGCGCCGCCCAGACCCTCGGCGTCGGCAACGCCGCCCGCGACCGCGCGCTCAAGTCGCTCGCCGACATCCTCGCGGTGGTGCTGACCGCGGGCTTCGTCTCCGTGCCCGTCGCCGTCATGACCGGAGTGGTGAGCTGACATGAACGACTGCACCGACTACACGGCTTACGGGACCGGCGCGCCGATCGCCGACACCAAGGCCCCCGAAGGGCCCGTCGCCGAGCGCTGGGACCGCCGGCGCTTCGAGGCCAGGCTGGTCAACCCGGCCAACCGCCGCAAGCACACCGTCATCGTTGTCGGCACCGGTCTCGCGGGCGGCGCGGCCGGCGCGACACTCGCCGAACAGGGCTACCACGTCGAGCAGTTCTGCTACCAGGACTCGCCGCGCCGCGCTCACTCCATCGCCGCCCAGGGCGGGATCAACGCCGCGAAGAACTACCGCAACGACGGCGACTCGATCCACCGCCTCTTCTACGACACGGTCAAGGGCGGCGACTTCCGCGCCCGCGAGTCGAACGTCCACCGGCTCGCCCAGATCTCGGTGGAGATCATCGACCAGTGCGTGGCGCAGGGCGTGCCCTTCGCCCGCGAGTACGGCGGCCTGCTCGACACCCGCTCCTTCGGCGGCGTCCAGGTCTCCCGTACCTTCTACGCCCGCGGCCAGACGGGACAGCAGCTCCTGCTCGGGGCCTACCAGGCGCTGTCGAAGCAGATCGCGGCCGGCTCTGTGACCCTGCACGCCCGCACCGAGATGCTCGATCTGATCGTCGTCGACGGGCGGGCGCGCGGCATCGTCGCCCGCGATCTGGTCACCGGGGAGATCTCCAGCCACGTCGCGGACGCCGTGGTGCTGGCATCCGGCGGTTACGGCAACGTCTTCTATCTGTCGACGAACGCCATGAACTCCAACGCCACAGCCATCTGGCGCGCCCACCGGCGCGGCGCGTACTTCGCCAACCCCTGCTTCACCCAGATCCACCCCACCTGCATCCCGCGCACCGGCGACCACCAGTCCAAGCTGACCCTGATGAGCGAATCGCTGCG
Source organism: Streptomyces sp. NPDC002870 (assembly GCF_042888505.1). NCBI lineage: Bacteria > Bacillati > Actinomycetota > Actinomycetes > Kitasatosporales > Streptomycetaceae > Streptomyces > Streptomyces sp. NPDC002870. The sequence goes on from NZ_JBIAPW010000005.1 coordinate 241,555, forward strand.
CAATGACGGCCGTATCTGGGTGCCGAAGGCGCGTGGCGAGAAGCGGCCACCCAATGAGATCCCCGAGGACGAGCGCGACTACTACCTGGAGCGGATCTACCCGTCCTTCGGGAACCTCGTCCCGCGCGACATCGCATCGCGGGCCGCGAAGAACGTCTGCGACGAGGGCCGCGGCGTCGGCCCCGGCGGGCAGGGTGTCTATCTGGACTTCGCCGACGCGATCCGGCGGATGGGTCGGGAGAAGGTCGAGGAGAAGTACGGCAACCTCTTCGACATGTACGAGCGGATCACCGCCGAGAACCCGTACGAAGTCCCGATGCGGATCTACCCCGCCGTGCACTACACGATGGGCGGACTGTGGGTCGACTACGACCTCCAGACCACCGTCCCGGGTCTCTTCGCGATCGGCGAGGCCAACTTCTCGGACCACGGCGCGAACCGGCTGGGCGCGTCCGCGCTGATGCAGGGTCTGGCTGACGGGTACTTCGTACTGCCCTCCACGATCAGCGACTATCTTGCCCGCAACCCGAACCCGCGGAGTGTCGACGCCTCGCACCCCGCGGTGACACAGGTGCTCGCCGAGACCGAGGACCGGCTGAGCCGGCTGCTCGCGGTGGACGGTGACCGCACCCCCGACTCCTTCCACCGCGAACTGGGGGAACTCATGTGGGAGTTCTGCGGAATGGCGCGCACGGACGAGGGCATGCGCAAGGCGCTCGGCCGCATCCCGCAGATCCGTCAGGAGTTCTGGCGCCGCGTCAAGGTGCCGGGCACCGGCCAAGAGTTCAACCAGTCGCTGGAGAAGGCCAACCGCATCGTCGACTATCTGGAGCTCGCCGAGCTGATGTGCCTCGACGCACTGCACCGCACCGAGTCCTGCGGCGGCCACTTCCGTGAGGAGTCCCAGACCCCGGACGGCGAAGCCGCGCGGAAGGACGAGGAGTTCTCGTACGCCGCTGCCTGGGAGTTCACGGGAGCGGGCGCGGCGCCCGTCCTGCACAAGGAAGACCTCGTCTTCGAGTACGTCCACCCCACCCAGCGGAGCTACGCATGAAGCTCGAACTGCGCGTCTGGCGGCAGAAGAACGCCGACGCACCCGGTGTCATGGTCACCTACGAGGTGGACGGGATCTCCCAGGACATGTCGTTCCTGGAGATGCTCGACACCCTCAACGAGGAACTCATCCTGCGCGGAGAGGACCCCGTCGCCTTCGACCATGACTGCCGTGAGGGCATCTGCGGAGCGTGCAGCCTGGTCATCAACGGCGACGCCCACGGCCCGGAGCGCACCACCACCTGCCAGCTCCATATGCGGTCCTTCAAGGACGGCGACACCATCGACGTCGAGCCGTGGCGCGCCTCCGCCTTCCCGGTGGTGAAGGACCTGGTGGTCGACCGCAGCGCCTTCGACCGGATCATCCAGGCCGGCGGCTACATCACCGCCCCCACCGGAGCCGCTCCCGAGGCGCACGCGACGCCCGTGGCCAAGCCGGACGCCGACTTCGCCTTCGAGCACGCCGAGTGCATCGGTTGCGGCGCCTGCGTCGCGGCCTGCCCCAACGGCTCAGCGATGCTCTTCACCTCGGCGAAGGTCAACCACCTCAATGTGCTGCCGCAGGGCGCGCCCGAGCGCGAGACGCGGGTGCTCGACATGGTCGCGACGATGGACGAGGAGGGCTTCGGTGGCTGCACGCTGACCGGCGCATGCGCGACGGCCTGTCCCAAGGGCATTCCGCTGCCGTCCATCTCGGCCATGAACAAGGAGTGGCTGCGGGCCACCCGGAAGGTGCGCCGCTGAGGCCTTCCGTGCGGCATGGGGGCCGCGAGATTCAGGACAGCTTTGCGGTGTGAGGACGACCACCTTTTCCGGGCCCACGCAACAAAGTATTCACACAACTGCTACATCGGCCGCAGGATTTGCGTCTGGAGCGGCCGCCGGGCGTGCGGACAATAAGATCAACTTTGTTCAACTCTGCACTGTGTATAGCGACATGTCCGCATAGCAGCCAACCAATTCCCGGAGATTTCCCCGGCGTTCAGGTGTGCCGGTAGGCATGGCGAGGGCACGGGCGGGCTGACCTCCGCCCGTGCCCCACCGAACCACTGCCATCTCTGGGGATTGCCATGCCTGAACTCACCCGCCGACGCGCCCTGGGCGCCGCCGCTAGCGCCCTCGCCGGACTCGCGGTAGCCGATCTCGTCGTCGCCGGCCCCTCGCGGGCCGATGCGTCCGCCCCGAAGGCCTCCGACCCGGCGGCGTTCGACGAGGTCTTCCTGGGCCGCCGCATTCAGGGTGCGGCGGCCTCGCACAACGGCGGACACCACGGCGGCGGACACCACGGCGGGGGATACCGCGTGCGGATAGACGGCGACGAACTGCATGTGATGCGGAACGCCGACGGCACCTGGATCAGCGTCGTCAACCACTACGAGACGTTCGCCACCCCCCGCGCCGTGGCCCGCGCCGCCGTACGGGAACTCCAGGGCGCCGACCTCGTCCCCCTCGTCCTCGCCTGATCCGGGAGCACCGCCATGACCGTACGCAAGAACCAGGCCCAGCTCACCGCCACCGAGAAGCGGCGCTTCGTCGACGCGCTGCTCGAACTCAAGCGCACCGGGCAGTACGACACCTTCGTCACCACCCACAACTCCTTCATCATGAGCGACACGGACAACGGCGACCGGGTCGGCCACCGTTCGCCCTCCTTCCTGCCCTGGCACCGCAGGTTCCTCATACAGTTCGAACAGCAACTCCAGGCCGTCGACCCGACCGTGGCACTGCCCTACTGGGACTGGACGGCTGACCGCACGGCCGGTTCCTCACTCTGGGCGGCGGACTTCCTCGGCGGAACCGGCCGCGCGAGGGACGGGCAGGTGATGGACGGCCCGTTCGCCCTCGCCTCCGGCACATGGAGGGTGACCGCGGGCGTGGACGGGCGCGGCTATCTGCGCCGGGCTCTCGGCGCCGGCGGGCGGCAGCTGCCGACCCGTGCCGAGGTCGACTCCGTACTCGCCATGTCCACCTATGACGCTCCGCCGTGGAACAGCGCGTCGGACGGCTTCCGCAACCACCTCGAAGGCTGGCGCGGCGTCAACCTGCACAACCGGGTACATGTCTGGGTCGGCGGCCAGATGACCACCGGAGCCTCCCCGAACGACCCGGTGTTCTGGCTGCACCACGCCTTCATAGACAAGCTCTGGGCCGATTGGCAGGCACGCCACCCCGGCTCGACGTACCTCCCGGCCGCCGGCACACCGAACGTCGTGGATCTGCGCGACACCATGCGTCCGTGGAACGACGTGACGCCGGCCGACATGCTGGACCACACACGCCACTACACCTACGACACGGTGGCCTGACGCGTTCTGCCCTGCGCCACACCTTGCCGGCGCAGGGCAACCCGGGCGGGCGCCGGGGCGCTGGTCGGCCTCGCAGTCCCGTCGGGTCCGCATAGCTGGTCAGCCCCGCATTGCCGTCGGGTCGGCGTCGCTGGTCAGCCCCGCGATCCCGGCGAGCCGGCGGAAGGAGTCCAGCAGCGCCGCACGGTCATACGTACTGCTCGTGACCAGCACCTCGTCCGCGCCGCTGTCCTTCACCACGGCCTCCAGCGCATCCGCGACCTGCTCCTCCGTTCCGGCGATATGCCCGCGCAGCCCGGACTCGTAGAACCCGCGCTCCTTCTCGGTCATCGTCAGCTCCTCGATCCGCTCCGGCGGCGCGAGCGGTGGGAACACACCGTGCGTCCGGGAGTACGCCTGCGCCCACGCCTCCGGCATCAGCAGCCGGCGGGCCTCCGCCTCTGTGGCGGCGACCATGACCGTGCCCGAGACGACCACATACGGCTGCTCTGACCAGGATGACGGCCGGAAGTCCCGCCGGTAGCGGTCGACGGACGCCAGCATCCGCTCGCGACCCCGTATGTCGCCGATGACCAGCGGCACTCCGGCCGCGCCCGCGATCTGCGCGCCCTCACCGGTCGCCAGGAGATACGGCGGTACGCGCAGGCCCTCCGCAGGGCGGGCGTGCACCTGCGGATGCGCCCTCTGCTCACCCGTGAACCAGCCCAGCAGCTCCTCCAGCTGCCCGGCGAAGTCCTCGGCGTCCTTCTTGTCCCGGCCAAGCGCCCTGCGAATCCCGTCCGTGAACCCCACCGAACGGCCGAGCCCCATGTCGATCCGGCCGGGGAAGAGCGATTCGAGCACCCCGAACTGCTCGGCGACGACCAGCGGTTGATGGTTCGGCAGCATCACGCCGCCGGTGCCGACGCGGATGGCCGAGGTCGCGGCCGCGACGGCCGCCGCGAGCACGGTCGGCGCCGAACCGGCCACTCCGGGCACGCTGTGGTGCTCGGACACCCAGAAGCGGTGATAGCCGAGCGCCTCCAGCTCCTGCGCGAGACGAACCGTGTCGCGCAGGGCGGCGGGCCCGTCGTGCCCCTCGCGGGTGCGGGAACGGTCGAGTACGGACAGCCGGGTGGACGCGATCACTGAGCTCACACCCAGTTCAACACGCTCACCGCAGCAGGATTCCCCCGGCCTTGCCTAGGGTGGCGCTGTGACGCGAAACAGCAGGCCACTGGCCATATTCGACCTGGACGGTACGCTCGCCGACTCCGGGCACCGGCAGCGCTTCCTGGAGCGCAAACCGCGTGACTGGGACGCCTTCTTCGCGGCTGCCCCCGACGACCCGCCGCTGGCGAAGGGCATCGAGATGTGCCTGCAGGCGGCCGAGGAGTGCCACGTCATGTACCTCACGGGCAGGCCGGAGCGGTGCCGCAGGGACACTCTGACCTGGCTGGCCGAGCAGGGACTGCCCGAGGGCAGGGTGTTCATGCGGCGTAACGACGACCGCCGGCCCGCCCGCACGACGAAGCTGGAGATCCTGTGGCGGCTGGGCCGCGACCGGGAGATCCGGATGCTGGTGGACGACGACCAGTTGGTGTGCGACGACGCCGAGCGGGCCGGCTTCCGGGTCGTACGGGCCGGATGGGCGGCCGACAGGTCCGAGGCGATGAAGGACGCGCAGGGACGGGAGGGCCGCACCTGATCCGTCGTACGCGCCGGGCCGGGCCTGGTGGCCGTACCGTCCCGGTGGTCGTACGTCCCGGGGTCGTACGGGCCGGTGGTCGTACGGGCCGGTGGTCGTACGGGCCTGGTGGGGTCGTATGGGTCCGGCGGTCACTCGCCGTCGTCGAGCCGGAAACCGACCTTGAGGCCGACCTGGTAGTGCTCGATCTGCCCCTCGAGGATATTCCCGCGGACCTGCGTCACCTCGAACCAGTCGAGTCCCCGCAGGGTCTGGGACGCACGGCTGATGCCGTTGCGGATGGCGTCGTCGACGCCCTCGTGGGAGGTGCCGACGATCTCGGTGACCCGGTAGGTGTGATGTGACATATGTGTCGCACTCCTCTCGATGCGTTCACTCCACCGTGCCCCACCAAGGGGCAGTCCGCGAGACGTCGGGAGCCGGACGGTCGTCAGCGGCACCGGCCGACGCCGCCGCGTGGCACGCGCCGCGGCCGTCCGCGCGGGCGACGATCCGGCCGGCTTCGACACGGACGGCGGCCTCGGTCGCGTCGCTCACGGCGGGCACGCCGGCCGCTGCGGCGAGGGCGCCCGACTCGTCGCACACCACCTGAAGGCGCGGCCATGCCGACGCCGGGAAGGCCTGGCGCAGGCACGCGCGGAGACCGGCGACGCTCAGCCGTGCCAGGGGTGCCAGCTCGCCGGGGTTGGCAGTGACCAGAACGGCGGTGACCGTCGCGCCGGGCGGTGCGGCCCGCACCAACTCCTCGGCGGCTTCGAGGCGGTGCAGCCCGAGGATGCCCACCACGCCGTCGTCAGTGAGCCGCGCGGCCTCGCCGCGCAGCGCGTCCACCGCCCGCGGCGGGCCCCACGGCTCATCGGCCGTGCGCGCGTGCGCGATGTAGGGGAGGTACGGCAGCGGCCATGCGTCGTCGAGATCGAGGCCCGCCAGCTGCTCGCAGGCCCTGACGACGTTGAAGGGATCGATGAACCCGGGCGCGGCGTCGGCCAGTTGGGTCGCGCCGTACAGGGTCGTGAGGGCGGCCTCCGCAACGCGCACCAGACGGCCTTGCGGCGCGTCGTGCGGTCGCAGCCGCTCCAGGGCCAGCCCGAGGAGGATCGCGTCCAGTTTCAGCAGCTGCCCGAACGGGCGGCGCATCGATTCGTCGGCGATGATCTCGGGCATCAGGTGCATGCCGAGCCGGGCCGAGCCGCGATTCTCGCCGTCGTCAGCGTCAGCGTCGGTGCCGGTCCCGGCGAGCGGCAGCCGGGCGACCCAGGCGCGGGCGAACGCGCCGAGCGCCTCAAAGACCGTGCTGTCCGGCTCCGGACGCGACGGTACGGGCACGCTGACGGGCACGCTGTCCCGAACCACAGCCTCCGGAGCCTGCGGCTTGGGCGCGCGCTCGGCGAGGTCGGCCAGAACCGCGAAGTAAAGGGCTCGCTTGCCGGGGAAGTTGGAGTACACCGCGCCGCGAGTCAGCCCGGCGCGCTCGGCGATGCCGTCCACCTTGGCGTCCCGGAAGCCGCGCCCGGCGAACTCGTCCCTGGCGGCGGCGAGCACCTTGGCGCGGTTGAGCTGCTGCAACTCCGCTCTGCTGAGCCGGCCCATTACCCCTCACTCATCGCCGTGTTGCCGTCCGTCGCGGGTCAAGATACCGTCGCCATTCAGATGGTGACGTCATATGGTCCGGACATTGCAACTCGTACCGGTGAGGGGACGCTTCCGAGTGACAAGCATCGGTGACGGCGGCTCCGTGCCGGCATGCACGTTCTGCGGGAAGAACCAGAAGCAGGTCAGCAGACTCATCGCGGGCCCCGGCCGGCTGTGCATCTGCGACGAGTGCGTCGGGCTCTGCAACGAGCTCATCGACGAGGAGCGGAGCGAGCCCTCTCAGGTGCCGTGGGAGGAACTGCCGAAGCCGCGTGAGATCTTCGCGTTCCTCGAGCAGTACGTCATCGGGCAGGAGAGCGCCAAGAGGACTCTCTCGGTCGCGGTCTACAACCACTACAAACGCATCCGGTCCCAGGGCGGCGGCACGTCGCGGCGCGCGCAGGACGAGCCGGTCGAACTCGGCAAGTCCAACATCCTGCTGATCGGCCCGACCGGCTGCGGCAAGACCTACCTCGTCCAGACGCTCGCCCGGATGCTCGACGTACCGTTCGCGATCGCCGACGCGACGGCGCTGACGGAGGCGGGGTACGTCGGGGAGGACGTCGAGAACATCCTGCTGAAGCTGATCCAGGCGGCCGACTACGACGTCGCGAAGGCCGAGACCGGGATCATCTACATCGACGAGATCGACAAGGTCGCCCGTAAGAGCGAGAACCCCTCGATCAGCCGGGACGTCTCCGGCGAGGGCGTCCAGCAGGCGCTGCTGAAGATGCTGGAGGGCACGACGGCCTCGGTCCCGCCGCAGGGCGGACGCAAGCACCCGCACCAGGAGTTCATCCAGATCGACACGGGCAATGTGCTGTTCATCGTCGGCGGGGCGTTCGCCGGTCTTGAGCGGATCGTCGAGCAGCGGTCCGCGCGCAAGGGCATCGGGTTCACCGCAACGATCCCCACCGCACAGGAGCGGACGGACCGGGACGCCTTCGCCGAGGTGATGCCCGAGGACCTGCTGAAGTTCGGGCTGATCCCGGAGTTCGTCGGCCGGCTTCCGATGGTGTCCAGTGTCCGGCCGCTCGACCGTACGGCTCTGACGCGGATCCTCACCGAGCCGCGCAACGCGCTGATCAAGCAGTACCAGAGGCTCCTCGAACTCGACGGCGTCGAGCTGGAGTTCACCGATGAGGCCGTCGGCGCGATCGCCGAACAGGCCCTGCTCCGCCGTACCGGAGCCCGGGCGGCCCGGGCGATCCTCGAAGAGGTCCTGCTCAATGTGATGTACGAGGTGCCGAGCCGGGACGACGTGGCCCGCGTCGTGATCGACCGCGACACCGTGCTCGACAACGTCAACCCGACCCTGGTGCCGCGCGAGCGGCCGGGCGAGGCAGGGGAGCACCGGGAGAGATCCGCCTGAGGCCGGGCTCTGCGCGGCCTCGGCGTTCAGTGTGCGATGGAGTCGATCAAGTCTCGTGCGCCCTGGCGCAGGAGGGTGACGGCCACGGAGGTGCCGAGCGTGGCCGGGTCGAGGGGGCCGGCCCACTCGTGCGCGTTGAGGACCGTCTTGCCGTCGGGCGTGAACACGCAGGCGCGCAGGGAGAGATCGCCGCTGCGTTCGGCCTTGGCGTAACCGGCGATCGGGCTGTTGCAGTGACCCTGCAGAACGTGCAGGAACATACGTTCCGCCGTGGCCTCGCGGTGGGTGTCCGGGTCACCGAGGCCGCTGACGATGTCGATCACGTCGGTGTCGTCCTCGCGGCACTGCAGGGCCAGGATGCCCGCGCCGATCGGCGGGCACATCACCTCGGGCGCGAGGACCTCGGCGACCACGTCCGTGCGGCCGATGCGCTCCAGGCCGGAGACGGCCAGCAGCAGCGCGTCGGCCTCGCCGCGGGCGAGCTTGTCCAGACGGCGGTTGGCGTTGCCGCGCATCGGTACGCACTCGAGTTGCGGGTGGGAGGCGGCGAGCTGGGCCCTGCGGCGTACGGAGGAGGTGCCGATCCGCGTCCCGGCCGGGAGCTCGTCGAGAGTGAGTCCCGCGGGATGGATGAGGGCGTCGCGGATGTCGTCGCGCTTGAGGAAGGCGGCGAAGACCGTGCCGGCGGGCAGCGGCCGGTCGGCGGGCACGTCCTTGACGCAGTGCACGGCGAGGTCCGCCTCGCCGGCGAGCAGGGCGGCGTCCACCTCCTTGGTGAACGCGCCCTTCCCCTCGACCAGGGAGAGATCGCCCATCCACTTGTCCCCGGTCGTCTTGACCGGTACGACCTCGGTGCGGATGCCGGGGTGGAGCGCGGCCAGTTCGGTGCGCACCCGCTCCACCTGGGCGAGCGCCATGGGCGAGTCGCGGGAGACGATGCGGATCAGCTCAGGGGTGGACATGGCACCACAATAGAGGCTCTGACTCGCCACTCTCTCCACCGGACCCGACGCCCATCTCAACGGTGAGGCAAGGCGGTTGGTCCATTCGGGCAGGCGTGCGGGATCTCCGGCGGGCCGGCCGCAGCCGTGGGGCCAACTGGTCGAAGACGGACGGCTGCGCAGGGAGGGCGAGCCCATTCGCGTCCCGGTCGGCCAGGTGCTCCGTGGCCTCCAGTCATATGCCCAGGGCTTGCCTTCTACCGCTGCCATAGCCTTTGGTCATGGCAACCCTCCGGCAGCTCGAATACCTGGTCACCGTCGTCGACACCGGATCCTTCACCCGCGCGGCCGAGCTGCTGCACGTCTCCCAGCCCGCCCTGTCCCACCAGGTCCGCGCGCTGGAACGGGATACCGGCGGCCCCTTGCTCGAACGCCTGCCGCGCGCTGTCCGGCTCACGCCGATGGGCCGTGCCATGCTGCCGCACGCCCGCGCCGCCCTCGCCGACGCCGAGCGGGCCCGCACCGCCGCCCGCCGTGCCGTCGGACTCGACGGCGGTGGCGCCCACACCGAGGCCCTCGTCGACGCGATGACCGCGGGCCGGGCCGACCTCGCTGTCGGGCCCGCGCCGCGCTCGTGGGACGGTCCCGTACGGGAGCTGGGAACGGAGGAGTTCGTGGTGGTCGTCGCCGACGACGACCCGGCCGCCACCGGCGAGCCCGGCCGGGTGGCGCTCGCGGCGCTCGCGGACCGCGACTGGGTGCACTACGCCCCGGGCAACGGCCTCGCCGAAGTCCTCGACCAGGCCTGCGCCGCGGCCGGATTCCAGCCTCGTACGGCCGTACGCACCGAGCAGACCGCGGCCGCCCCCCTGCTCGCCGCCGCCGGGCTCGGCCGCGCCCTGGTCCCGGCGAACATCGTCCCGCCGGGCTTCGGTGGGCGCCTGCTGCACCCTGACCCCCCGGTGCGCCGCCTGCCCACCGCCTACACCCGCCCCCACCCCGACCCGCTCACCACCGCCTTCCTCGACACCCTTGCCCGCGACGCCCGCGTGGTGCCCGAACATGCCAGGCGTACGCCCTCGGGGACCTGACCCGTCCCCCTATATGACGGCCGTTCTGCAGGGCAAGGAGCCCGGGCGCGCGGCGCGGATCGCGTCCGCGCGGATCACCGAGGCCCTCGCACCTCACTGTGCCGTCCGCTCCCGCTACCCTCTGTGCTCTGTCACGGCACGCATTCCCCGGCATTCAGCCGTCGCACATCCACTCTCCGCCGTGCGGTCATGTCGAATCCAGCCGACCACGGAAGAAGTAAGGAGCCGGGCCGCCGCACCCGCGGTCCGTCCCCTTCCGTCCGGCACAGGAGAGCGTCATGCCCGCATCGCCAACAGTCGTCCCCGCCCCAGCCACCGCTTCCCTCCCCGCGCAGTTCTCGGCACCGGCGCCCTCCCCCACGCCGTTCGCCGAGGGCGACCAGCCGCGCTACGTCGTCTCCCTCGCCCGGGACCAGGACGACGTGCGGGCCGCACAGCGCCTGCGCCACCTGGTGTTCGCCGGTGAGATGGGCGCCAGGCTCGAGAGCCCGGAGCCGGGTCTGGACATCGACGCCTTCGACGCGTACTGCGACCACATCCTTGTGCGCGAGGCGGAGTCCGGCGACGTCGTCGGCACCTACCGGGTGCTGCCGCCCGAGCGCGCCAAGGTGGCGGGCCGGCTCTACTCCGAGACCGAGTTCGACCTCACCCGCCTGGCCCCCATCCGCGACGACCTCGTCGAGGTCGGCCGCTCCTGCGTTCACCCGCTGCACCGCAACGGCGCTGTCATCGCCCTCATCTGGGCCGGGCTCGCCCGCTACATGACCCGCACCGGCCACACCTGGCTGGCCGGCTGCTGCTCCATCCCGCTCGCGGACGGCGGCACCCTCGCGGCCGCCACGTGGGACACCGTGAAGGCGAAGAACCTCGCCCCCGAGGAGTACTGGGTCACCCCGCACAAGCTCTGGAACCCCGACTCCGTCACCCGCCCCGAAGGCCGCACCGAGCTGCCCGCCCTGCTCCGCGGCTATCTGCGGCTCGGCGCCTGGGTGTGCGGCGCGCCCGCCCACGACCCCGACTTCGGCGTCGCGGACCTGTACGTGCTGCTCTCGCTGCGCCGCACCAACCCCCGCTACCTGCGGCACTTCCTCTCCCTCGCCCCCGTGCGATGAGCGTCTGGCTGCCCAGCGCCCCCTGCACCCCGGGGGGCTGCGCGACACACCACGGGCCGGCGGCCGGCGCGTTCATGGCCGCCGCCCGGCTGCTGGCCGGGGCGCTCACCGTGCTCGCCGGTCTGCTCCTCGCACCCGCGGCCGCACTGCTCGGTGCCTTCCTCGGCACCCGGGTGCGGGACGCCATGACCCGCTGCTGGGCGCGTGCGGTGGTACGCGCCTTCGGCGTACGGATACGGGTCGTGGGCCGGCCGCACGGCCCCCGTGGGTCCCTCGTCGTCGCCAACCACATCTCCTGGCTGGACATACCGATGATCGCGGCGGCCCTGCCCGGGCGGATGCTGGCCAAGAGTGAGGTCCGGCGCTGGCCGGTGCTCGGGCCGCTCGCCGCCCGGGGTGGCACCCTCTTCCTGGAGCGCGACCGGATCCGTACGCTGCCCGCCACCGTCCGCGAGATGGCGTCCGCGCTGGGCAGCGGCGCTCGCATCATCGCTTTCCCCGAGGGCTCCACCTGGTGCGGCCGCGCCCAGGGCCGCTTCCGGCACGCCGTCTTCCAGGCCGCGCTGGATGCCGACGCCGTCGTCCAGCCCGTACGCATCAACTATCTGCCCACCGGAGCGGCCGCGTTCGTCGGGGAGGACTCGCTGACCGCGTCCCTGTGGCGGGTCGTGGCGGCCGGCGGGCTCACCGCGGAGATCCGGCTGCTGCCGCCCATCCCCGCGGGGAGCCACCCCGACCGCCGCTCACTGGCCCGCGCCGCTCAGCTGGCCGTCGAGAGGGACAGCGCGAACCTGCCCTCCGTGTCCGTCCACCACCTCGTCAACTCAAGCTCAGCAGCCGCCAGTTCCCTTCGCACGCCCTCCTGACGGAACTTCGCCGACACCTCCGTACGCATCTCCTCGCCCGCTTCGAAGGACACCACCAGATCCAGCTCGGGGATCTTCACGGTCAGCGTGGAGCGCGCCCGCAGCCGCATCTCGATCCACTCCTGCTCCCGGTTCCACACAGCCACATGATCGAAGTCGTCCGGGTCGACGTCCGCGCCCAGCTCCCGGGCGATGACGGACAGCACGTTCTTGTTGAACGCGGCCGTCACCCCCGACGCGTCGTCGTACGCCCTGACCAGGACGGCCTCGTCCTTCACCAGATCCGTCCCCAGCAGCAGCGCGTCGCCGGGGTCCAGCAGCGACCGCACGGAACGCAGGAACACCGCGCGCTCCTCGGGCAGCAGATTGCCGATGGTGCCGCCGAGGAACGCGACCAGCCGCGGTCCCGGCGTGCCGGGGAGCGCGAGACCGCGGGTGAAGTCGGCGATCAGAGCGTGGACATTCAGCCCGGGACGCTCGGCGAGCAGCCCCTCGGCCGCACCGGTCAGCGCGCTCTCGCTCACATCGACCGGCACATAGCTGACCAGCGCGGGCAGGTCGTCCAGCAGATGCCGGGTCTTCTCGGAGGATCCAGAGCCCAGCTCCACCAGGGTGCGCGCACCGGTCGCGGCGGCGATCTCGGGAGCGCGGGCGGCGAGGATCTCCCGCTCGGCACGGGTCGGGTAGTACTCCGGCAGCCGGGTGATCTCCTCGAAGAGCTCGCTGCCTCGGGCGTCGTAGAACCACTTGGGCGGCAGTTCCTTGGGCGTACGGGTCAGCCCGTGCAGCACATCGGCGCGCAGAGCGGCGTCCGTGGCGTCCTCGGGCAGGGTGCGGGTCAGCAGGAACGGGCTCACGCAGTGGGCTCCTTGAGCGGGGTCAGCAGGACATCGGTGCGGGTCGCGGCCAGCAGGGTGTGGTCGGGAACCTCGCGCCAGTGGGGATCGTCGTCGTACGGCTCGGAGGCCACGACCGTTCGGCGGCCGGGCTCGGCGAGATGCCAGAGGGTGTCGCCCCACGCCGTCGCCGCGATCGTCTCGCCGTCGGTGAGGAGCAGATTGAGCCGGGATCCCGGCGCAGCCTCGGCGGCCTCGCGGACCGTCTCGGCCAGCGCCTGGCCCAGCTCGTCGCCGTCGCGCAGCCGGTGCAGCACCAGCGCCCACAGCAGCGCGGAGTCGCAGCGCGCCTCCAGCGACAGCAGCTCGGCGGCGGGCAGCGACAGCGCGAGCGGAGCAAGCGTGCCCGGCCAGCCCCTGACCGCGCCGTTGTGGCTGAACAGCCAGGGCCCGGCGGTGTACGGCGCGGCCGCCGCCTCACCGTCCGCGCCGGCCACGGTGGCGTCGCGGACGGCCGCGAGCACGGCCCCGCTGCGGACCACCCGGGCCAGATCGGCGAAGGAGAGATCCGCCCAGATGGGGCCCGGCCGCCGGTACCTGGCGGGCACCGGATCGCCCTCGGCGTACCAGCCGACGCCGAATCCGTCGGCGTTGACGGTTCCGAACCGCTGGTGACGCGGCGCCCAGGACTGCCGGAACAGGCCGTGGGCGGGCTCGACCAGCAGCTGCCCGAGCGGCAGTTCGGGTCCGAGGAAGGCGATGTGGCGGCACATCAGCGCTCGCCTCCTCGGCGGAGCCGGCGGCGCCCCGGCAGCGGCGTGGGGCGCGCCGCCGACGCGCTCACGACGCCTCCCCGGGCGCCGCGTCCCGAGCCGTGCGGAACCCGGCGAAGATCTGCCGGCGCACCGGCAGGTCCCAGTTGCGGAACGTGCCGCGGCAGGCCACCGCGTCGACGGCGAACGAACCGCCGCGCAGCACCTTGTGCTCGCTGCCGAAGAACACCTCGGAGTACTCCCGGTAGGGGAAGGCCGCGAAGCCCGGGTAGGGCAGGAAGTCACTCGACGTCCACTCCCACACATCGCCGATCAACTGCCGTACGCCGAGCGGCGATTCACCCTCCGGATAGCTGCCCACCGGGGCGGGCCGCAGATGGCGCTGCCCGAGGTTGGCGTGCGCCTGTGCCGGATCCTCGTCGCCCCACGGGAAGCGGCGGGAGCGGCCCGAGCCGGGATCGTGGCGGGCTGCCTTCTCCCACTCGGCCTCGGTGGGCAGCCGCCGCCCCGCCCAGCGGGCGTATGCATCGGCTTCGTACCAGCTCACATGCAGCACCGGCTCGTCGGCGGGCACCGGCTCCGTCACCCCGAAGCGGCGGCGCAGCCACTGCCCGCCCTCGCGCCGCCAGAACAGCGGTGCGCCGATGTCGTGTTGGTGGATCTGTTCCCAGCCCTCGGCCGCCCACCAGCGGCGGTCCGCATAGCCGCCGTCCTCGATGAAGGTCTGGTACGCGCCGCAGGTCACCGGCACCGTGTCGATGAGGAACGGCGGCACGACGCGCTGGTGCGCGGGCCGTTCGTTGTCCAGCGCCCACGGTTCGGTCGACGTGCCCATGGTGAACGGGCCACCCGGGACCAGTACCTCGGCAGGCAGGCCCCGTGCGCTGCCGGCCGGCGGCTCGGGGGCGGTGAGCGCGGCCGGGCCCTTGCGCAGCTGGTGGGTGATGAGCATCGTCTCGTCGTGCTGCTGCTCGTGCTGGGCGATCATCCCGAAGGCGAAGGCGGCGTCGACCAGCGGGCCGCCCTCCAGCGGGGTGCGGTCGAGGATGTCGAGTACCCGTCCCCGTACGTCGGATGCGTACACGCGTGCTTCGGCAGGGTCGAGCAGCGGCAGCGTGGGCCGCAGGGCACGCGGATGCTCGAAGGCGTCGTAGACGGAGTCGATCTCGGGCCGCAGCGCCTCACGCCCGGCGACGGTGCGCCACAGCCACTGCTCCTCCTGGTTGCCGATGTGGGCCAGGTCCCAGACCAGCGGGGACATCAGCGGAGAGTGCTGGGCGGTCAGCTCATGGTCGTCGACGCACGAGGTGAGCGTGGCGGTACGCTCTCGGGCGGCGGTCAGCGCATCGAGGGCGCGGCGCCGGAGGTCTTCGGTCATGTGCTCAGTTCCTTCCCGAGGGAGGGGAGGCGCAGATCGTCGGCGGGACATCGGCCCCGCAGGACATGGCGCTCATTGAATGCGGCGACGGCTTCCAGCACGGCGTCGGACGCGCCGATGCGGGGGAGTGCTTCCAGGGCGACGGCGAAACAGGTCACGGCCGACGCGTGCAGCTCGGGATCGGCCAGCCCGTGCCGGGCGGCGTTGACCCAGAGCGGATTGCGCGGCGCGGGCAGCGAACCGGCGTACTCCGCCAGTGGTTTGACGGCGCGATAGACGGTCTCCGCCGCCTCGGAGTCGTCGAACAAGGCGGTGGCGACGGCGAGCGGCACCAGCCAGCCGTCCTCGCCGGACTGGGCATCGATCATGCGCAGTTCGAGATGGCCACGCGGCCTTACGGGCGGAAACAGGGTGGTCAGGTGGTAGTCGAGGTCCTCCCGGGTCGGCCGGCGCGAATTCCCCGAGCACAGCCACTGGCGGAAGGTGAGGCCGTCGGGCAGGTCCCACGGCCCCTCGGCGGTCCGGACGCACATCACCGGGGCGTCCAGCGCATGGGCGGTCCAGGCGGAGCGCGGCTCCTGGTCCAGCGGCGGCGACACGGGCCGTATGTCGTCGAGCGCGGCCCACACGCCCTGCCGGGTCGACCGCCAGCCGGTGTAACGCCCCTCCTGGGCAGGCGAGTTGGCGAACGCCGCCATCAGCACCGCGCCCAGCAGATGCGCGAGCTGCCAGCGTCTGCCGTACCCGAGGGGTCCCGGCTCCTCGGCGCCCGCGTCCAGGCACACCTGGATGGAGGCGGAGCTGCACATCATGGCGCGGCCGGCCGGACCTGTCCGGTCCAGATACGCCTCCATGGCGTCGTAGCGGGGTTCGTGGAGCAGTCGGCGCGGGGGATGCCAGGGGTCGAGGCCGAGTCCGGTGAGAGTGAGGCCTGCCGGGCGGAGCGCGGTGCGTACGGCGTCCAGATCGGCGGCGGTGGAGTCGATGCACTCCATCAGGGAGGCGGCGGGAGGAGAGCTGAGCTCCAGCTGGCCGCCCGGCTCGAAAGTGAGGGCCGATTTCAGTTGTAGTGAACGAACCTGGTCGTGGGCCGCGATGAGGCGGTCGGTGGGGACGGGGCGCTCGGGCCGCTCCAGCTCATGAATGAGCCATTCGACCTCCACGCCGACGGTGCGGGGCGGGCCGTTCTTGAAGCAAATACATCGAAGCAGGTCCTCCGCTTCATCCAGGTCGATCGGCCGGCCGAAGTCGCCGGCATCGGGTGGGTGCATGATCTGCTCCTCCAGTCGCGAAGCACTCTGCCAACCTAAAGCCACGCCCGCCGGTTCGCACAAGAGTGCTCGTGATGTCAGCGGGATGTAAGAAATTCGCTTGACGTGGGCGCGACCGGTAGGCGTCCTTCGAGGTCACGGGCGGGAGCAGGATCTCCACGGCCCTCGGGGGCCGTACCTCCTCGCGCTCGCCGGCGCGGCGGTCGGCTCCCGCCCGATCTCCGCCATCCGGCCGTCGAAGGCCAGGTAGTGGCCCGTTTCAACGTTCTATGACCACCACCGCGCCGACCGCGGCGCTGCTACACCGATCGGGTCGTCACGCACCGCGTCCCGGCCTGCCGTCGTCACCCGCAGTCAGGGGGCGCAGCGGCAGCTCCGGTGGTGCGGTCAGCTCCACCCGTAGCGTTCCCGCAGCCGCTGCACGACCACGTCGAAGCGGGGCCGGTCGAGCGCGCAGGCCTCGCGGCGCATGCCGTCCTCGTGCACCCGCAGCACCCGGTCGAGGTCGACCCATGATTCGCGTCCGGCCCGGTCCCACGGCCCGACTCCGATCGGCACCCACTCGCGGTCGTGGTCGTGACGCTTGCTGGAGAGCTGCACGGCGAGCAGCGTGCCTATCTCCTCGCGGGCCACCACCAGGACCGGACGGTCCTTGCCCCGCCCGTCGTTCTCCTCGAACGGCACCCACGTCCAGACGATTTCGCCGGGGTCGGGATCGCCGTCGCGGTCCGGGGCGTACGAGGTGCGGACCGGGCCCACCTCGACAGGGTCGGCCTCGGTGGTGGCGGCAGGACCGCTGCTGCCGGGCAGGTAGGAGGGGCCGTCGAAGGCGCTCGGCACACCGGATGCACGGGGGGAGATCGTCACCGGCTCACGGTAGGACGGGGGAGCCCCTCAGATCCAGCCCTCCGGTCGGCATCTGCTGGGGAGCACCGGCCGGCATTCGTTTCAGGCCATCCTCCGGATCCCGGGCGGAACTGCTCTGGAAGGATGCCGAGAGCGATGAGTCAGACACCCAAGCAGTCCGCAGAACGCCCCGTTCCGACCAGCGCCGACGTCGCCAGGCTGGCTGGAGTCTCGCGAGCCACCGTCTCGTACGTGCTCAACAACACCTCGGCCGTACGCATCAGCGAGCCCACCCGCCGGCGCGTTCGCGAGGCCGCAGAGGAACTCGGCTAT
Source organism: Streptomyces sp. NPDC002870 (assembly GCF_042888505.1). Classification (NCBI taxonomy): domain Bacteria; kingdom Bacillati; phylum Actinomycetota; class Actinomycetes; order Kitasatosporales; family Streptomycetaceae; genus Streptomyces; species Streptomyces sp. NPDC002870. Next base: position 259,052 of record NZ_JBIAPW010000005.1, read on the forward strand.
GTGCCCCACGCCGCGGCCCGGAGTCTGCGCGCCGGGCACACCCGGATGGTGCTGCTGCCCACCGCTCGTATCCCGGTCGGCCCGCTCTACAGTCGCTTCTTCAACGAGCTCCAGTGGGCGCTGCGCCGCCTCGACTACACCGTCGTGCAGTACGGCAGCCTCGGCCTCGACGGCGACGAGGCCGCCCGGGCCTGGGCCGAGCTGCGCCCCGTCGCGGTCGTCTCGCTCGGCGACGTCGCGCTCACCCCGCACGGCGTCGACGTCCTCAAGCGCTCCGGCGCGAAAGCCGTCATAACCCTCGGCCGGCACCGCGTCCATGGCGCGCACTCCCTCGTCATGGACCAGAGCGAGATCGGCAGCTGCGCGGTGACCCACCTGGTCGGGCGCGGCCGGTGCGCCATCGGCGTGGTCATGCCGCAGGAGCCGGGCCTGGAGCTCTTCTCCGAGCCCCGCCTGGAGGGCGCCCGGCGGGCCGCGGCGGGCACCGGCGCCCGGATCGAGCCGCTTCCCCTGTTCTACGACGAGGAGTCGGCGGCGGAGCTCGCCGCCCGCTGGCGCGGACTCGGCCTCGACGCGGTCTACGCGTACAACGACGAGTACGCCATGTTGCTCATGCGCGCGCTCCATGACGCGGGCATTCAAGTCCCTGGCGAGACCGCGGTGGTGGGCGCCGACGATCTGCTGCTCGGCAGACTGCTGCGGCCCCGGCTGAGCACCGTGCAGATCGACATGGTGACCGGTCAGCGGCTGGCCGAACTCGTCGACCGCGCCGTACGCGACCCGGGCGCGGAGCCGGAGCGGCACGGCCTGATGCGGGCGCTGGCGCTTCACCGCGAGTCCAGCTGACCCGGCGCGCCTCGGTCCGGCGGCCCCGGTCTGCGGCGAAATCGAGATGCGGCGGTCGCCGGTGACGACATGCGGGCCGGGCGGTGCGTGTCTAGCGTCACTTGCATGAGTACTGACCCGCAGCGCTTCGAGATCCTGGTGGTGCCCGAGCACATCGAGGGCCGCGATGCCGCTTCCCTGGCCAAGAGCGCCATCCGCTCCGCTGTCGTGGAGGCCACGGGCCGGCACGGGTCCTCCGGCTATCCGCGCTATGCGGGCGAGGGCGTGGAGGCCGACATCGACCCTGAGACGCGTACGGTCGAGGCGCTGCTCATCGACGGGTCGGAGCTGGACTACGGACTCTCCGTGCGAGTCGTCGACGTGGCGGACCGCTGACTGCGACCACTCCGCCGAGCGGGCGGCGACGCCCTGATACCCGCGCCTCGTGGGTGCCCGTGGGTGCCCGTGGGTGCCTCGCTGGGTCGCGACAGTGGCCGTTGACATGGGCCGACGCCCGGCAGAGACTCGGGCACTGGGCCAATGGTGAACGTTGGTTCACCATGTGAACAACGCTGTAGGCACGGCCAAGCCTGGGAGAGTTCCGATGAGCATCCGCGACGTCTACATCGTCGACGCCGTCCGCACCCCGATCGGCAAGTTCGGGGGCGCGCTCTCCTCCGTACGTCCCGACGACCTCGCCGCGCATGTCGTCAAGGCGCTCGTGGACCGTGCCCCGGAGCTCGACCCGGCCCGTATCGACGACGTCGTCCTCGGTGACGCCAACGGCGCGGGCGAGGACAACCGCGACGTCGCCCGCATGGCCGTCCTTCTCGCCGGTCTGCCCGTCACCGTCCCCGGCGTCACCGTCAACCGTCTCTGCGGCTCGGGACTTGAAGCCGTCATCCAGGCTGCCCGCGCCATCGCCCTGGGCGACGCGTCGATCGCGATCGCGGGCGGCGTCGAGTCGATGTCCCGCGCACCCTGGGTGCTGCAGAAGCCCGAACGGGCCTTCCCCGCGGGCCACCAGGAGCTCCACTCGACGACGCTGGGCTGGCGCATGACGAACCCGCGTATGCCGGCGCAGTGGACCGTCCAGCTCGGTGAGGGCGCCGAACTCATCGCCGACAAGCACCACATCACCCGCGAGCAGCAGGACGCCTTCGCCCTCGCAAGCCATCAGAAGGCCGCCGAGGCCTGGGGAAAGGGGCTGTACGACGGTGAAGTCGTCGCGTACGGGGGTGTGGAGCTGCCGCGCGACGAATGCATCCGCGACTCGACGTCCATGGAGGCGCTCGCCAAGCTGAAGCCGTCGTTCCGCAAGGACGGAACGGTGACGGCGGGCAGCTCCTCACCGCTCAACGACGGGGCGGCGGCGCTCCTTCTCGTCGACGAGGAAGGACTGCGGGCGACGGGCCGCGAGCCCCTCGCCCGGATCCGCGCCTCCGCCGTCACCGGCATCGAGCCGCAGCTCTTCGGCCTCGGCCCGGTCCAGGCGGTGCGGCGGGCGCTCGCCAAGGCGGGCAGGACCTTCGCGGACCTGACCACCTTCGAGCTGAACGAGGCCTTTGCCGCCCAGGCGCTCGGCTGTCTCGCCGCATGGCCGGATCTGGACCCGTCCCTGGTCAACCCGCGCGGCGGAGCCATCGCGATCGGCCACCCGCTCGGCGCGTCGGGGGCCAGGCTGGCCGGCTCGGTCGCTCACCAGCTGGCGGCGGCCGGTTCGGGAACCGGCGTCGCCGCCCTCTGTATCGGTGTGGGCCAGGGGATAGCCCTGGTCCTGGAGCGCTGAGCCGGACAGCCTTCGAGTCTGCGTCAGGTCTCGCCCTTCGAGTCTGCGTCAGGCCTCGCCGCGTCAGGCGTCACATCCCGGACGCCTGGATCAGGCGTCCGTCGACGTCTCCGCCTGGGCGACCTGCGCCTCCTCGATCGACTTGCGGACCTCGTCCATGTCGAGCGCGCGAGCCTGACCGATCACGTCCTCCAGGGCAGCCTCGGGCAGCGCGCCGGGCTGGGCGAAGACCGCGACATTGTCACGGACGATCATCAGCGTCGGGATGGAGCGGATCTCGAACGCGCCAGCCAGTTCCTGCTGAGCCTCCGTGTCGACCTTCGCGAAGACCAGATCGGGGTGGCGCTCCGCGGCACCCTCATAGACCGGGGCGAACTGACGGCACGGACCGCACCAGGAAGCCCAGAAGTCGATCAGGATGAAGTCGTTGTCGGTGACAACCTGATCGAAGTTTTCCTTGGTGAGCTCAACAGTGCTCATGACGTGCTACCTCTTCCTGATGTCCGGCGGACTCGCCCGCGACAACGGTGCCGCGGGCGGTGCTATTCCTCCCCCTGCCCATGTGGCCAGGACGCACACCCGGGACCAGACTGGCTCTATGACAGAACCTGTGGAGTTCGACGTAGTGGTGGTGGGCGCGGGCCCTGTCGGCGAGAACGTGGTGGACCGTGCGAGAGCGGCGGGTCTGAGCACGGCGGTGGTGGAGAGCGAACTGGTGGGGGGCGAGTGTTCGTACTGGGCGTGCATGCCCAGCAAGGCCCTGCTGCGCCCGGCGATCGCCCGTGCCGACGCCCGCCGCACGCCGGGCCTGAGCCAGTCGGTGCGAGGGCCGCTCGACGCCGGTGCCGTCCTCGCCCATCGAGACGAGCACGCCGCCCATTGGAAGGACGACGGCCAGGTCGACTGGCTGGACTCGATCGGCGCCCGCCTCTACCGCGGACAGGGCAAGCTGCACGGCCCGAAGAAGGTCATCGTCGACGGTCCCGAGGGCGAGCACCATGTCCTGACCGCCAGGCACGCCGTGGCCGTGTGCACCGGCAGCCGCGCCGTCCTGCCCGACATTCCGGGCCTCGCCGGCGCGAAGGCCTGGACCAGCCGCGAGGCGACCAGCTCCGCTCGCGTGCCGGGGCGGCTCGCGGTCGTCGGCGGCGGTGTGGTCGGCGTGGAGATGGCGACCGCCTGGCAGGCCCTCGGCTCGCAGGTCACGCTGCTGGTCCGCGGTGGGGGACTGCTGCCCCGGATGGAATCCTTCGTCGGCGAGCACGTCGCCGACGCCCTGACCGAGGGCGGCGCACAGATCCGTACGAACACCTCCGTGACGTCCGTCGTGCGCTCCGACGGCGCCGGCCCCGTCACGCTCGTACTGGACGGCGGCGAGCGTATCGAGGCCGACGAGGTCCTCTTCGCCACCGGCCGCGCCCCCCGGACCGACGACATCGGCCTGGAGACGGTGGGGCTGGAACCGGGCTCCTGGCTGCCCGTCGACGACAGCTGCCGCGTCGAGGGCAGCGCCTGGCTGTACGCGGTCGGCGATGTGAACCACCGCGCGCTGCTCACCCATCAGGGCAAGTACCAGGCCCGCATCGCCGGAGCCGCCATCGCGGCGAGGGCGCAGCGCGTCCCGCTGCTGGAGACCGACCGCTGGGGCGCCCATGCGGCGACCGCGGACCGTTCGGCCGTCCCACAGGTCGTCTTCACCGACCCCGAGGCGGCGGCCGTGGGCCTCTCCCTCGCGGAGGCCGAGGCGGCGGGCCACCGCGTCCGCGCCGTCGACCATGACCTGTCCGCGGTCGCGGGAGCGAGCCTGTACGGCGACGGGTACCGAGGCCGCGCGCGGATGGTCGTCGACCTCGACCGCGAAATCCTGCTGGGCGTCACCTTCGTGGGCCCTGGCGTCGGCGAGCTGCTGCACTCGGCCACGGTGGCGGTGGCGGGCGAGGTGCCGGTCGACAGGCTGTGGCATGCGGTGCCCGCGTATCCCACCATCAGCGAGGTGTGGTTGCGCCTGCTGGAGTCGTATCGGGGCTGAGGCAGGGCTGAGGCAGGCGACCGAACTCGCGGACGGCACCGCCACGTAGGGTGCCGTCATGTTTCGACGACGAACGGCCGAGCGCAAGTACCCCATCCCCCTGACGGTGCATCAACTCTGGACGGTGTCGCTGGGCGCACCGGTGAGCCGGGGCGCAGACGTGTCGCGGACGACGCTGTATCCGTACCGGCTCATCGATGACGACAGGGCCCGGGAATGGCTGTCCGACAAGTGGGGGATCACCTCACGCGCGGAGCTGCTGGGGGCGCTGGACCACCTGGCCCGGGTCGGCTACCGCACCCGCGTCGCCGAGCAGTTCGGGATCGCTCCGCTGGCCTGGGACGTCGGTCTGTACGTGCATGACGTACAGACCGGCTTCGCCTCCGGGTACGTGGAAGAGGCCGAGGCATGGCAACTGCTCGGGCAGGTGGTGCGGCCGGTGCGGCAGGCCTTCGGCTCATGGAAGGAGTTCGCCGACGGCTATCTCCTGGGGCGCACCGTCTGGATGGGCATCCTGCGCGGCACCGAGAACGAGAACTTCCCGGCGCCGCAGGCCGTGGCCGATGCGCATCTGGGCCGGCTGCTGGATCCGGCGAATGATCAGAGCCCATGGAACCGTGCGCCCTGGGCGGCGATGGACGGTCCCGACCGGGCGTGTTGACCCTCTGGCACCGGGCGGCTCAGGACACGTCCGACGTCTTGGGCATGTCGCCCTCGGTCGTGCTGATGTCGATCACGGAGAATGCCGCACCCTGCGGATCGCTCAGCGCCGCGAACCGGCCGAACGGACTGTCCATCGGCCCGAACCGCAGCACCGCGCCGCGCTCGGTCGCCTTAGCCACCGCCGCGTCGCAGTCCTCGACGGTGAAGTACACATTGAGGTACGGGGGCACCTCCGGCGGGAAGTCGGCGTCCTGCATCTTCATGCGCCCGAGGGCCGTTTCGTCGCCGAGCTTGAAGAGCGTGAAGTCGATCGCGTCGTCCTCAACTCGCTGCACGCTGTAGGGGAATACGGCGGGGAAGAAGGCGTCAGCCTTTTCGGGCTCCCGGGTGAAGACCTCTCCCCAGCAGTACGCGCCGGGCACGGCCTTCGCCTCGAAGCCCTCGTGCGTACCCGCCTGCCACACCCCGAAGACGACACCGCCGGGATCGCGGGCGAGCAGCATCGACCCGAATTCGCCGACCTGCATCGGCTCCATCAGCAGTTCGCCCCCGTTGTCACGGATCTTCGTGGCGGTGGCGGCGGCGTCCGGCGAGGCCAGATACAGACACCACGCCGACTGGCCTTCCTGGCCGGGCATCGGAGGCACAACGGCCGCGACGGCCTTGCCGTCTGCGTACGCCTCTGTGTAGTTGCCGAACTCCGACGAAGCCTCACCGAAGGTCCAGCCCAGCACGTCACCGTAGAAGCTCTTCGCACCCTCCACGTCGGTGAACATCGCATCGGCCCAGCACGGGGTGCCCTCAGGTTGTACGGCCATGGCTCCGCCTCCCGCTCGGTGGGTGGTCCGCTTCGGTGGTGGTGCCCTCTGCCACGCTAGCCAGCCGCAGGCCGACGCGCCCGCCGAGCGGGTGACGCGGGCCCCTCGGTCCTGGGGCCCATGCGTCCGGTCACCTCACAGGCCCATGCGTCCGGTCACCTCACAGGCTCCAGCGCAGCACCGCCCCCAGTCCGCCCGCCGGGCCCTGCATGCCCTCGGGAACGAGCAGCACCTCGGCATCCGCGGCCGCCGCGGACCGCAGCAGTGCGTCGTCCGCGCGTGCCTGTACGGGCTTGGCGACGCCCATCGCCTGCGCCTGGCCGCGCTGCACGGCGACCTCGTCGACGCCGGGTCCGATCCACACATCGCGGCCCGCGTCGGACGCGTCCTGCGCGAGCAGCAGCGTGGCCACCTGATGGCTCCGGGCAGCGTCCACGACGGCGGGCACACCTTCAGCGGCTTCTCCGCGACCGGTGTCGACAGAGGCCGCGCGGTGCTCGCCCGGCCTGCCGCGTCCGATGCGGAAGCGCTCGAGGGCGCTCTGGAGCCGGTCGCGCGTGTACTCCTCGCAGGCCTGGGCGATCTGCCGGTCGAGCAGGCTCTTCGAGGCGCCGGGGGACCTGCTGCCGTTCTCGGTCTCGACGGCGACGGCCCGGATGCGCTCGGGCAGCCGGTTGTACACGGCCCTGCGCTCGCGGGAGTCGCCGGTCAGTACCAGCAACTGCGCGCCGCTCTCGGGCCACTGCCTGGCGAGTTCGCCGGCGATGATGTCGGCGGTCTCGTTCCAGCTGTTCTCGACCTTGTTCCGGTAGTGCCACTCGCCCGTGGGGATGGTGCGCTGTGCTCGGCCCCGCCACTCCTTGCCGTTCGCCTGCCCCACGGTCTCGCGGCGGTGCTTGTCGCGCAGCTCCAGGTCGGCGCCGGTGCGGTCGATGTACGCCACCAGGCACGACGGCTCGTCGCCCCGCAGGCCGGCCAGCGGGGCGACGTGCGGGAGGACCGACCAGGTCGCCTCGTTGCTGGTAGGGGTAGCGCTGAGCGGTATGTCGAGCACGACCTCGGCGCCTGCTGCGAACACGGCCCGGCCCGGTGGCGCCCCGGAGACCGGCTCGTGGGCGAGCCTCTCCATCAGCGCCCTGATGGTGTAGGCGTCGGCGCCCGCGTCGACGAGCTGCGACGCGACGGACCGCTCACGGAGCTTCTGCAGCCTCTGAGCGTCCTCGGTCGCACGCGTGGTGTCGATGTACACAGAGGCCCAGGGGCCTGGACGGTCGAAGAGCGGCTTGAGAAAACCAAGTTCCATGATCTCCCCCAGGCTCGTGGAGGGTGAGTACTACCAGATTACGACGATGTGCCGATAGAGCCCCCTCGTGGAGGAATCGCGACAATCGCGGTAGTAGGGGTGATCCGCGGTAGTAGGGGTGATCAAGTCAATCGCGCAGGGGTGGATCCGGAATGCGCGGACCAGTGGCCGCGCCCGGCCCCGGTACCTGGTTACGCCGCCCGGCCCTCGCCCGCGGTGGCCCGGTGCGCGGTGATCATTCTGTGCAGCTCTTCGGACGCGGCCCGGCCGAATGCCGGATCGTTGATGTGGGTGTCGAATTCGAGCAGTTCGGTGGCGCTGCCGCGCAACCCGTCACGGAGCGCGGTGAACAGCGCGTCGTCGGCGTGCGGATCGTGATACGGGGCTCCCGGGCCGCCGAGCGTGCAGAGCCCGCGCCGGGGCAGGCACACGGCCGTCGGCCCGGTGGCGGCCCGCAATTTCGCGGCGACGCCGCGGCCCAGCTCGGCGCACTCCGCCGCGGTGGTGCGGATGACGGTGATGGACGGGTTGTGCAGGCGGACTTGGCGTTCACTGAGCGTCAGGTCCAGGATGCCGGCGAACAGTCCCTGCTCGGCGAGTGACTCCAGGGTCCGCCCGCCGGAGCCGCTGGTGTGGAAGACCAGGACCTCGTAACCGAGTTCGGTGAGCCGTTCCCGGGCGGCGTCGACGCCGGGTGTCGTCACGCCGGCCATCGTGGCGGCCACCAGTGGTCTGCCGCCGACCCCGAGATCCGCCGGCCGCACAGCCCGTGATGCGTCACGGGCCTCCTGCCGGGAGGGGATCCCCGGACATCGCCGCGGCCATCCGCAGATGCGGCGCGGCGTCCTCGGACCGCCCCTGCCGCTCCAGCGTGCGGCCCAGCATCAGCCGCGCGTAGTGCTCCACCGGGCTGAGCTCCAGCACGGCGCGCAGCTCGGCCTCGGCCTTGCTCAGCCGCGCGGAGTGGTAGTAGGCGCGGGCCAGCAGCAGACGCGGCGCGACCTGCTCCGGCGCCTCCTCGACGAGACCACCCAGAATGCGGGCCGCCGTCAGGTATTCCTTGGCGTCGAAGAACATCTGTGCGCGGTCCCACCGATCGGCCGGGGTGCCGAACTCGTAGTAGGTGTCGTTCACTTGCCCTCCACTTCAGGGACTCGGCCTGCTGCGTGCACCCTCGTCAACATACAATGATGGTTGAACATTCCACTATCCTTTGGGGCGTGGGGGCTGCCGGCTCGCACCCGTACAGGAATAGGTTGAGCGCCATGAGCAATCTCGATCGTCAGGCCGCCCTCTCAGTCTGCGGCGGTCGTGGCTTCGTCGTCGCCGAGCCCGTCCGCGAACTTCTCAGCCCCCGCCGAGTCCAGCTCGGCGAGTCCACCGTGGTCCGCCGGCTGCTGCCCAACCTCGGCCGCCGTATGGTCGGGGCCTGGGCCTTCGTTGATCACTACGGGCCTGACGACATCGCCGACGAGCCCGGAATGCAGGTCCCGCCCCACCCGCACATGGGCCTCCAGACCGTCAGCTGGCTGCACGACGGCGAGGTGCTGCACCGCGACAGCACCGGCAGCCTGGCGACCATCCGCCCCCGGGAACTCGGCCTGATGACCTCCGGGCGCGCGATCAGCCACTCCGAGGAGAGTCCCAAGCCGCACGCGCGTTTTCTCCACGGAGCCCAGCTCTGGGTCGCGCTCCCCGACGCGCAGCGTGGCGTCGAGCCGCAGTTCGAGCACCACCCCGAGCTGCCGACCGTCACCGCGCCCGGCCTGACCGCCACCGTCATCCTCGGCGCCCTCGACGGCGCCGCCTCGCCCGGGACGACATACACGCCGATCGTCGGCGCCGACCTGGCGCTCGCCAGGGGGACCGAGACGAGCCTCCCGCTGGACCCTGCCTTCGAGTACGCCGTGCTCGCCATGTCCGGCGAGGCCCATGTCGACGGCGTGCCTGTACTGCCCGGCTCGATGCTCTACCTCGGCTGCGGCCGTACGGAACTGCCGCTGCGGGCTGAATCCGACGCCGGCCTGATGCTTCTCGGCGGTGAGCCGTTCGAGGAGGAGATCGTCATGTGGTGGAATTTTGTGGGCCGTTCGCATGAGGAGATCGAGCAGGCTCGCTCGGACTGGATGACCGGCCCCCGCTTCGGCGAGGTGAAGGGCTACGACGGGGGCCGACTGTCTGCTCCCGAACTCCCACCGGTTGCGCTGAAACCGCGGGGGCGAGTGCGCTGATCTGAGGTCCGTGAGGGCGATCCATCAGGGAGGTCGACGGGAGTGACAGGCCTGATGCCGCGGTGCGGGCCGGGGTTCGCTCAGTTCAGCCGGAGGCGGTCGGCCAGTCCCGCGGTGGTGAAGGCGGCCACCAGGTCGTCGCGGCCTTCAGTGAAGTGGGCCCAACTGTCGAAGTGGACCGGGACGACCCGGCGCGCCCCGAGGAGCTGAGCGGCCTCGGCGGCCTGGGCGCTGTCGAGCACCACCGTCGAGTCGAAGACGGGCAGGCGCGGAGCACCTGCGAAGAGAACGGCGGTGTCGACCGGGCCGAACCGCTCGGCGATCTCCTTGACCAGGGCGAGCGAGGCGTTGTCGCCGCTGACGTACACCGTGGTCAGGTCGGCTGCGGTGAGGACGAAGCCCACGACCTGGCCCGCTATCGGTTCGACTTCCTCGCGCGCCCCGGGGCCGTGGATGGCGGGCACGCCCGTCACGGTCACGGTGCCGCCGTCGGGACGGTCCAGCTCGACGGACTCCCAGTCCTCAAGACCCTTGGCGCCTGCGCCCAGGCGGCGCGCGCCGCTGGGGGTGGTGAGGGTGACGGGCACGTCGGCGAGGAGGGCCCGGCCGGAGTGATCGAGGTTGTCGGGGTGCTCGTCGTGGGAGAGCAGGACCACATCGATGCGGCCGAGGTCCTCGGGAGCGGCGGAAGAAGGCGCGGTCTTGGTCAGGACCAGGCCGGGGCCGAGGGGGTAGTCGCCGGGGGCGTCGAAGGTGGGGTCGGTCAGGAACCTCAGCCCGCCGTACTCGATGAGCGCGGTCGGGCCGCCGAAGACGCGGACGGGGATCTGCTCAGGGGGCGTGCCGGCAGCAGACATGCAAGAAACACCTCACGGATTGCAAGCGATTTATCCGTGAGAGACGCTAGCCGCTTCTCACGGATGAGTGCAAGCCGTAACATGAGAGTCATGGAGAAGACCGTGACCGCCGAGCCCGTGCTGCCGCCCGCACCGGGTGCGGAGCAGTACCGCGCCCTCGACTTCGCCAACAGCGCCGTCGCTCTGCCCGGCGGTCGGTTCCTCGACCTCCTCGGCACTCCCGCCGCCACGAACCAGTGGCTCACCGAACACGACCTCGCCCCGCCCGGCGCCGGACTGCAGGAGACGTGCGCGGCGCAGCTGCGGACGCTGCGTGAGCAGATCCGGGCGCTGCTCGCCGCCCGGGTGGACGGGCACCCCGCCCCGCCGAGCGCTCTCGCCGCCGTTAACGGCGCCCTTTCCAGGGCTCCCGCGGCCTCCCTGCTGCACTGGGACCCTGCCCGCGGCCTGTTCCGGGCCGACTCGCACCCGATCACCCAGATCGTCGACCACGCCCTGGCCGCGCTGGCCGACAACGCCGCCGACCTGCTCACCGGCCCCGACGCAGAACGCCTCGCCGCCTGCGCCTCCAGCCCCTGCGTCCGCTACCTGCTGCGCCACGGCCGCCGTCAATGGTGCTCCACCCGTTGCGGCGATCGCGTCCGCGCAGCCCGTGCCTACGCCCGGCGCACTCGACTCGAGTCGCACTGAGCATCTCGGTCTCCGATCGTCCCGGGCCCGGAGGTTCAGCTGTGCCGAATCGCGGGCCGGTTGGCGCAGGCAGAGTCGCAACTGGGATTCTCCTTCGCGGCGTCTACGGGCCGACTGCGTCCCGAACTCGCCCTGCTGCTACGGCATTTACGCGATACGGCTACGGCTGAGTGATCGGTGAGGGCCGGGCAGGTCACGTTCGGCGCTGACCGACCGTGCCCTGCCCGGCGAAGCCACGGGCGACTGGACGGAGATCATTTGGTTTCCCGCAGTGCGGCGAGGGCATCGTCCGTCGACCAGGTGGCGCTGGCCAGGAAGCGGAAGTTGATGAGGGCGGACAGATAGCCGTCTCCCTCCGGAAGCCGCGGGCCGGCGGTGGCATCCCGGACGACGACCACTTCGAAGCCCTGCTCGACGAGTTCACGCAGATGGCCCTCGACGCAGAGATTGGCCGCCATGCCGGCGAGAAGAACCTGTGAGACGCCGCGCTTGCGCAACTGGAGGACGAGGTCGTTCGATTCGGGCCCCACGATTTTGTGCGGCGAGGCGATGACGGTTCTGCCGTCGAGGATGTGCTCCCGGTACGCGGGCAGGAAGTCGGCCCCCGCGGGCTCAGACGGATACCCCGACTTTGCCCAGCAGTCGAGGCAGCGACACGGTGAGGAAGCGGTCGTACGGGACCCTGCTGTGGTCGATGCGGCCGCGCATGACTGCCCCTTCCCAGCTCTCGATGATCAACGACGCCAATTCCGTCGTCTCGGGCGTCTCGACGACGTCACCGGCGGCCTGCGCCAGACACGAAGCGATGAGCTCCGACCACCGGTCCATGATGGAGGCCAGCCGGAGCCGAGCTTCCCCGTTGTCGTCGGAAAGTTCGAGAGCGAGATTGCCGAGGAGGCACCCGAGCGCGAACCCCCGCTCGGCATGGTCCCGGGTCAAGGCTCCGAAGAACCCGGCGAGGCGCAGCGCCGGCGGGATGGACTCGTCGGTGAGGACCGAGCCGTGGTCACGGACGATTCCGGCCCAGTAGCGGTCGAGGACCGCGGCCGCGAAGGCGTTCTTGCTGCTGTAGTAGCTGTAGAAGGAGCCCTTCGGGACGCCGGCCGTATCGGTGACCTCTTTGACGCCCACCGCGTTGAAGCCGCGAGCGTGGAAAAGAGTCAGTCCCGCGTCGAGGAGATTCTCGCGGACCAGGGGATTGGCAGGTCGGGGCACGTGTACAGCCTAACCGCCGGGCGACGGACCGGCTTGGGGGTGCGTGGGGAGAGGGGGCCGAGGCTGCCGAGCTGGCCACGGAGAGAACGCGGCATCAGCGAATCGGCAGCGTCGGCAGCATCGGCGGGTCCGCCGTCCGTGGTGACCGAGTCGCCTCCCGGTGCACAGCACGGAAGCGCGGCAGGTCGCGCGAGTGGAGTTGGGCCCCACAACCACGCGACAGCCGCCGGAACCTTTGCGCCGGCCAGGGTCAACGACGCCCATACGCAGCGAGCCCGGGTGGACAATCTGGAGGCGAACTGGTGCGCGGAGCCCTCGCCTTCACCAGCCCCGGCAAGGCGCCTTGGTGTGGCGGCTGTACGTGGCCGCTCTCTGCACTCGGTTTCGGACACAGCGCGGCGGGTGTCAACGGTGCTGGTGGTAAAGGCGACGCCGGACGGCGTGTCCGGCATCCTGCTGGTCGGGCAGTTGTGAAGCCGCCGCCGGCACCCCCTCAGCAGAGTGGATGGCAGGGGAGCGTTTTGCGGCCCGTGGCCGAGAACCTGGCCGCTGACCAATCCGTAGTGCACGACGTACCACCCAAGGCAACCACATTACGGAGATCCGAATGTCCAGCCCCCTTGACGTCCTTGTGGTCGGAGCCGGTATCGCCGGCCTGGCGACCGCCACCGCTCTGCACCGCGAGGGAATGTCCGTCGACGTCATCGAGCGTTCCCCTGAGCGCCGTGCCACGGGAGCCGGGCTCTTCCTGCCCGGGAACAGTGTCCGCGCGCTGACCGCACTGGGGCTGGGGGACCACCTCAGCGAGCTCGGAGCGCCCGTGCCGGGGCAGCGTCTGATGGACCACCGGGGCCGGGTGCTGGCCGACATCGCCATGGCCGAACTGTGGAGAGGCACCGCCCATTGCGTCGGCATCACCCGCGCCAACCTCCATGCGGCACTGCACGACATCGTGCCGGTGCCCGTCCGCCACGGGGTCACCCTGGTCTCGCTCAAGCAGTCCGACGACGGTGTGCACGTGGAGTTCAGTGACGGCGGGACCGGCCGGTACGACGTGGTGGTGGGAGCGGACGGCATACGGTCGGACCTGCGGGAGTCGGTCGATCCGGCGACCGGTGCCCGCTACCTCGGGCAGGTCTGCTGGCGCTTCCTGACCGACGCTCCCGACATCGACCGGTGGACCGTGTGGCTGGGCCCGGGAACGACTTTCCTGGCATACCCCCTCGGCGGGGGCCAGGTGTGCTGCTACGCCGACGTGGCGGCCGCCTCACCCGAGGACCCGACCACCCCCGCCGGTCTCCCCGGGCTCTTCTCCGACTACGACCAGCGCGTACGGGACCTGCTGGCCGCACCGACTGCCGGTGAGGCGTACTTCTCCCCGGTCGAAGAGGTCAGCGGCGAGACATGGGCGCACGGACGCGTCGTGCTCGTCGGGGACGCCGCCCACGCCAGCTCGCCCAACATGGCCCAGGGCGTCGCCATGGCCGTCGAGGACGCCCAGGTCCTCGCCGAGGTGCTGGCCACCGGGGGAGAAACCGTGGACCTCCTCCAGCAGTACGTCCAGCGCAGGCTTCCGCGCACCCGGTGGGTGCAGCGGCAGACCCGCCAGCGCGACCGGACCAGGTCCATGCCGCCCGCCGTTCGCAACATCGCGCTCCGCTACGGCGCCAAGGGCCTGTATGAGCGCGGCTACGCGCCGCTGCGCGACCTGCCCTGACAGCGCCCACGCTCGCTTCGCCGATGAGGTGTGTGCCTGCGCTGTTTGTCCGAGCAGACTCGCGCGGCGGCTTCTTGGCGATCCGCAGCTCTCTGAAGTCACTGGTTTTCTGGAACAGCTAGGAGATTCAATTGGTTACCACCGAAGCATCCCGTCCCACTCTGCTCCTGGTGCACGGAGCTTGGCACGGCCCCTGGTGCTGGGAAAGCCTGGAGTCCGCGCTCATGTCCGACGGTTGGACGACTCGAACGGTTGAACTGCCCAGTGCCGTGAGGCCGGAAGCCCCGACCACCGAACCGCTCCCCGGAATTCATGAAGACGCGCGGGCCGTCCTGGAGGCCCTTGAAGATATCGAGGGCCCCGTGGTGGTCGTCGGTCACTCCTACGGTGGCATTCCGGTCACCCAAGCCATCGCCGACGCCCCTAACGTCTCGCATGCCATCTTTCTGGCCGCATATCAACTGGACGTCGGTGAAAGCCTGTTCGGCTTCCACGGTGCTCCTGAACCGGAGGAGCCGATGGGCGTCGTCCCGCCTTTGGAGAAAAGTGATACGGAGCTCTACGCCGATGTATCCGAGGAGGGGACCGTGCGAGCGGTCCGGCAGCTCGTGCCGCAAAGTGCGAGATCGTTCAGCGAGCGGGTGACAAAGGCCGGGTGGCGAACCACGCCTTGTACGTACATCATCTGTGAGCAGGATGGGGCTCTGCCGCCCCAGGCGCAGGAGAAACTCGCTGCCCGAGCAAATGCCATTCACCGGCTGAAAAGCAGTCACTCGCCGTTCCTGTCGATGCCCGCAGAACTTGCTGCCCTTCTTGCGAATATCTCCCTTGGAGAAGCTGGGTAACTCCGGTTCGCCATCCGAGAGCCACGGTCGGCGACTACCGCACCTCTCGGGTCGGGCCAACGCCCGACGCCGGTTCCTGCCCGTTCGGAGGCGGACCTCGGATCAGGGGTCAGCGAAACCTGTGTCCCGACGCTCGTAGGAGCCCTCGGCGGCCACCGCTTCGGCGGTGGCCGCCTCGTGGAAGCTCTCCGCTCGGGGAGTGGTGGGTACCACCGGGCGTCTCGGAGCACGATTGAGCACAAGGCGGGTCACATCGGGGCGGGAGTAGTGCCCGATCGGGTCGGAATGACGGCCGCCAGGGACGAACGTCGGCTTACAGGGAACCGGCCTTGTCACTGACGCGCTGGTACAGCTTCCTCGCCGGCTCGCCCAGGCGCGGCCCCGCGAGCCAAGTGCTGTCGGCCGGGCCGATGGATGTGTTGCTCACCAGCGCGGGGGCGCCGCTCGGACCGCGGGCGAACCATCCTCCGCCGGAGGAGCCTCCGGTCATGGTGCAGCCGATCCGGTACAGCACCGGCTGGTCGGAGCGGATCGACAGACGGCCGGGCCTGTCCTGGCACGAGAACATCCGCTCGCCGTCGAACGGGCGCTCGGCGGGATAGCCCCAGACCGCCGTGTCCCCCATACGGGTCGCCGACGGTGCGCCGAACCAGACCGGCGCCGCCTGACCGATCGTCTCCTGGAGCGAGTCGGGTACCCATTGGCGCTGCACGTGCAGCACTGCGTAGTCGAACGGGGAGCCTGCACCGCCGGAGGGGGCGCCCTCGGCGACCCACTCGGGCGCGACCTCCGCCCAGTCGGCCCACCAGGTTCCGAAGGGCGCGATCCGGTTCTCGTCCGCGGCCTGCCGGGCCGTTCCGTCGAGCCCGAGATTGTTGTACGAGGGTACGAAGACGATGTTGCGGAACCAGCCGCCGCCTGCCCCAGCGTGCACACAGTGACCCGCGGTCCACACCAGCGCCGATCTGCCGGGGCGCGCCGGGTCCTCCACCGCGGTGCCGGAGCACACGCTCGGCCCGTCGGGGGTGTCGAAGAAGATCTTCCCGATCACCGCGGCGTTGTCGTGGTACGCCGCCTTCTCCGCCGTCGCGGACACCGGGGCGGGCTCGGGATCCGTGGTGCCTGCGTCCTCGCCGATGCCGTTCGGAACGGGGGTGTCCGCGGCCCGGGCTTGTGCCATGCGCTGGGTGGTCCACAGCCCTTCCACGACGGGGTTGGAGAAGGCCGGCAGGCGTGCCGGGGAATCGCAGCCGACACCTGCGAGGACGAGCAGGAGCGCGGTGGCGCGGGCGGCGATCGGTGTGCGGCGTATGGGGGGCACCCTTGCCATCCTTCAGCTCGTGTGGAGCCCGGGGCGGGCGGTGCAAGGGGGATTCGCCCGCCCGCCCCGGAGACTGTGGTCAGCCGGCGAAGCGGATCGACTTGATCGTGGTGAACTCGATGTCGGCGAGGTTGCTCACGTTGCCCTGGACCGTGGCGGACCTGCCCTTGCAGTCGGCTTCCTCCCAGATCTTGGCGGAGCCGTTCGCGCTCAGGGAGCCGAAGTTGCTGCCACGGGTGACGTTCTGGCAGCCGGGGCCGGCGATGCCCTGGGAGGCGCCGCTCTCGGAGAAGTCGGGCGCGTCGAAGAGGATGACGCTGCTGGCGGGCTTGACCTCCGCTGCCGCACCGGCGCCGGGCTGGTCGCCGGATTCCGCCTCACCGGGTCCGCCGGAACGCTGTCCGTCGGGCGTGACGCCGAACCAGGTCCCGCCCACGCCTTGGCCGTTGGTGTCGCCGGCCTTTAGATCCTTGCTGAAGAGGTAGACGGGCCAGCCTCCGATGGTGACCTGGACATTGCCGTCGGCCCGCTTGATGACCCCGATCGCCGAGGGCTTCACCCCGTCGACGAAGATCCGTCCGCCCGGAGCTATCAGATACGGCGGCCAGGTGGCGGCGCACTCGCCTGCGCAGGTGGACTTCGAGGGGTTGGCCGAGTCCTTGTCGAACCGGTACAGCGTGAAGCCGGCCCCGTTGACCACCACCGGATCCAGGTTCCCGGCCCGACCGGCAGACAGCTGGACCCACTTGCGGACCACAGGTTTCTTGACGGCCGCGGCCGGTGCGGCATCACTCGCCCAATCGCCCGTGTTCTGCTGCGCGTTGTTCTGCTTGGCTGTGCCGCGCTTGAACGCCAGCTCGATCGCGCCGGACGAGGACCCGGCGGCCGCAGCCTTCTCGCCGGGGGCGGCATCACTTCCGGATTTGCCGCCGCAGGCGGACAGCACAAGCACGCCCGTGGCGGCGAACGCGGCGAGCCTGGCGGCACGTTGGTGGAACATCGGGAACCCCCGGTAGAGAAGAGACAGGTTGCTGCGGCCTCGAAGGTGAAGCCGACAACCCCCGCTACGAGGCCGGTCCCGGCCGGGTTCTCCCGCAACGGCCCGATACGCAACCGTGACATCCCCCGCGCCCTCGCCACAGCCTTGACTCCTCGCCCTTCCGGGACCCGCCTGCGCAACGCAGAGGGGGGCCGGATAACCGGTTCTGCCGGGGCTGCGTAGCCGCCCGGACCGGCGCAGGGTCGGCCGCCAGGGTCCTGCTCGGCGGAATCAACGGCCCGCCGCCGCTAGCGGCTGCACTGGCCGGCCGTATGGGTAACCGCTCCGCTAGCGTGAATGACATGAAATCACCGGCCGATCCGCTGTCCGCTGTCCTCGCCTCGCTGAACGTCCGGACGGGATCGCTGTCCGGCCTGGAGGCGTGGGGCAGTTGGGCACTTCGCTTCGGCGTCCACGAGCACATCAAGATCGGGGCTGTCCTCGAAGGCTCCTGCTGGCTCGGCGCCGACGGAGCCGAGCCGGTGCGCTTCGAGACCGGCGACTGCTTCCTGCTGGCAGCGCGTGAGTCGTTCGCAGTCTCCGGGGACCTGGACACGCCGTACCGCAGCGCGGAGGAGCTCTACCAGCGATCCGACAGCCGCATCGTGCGGCTCGGGGAGACGCGCAGCACTGCCGACCAGGAGCGGACCCTCATTGTCGGCGGCAGCGTCGACTTCCTCGACGCCACCGTCGCCCTGCTGCTCGGCGGCCTGCCACCCATGGTCGCCATCCGTGCCGGAACTGCCCAGGCGAAGGCGATACAGCCGCTGCTTGGGGTGTTCCTCGACGAGGTGAGCGCCGTGCGCCTGGGCACCTCCGTGATGTCGGAGCGGCTCACCGAGATCCTGTTCATCCAGGCGCTGCGGGCCGTCGTGGCGGGGGCGCATGCAACGGACGGGACGGCCCTGCCGGGCTGGCTCGGTGCCCTCGGCGATCCGCGTATCGGGCGTGCGCTGCTGCTGATGCACCAGCAGGCCGGTCGTCCATGGACCGTCGCGACGCTCGGTGCTCAGGCGGGCATGTCCCGGGCGAGCTTCGCCGCCCGCTTCAAGGAACTCGTCGGGCTCCCGCCGCTCGACTACCTCCAGCGCTGGCGGATTCTGGCCGCCGGCCGGGAGTTGCGCCGCGGCGAGCGGACCGTGGCCTCCGTGGCCTCCGAGTGGGGGTACTCGTCGGAGAGTGCGTTCAGCACCGCGTTCAAACGGATCACTGGTCTCTCGCCGGCGCAGTACCGCAGCGCCCCGCCCGCAGCAGTGATCGCAAGGCAGGACGGCTGGCCCGCGGTCCCCTACCGTCTTCCGGCCGCCGTGGACGAACGCGCAGGTTCTCCAGACGCTTGATCATGGTCTGCCCGGCCGGTCGCCCGTAGCGTCGCAGGCAGCCGTGCGGACGGCCGCAGCGCCGTCCACGACCAGAGCACGGATCACCGGAAGGCGGAACATGCGGTACGAACAGCTGGGCGCTACGGGGGTTTTCGTGTCCCGGATCGCTTTGGGCACGATGACGTTCGGCGGGGCGGGCACGCCGCCGTGGAGCCTCGTCGGGGGTCTGGACGACAAGGCCGCGGACGAGCTTGTGGGCCTGGCCCTCGAGGCGGGTGTCAACCTCATCGACACCGCCGACATGTACGCGGCGGGCGAGTGTGAGGAGATCCTCGGCCGGGTGCTGGGCTCGAGGCGCCAGGACGTGCTGCTTGCCACCAAGCTTTTCGCCCGCATGGGCACCGGCCCCAACGACCTCGGCCTGTCCCGGCTGTGGGTCACCCGGGCGCTGGAGGACAGCCTGCGCCGGCTGCGTACGGACCATATCGATCTGTACCAGATCCACAGCTTCGATCCGCTGACCCCGGTGGAGGAGACGCTGGCCGCACTGGACGACGCCGTCCGGCAGGGCAAGATCCGCTACATCGGCGCGTCGAACCTGGCGGCGTGGCAGATGATGAAGTTCCTCGGCGCCTCGCAGTCGCGCGGGCTGGAGCGCTTCGTATCCCAGCAGGTGTACTACTCGCTCGCCGGACGGGACATCGAGCGGGAGATCCTGCCGATGGCCGTGGACCAGAAGCTCGCCACGCTGGTGTGGAGCCCGCTCGCCGGCGGCTTCCTGTCCGGCACCTTCGACCGCAACGGCACCAGCGACGACACCGCGCGCCGCGCGCTGGCCGACTACCCGCCCGTGGACCGGGAACGCGGCTGGGACATCGTGGACGCGCTGCGCGTCGTGGCCGCGCGCCATGGCGTGAGCGTGGCCCGCACCGCCCTCGCCTGGGCACTGGCCCAACCGGGAATCACCAGCGTCATCGTCGGCGCGAAACGCCCCGACCAGCTCACCGAAAACCTGGCCGCCGTCGACCTCGAACTCACCAACGAGGACCTGGCGGAACTGGACGCGGTCAGCGCGCTGCCGGTCCCCTACCCCGACTGGGGTCAGGGCGCGCCCGACGACCGCCTGCCGCTGCCCTCCTGACCCGGCGCCGACCTCAACCGGGGCACGACGGCCGTCCTCCGCACCCCGGTTGAGGTCACCCATCGTTCGCGCTGCGAGCACACCCGTGGCCGGGCCACGCGAGGTCTCTGCTTGCCGGAGCCGGGACAGCACGGGTAACTGACTGAGTATCAGAAAGCAATGGTGCGTCGATCGCAGGCCAGGAGCATGCGAGACGTCTCGGGCGTCCCGACGCAGACACCGAACCGAGAGACGTTTCGCGGGCTGTCATACCCCTGCACTGACCCGGGGCCGTTCCAGCCGTCAGCGATCACTACCTGCGGCCCGGGCAACGGCTCCAGAGCACCCTCGCCGGGGACGTCTCCGGCTGTCACCTGTGCACCGACCGAGGCCGTTCGAGCCGTCGGTGTGCCCTGAAAGGCTCGGTCGATCCACATGTACACCACGTCGTCCTCGATCGATCTGAAGGAAGACGAGAACCTCCCTGCGGGCGATTCGTCGTCCGGCGGCGTCGCAGAGCATGTCGCAGGAGGCGGGCAGGCAGTCCCGGACAGAGGTGAGGCCTTCATGCGAGTCATCAGTGCGGCGGAGGAAGCCGCACTGCTGTCCTTCGCCAGGACGCTCACCCTGGGGGACGTCCACAGCGCAGAGGACCTCGTCCAGGAGGCGCTGCTACGGGCCTGGCGGCACGCGGACCGGCTCATCTCCACCCAAGGACTGGCGCGTCCCTGGCTCTTCACCGTTGTGCGGCGGCTGGCCATCGACAGGGTTCGGGCCCGTCGTGCGCGCCCGGTGGAACTGTTCCTGTCGGACCTGGACGTGGATGTGGAGCCCGACCTCGGCGAGGGCACGCTCACGGCGCATGTGCTGGAGAGGGGGATGGGGGACCTGTCCCCGCACCACCGCGAGGTACTGGTTCACCGGTACTACCTCGATCGCAGTGTCGAGGACACCGCGACCGCATTGAACCTCCCGATCGGTACGGTGAAGTCCCGCACCAGCCACGCGTTGCGAGCACTGCGTCGAGTCTTGATGTCCCAGGGAATCCACGCACGTCGATGAAGATCAGGAGCTGGAGCACGGGGGCTGCGTGCTCCAGCGCCTCGGAGAGGCCCTCGGGAGGGCGATGACACCCTTGCCTCAGGGACGTCCAGGACCATCGCGGTAACAGCACAGTCTATGACTGGAGTACCAGACGGCCGTCGGCATAGGGAAGGGCCTTGGCGCGCGGCAGATGCACCAGGAACTCCTCGATCGCCGGAACTCCGTCCTCCCGCGGCACCTTCGCCCTGATGAGCTGGCCGGCCACCTCCATCTCGAGCACGCGCTGCGGCCCGTGGTCCCGGACGCCCCGAAGCCTGGCGGGAAAGGTGTTGGGCCCGGGTTCCCTGGCGACCTTGACGTACTCGGGCCGGATTCCCACCTGGCCCTCGGTGGTGCTCTCCGGCATGTCCCACGCCAAGGCCAGGGCCCGGCCCCCAAGCGTGAAGGCCCCGGGTGCCCGGTCCACGGTCAGGAAGTTCATTGCCGGTGATCCGATGAAGTAGCCGACGTACGTTGACGAGGGTGCCTCGAACAGCTGCTCCGGGGTGCCCTGCTGCATGGCCAGGCCGTCTTTCATGACCAGTACTTCCTGCGCAATGCTCATTGCTTCGTACTGGTCATGGGTAACGTAGATCACTGTGGGCTGGAACTGCTCGGTGATCTCACGGATCTTGCGCCGGAGCGAGTGCTTCAGCTGTGGATCGATGACGGTCAGCGGCTCGTCCATCAGCACGGCCGCCACGTCATCGCGGACAAGACCACGGCCGAGCGAGATGAGCTGTTTGTCGTCGGCGGTGAGCCGTCGGGCGGGCTGCCTCAGCCGGTCATCCAAGTCCAGCGCCTCGGCGACCTGATGGACTTTGGCATCGATCCTCGCCTTGTCCCACCGGCGGCACTGCAGAGGGAAGGCGAGGTTCTCGTACACCGTCATCGACTGGTAGATGACGGGAAACTGGAACACCTGGGCGATGTTGCGCGCCTTCGTGGGCAGAGCCGTGACGTCCGCACCGTCGAAGAGGACTTGGCCCTGTGACGGCCTGACCAGCCCGGACAGGATGTTCAGCAGTGTGGTCTTGCCGCAGCCCGACGGTCCGACCAATGCGTAGGTCCTGCCGGCTTCGAATGTCAGCTGCAGTGGCTTGAGGGCCCACCGCTCCTCCTCGGCCCCCGGCGTGTAGCTGTGCCCGACGTCGACGATGTCCAGCTGCGTCATATCAACGCCCTTCCACTGAAGCGAGATCGTATGAAGGTGTCTGCACGAGCGTGCCCTTCTCGTCGAAGGCGAACAGCCGCTCAGGACGCAGCCGCAGTTTCACCAGATCACCCAGAGCGACGTCATGGATGCCCTCGATCTGTACGACGAACGGGGTCTCGCCGACGGCCGCGTGGACAAACGTCTCCGACCCGGAGATCTCGACGAAGGTGACCTCGCCCTCGACCCCGGCGGACGCCAGGCTGACGTCCGTTGCGCGCAGGCCGAACTGGTAGGCGCCATCGGGCAGTTCGGCGAGATGCGCGGACGCATGCGTGGCCTGGAAGCCGGCCACCGTGACCTGCCCGCCCTCGATGCGTCCCGCGAAGATGTTCATGGGCGGGTCGTTGATGATGGATGCCACCGTGGTTGTCGCCGGACGCTCGAAGACCTCCTGCGGAGGACCGATCTGGAGGATCTGTCCCTCGTGCATGACCAGCACCACGTCACCGAGCATCATCGCCTCGGCGGGTTCGGTGGTTGTGTAGATCACTACCGTGTCGCCCTGGTCCGAGAAGAGGCTTCTGAACTCGTCGCGCAACTGTTCACGCAACTTGTAGTCCAGATTTGCCAGCGGCTCGTCGAGCAGGAGGATGCCCGTTTCGCGGGCAAGGGCGCGAGCCAGCGCAACGCGCTGCTGCTGGCCACCGGAGAGCTGAGACGGCTTGCGCCGCTCGAAGTCGGCGAGGCCCACACGTGCCAGGCTGTTCCTGGCACGTCGCTGAATCTCGTCTCGCGACAGTCCCGCCCGCCTGAGAGGGAAAGCAACGTTGTCGAACACGTTGAGATGTGGGTAGTTGATGAACTGCTGGTAGACCATGGCGGTGTCACGTCGCCAGACCGGCGTTTCCAGGAAGTCGGCTCCCTCCCTGGTCAGGGAGCCGGAATCGACCCCCTGCAGGCCGGCCAGCACCCGCAGGAGGGTTGTCTTTCCCGCCATCGTCCGGCCGATGACGGTGTGGAGCCGTCCCGGCAGAAAAGTCGCGGTCACCTCCTTGAGATGGTCGACGCCGTCGACGGTCAGGCACAGGTCAGTAGCACTCAGGTTCATCGGACCGCTCCCGAGAGGTTTCCCTTTGACAGATAGCGCTCGACCCAGAGCGCGAGGATGATCAGCGGCGCCACGCCGAAGAGGGCAGCGGCGGAGAGGGTCCACCAGGGCGGGATGGACGAGTTGAGGGCGACGACAGCCTGGGGCAGGGTCTGTACCTCGGTGAAGGTCAGCCTGAAGGCGAAGAAGAAGTCGTTCCAGCCGAACACCGCACAGAACATCGCGGCCACGGTCAGCCCGGGCAGGGAGTTCGGCAGGATCGCACGCACGAAGGTCTGGAACGGGCCGCAGCCGTCGAGCATGGCCATCTCGTCGATCTCACGCGGGATGCCGTTGAAGAAGTCCACCATCACCCAGACCGCGATGGGCAGCAGCAGGGCAACCGTCACGATGACCAGGCCCAGGATGCTGTCCAGGAGGCCCGCCCACTGCAGGAGGTAGAAGAAGGGGATCACCAGGACGACAGGCGGCATGATCCGCTGTGACACGAAGAAGAAGACGATGTCGCTGTTCTTGATAAAGCCGATCTTGAACCGGTAGCGGGACAACGCGTAGGCGGCCAGGGATCCGAGAACGAGGCTGATGGCCGAGGCGGCGATGGTGACGATGGCACTGTTGAGGAAGGGCTGGATCACATCGATGCCACCGGCTCCGCCGAATATGTTGCGCCAGCCGGTGGCAGTGGGCTGGTACTGGATCCAGGGAAGATATGTGGCGCCGCCCTGCACTGCGTTGGCGTCCTTGAAACTGGTCGTCATGGCCCAGAAGAACGGACCCGCGACGAAGCAGGCCCAGAGTGCGATCACGGTGTATTTGAATACGGGATAAAGGCGCGACCTCATGAGTCCCCCTTCAGCTTGAAGGCCCTGGCGAGCAAAGCGGCGACGACCGTGAGCGTGACGATCATCAGGACGAGATAGGTCAGGGACATCGCCCCGCTGTACCCGGTCTGCTGATCCCTGAGCCCCTGGATGTAGAGGTAGTAGCCCGGCGTCTCCGTGGAGGAGCCCGGCCCCCCGGAGGTCAGCACGTAGACGCTGTCGGAGAGCTTGGACGCCTCGATCAGCCGGATGATGATCGCCGCGACCGACACCGGCGCCATGAGCGGGAACGTCACCTTCCGGAAGGTGCGCCAGGCATCCGCCCCGTCGATGGCTGCGGCCATGAACGGTTCCTTGGGGAGGCTCAACAGACCGGCCAGCAACAGCAGGAACATGAACGGGGTCCACTGCCAGACCTCGACGGTCATCAGCGCGACCAGCGCCGGACCGGACTCGGTGAGCCAGGGAACCTTGGTCAGGCCGAGCATCCCGAGCAGATCGTTCAGCGGTCCCAGTGACTCGTGGAAGATCATCTGCCAGATGGCGGCCATCACCACGGGAGTGGTCATCATGGGGACGAGGAACAGCACTCGCCAGAGACGACGGCCGCGTGCCTCTCGCCAGACGAGCAGGGCCATCCCGAATCCGATGGCGTACTGGATCAGGACGGTGCCGCCCGCCAGGAGGACCAGGCGCATGATCGAGGTCCAGAAGCGGCTGTCGTGCAGCATCGTGACGTAGTTGGCCCCACCTATGAAGTCCAACTGAGGGTTGCTCACGTTCCAGCCGGAGAAGCTGACACGAATGGTGAACAGAAGCGGAAAGATGATGATGAGGGCGAGCGTGAGCAGTCCTGGGAGGAGGAACATGCTCTTGTGCCGGCGCAGGCCTTCCATGGTTCTCCTTGCGGAAGCGGGCGGGCGCCCCCGGGTGGCCGGCCGGCTCGGCCTGCCACCCGGGGCGTCCCTGCGGTCGGGTCAGGAGTTGTCCTCGAGTGCGACCACGTTTCGATAGGCGCTGCGGACCTTGTCCTTGCCGATCTGCTTGGTGATCTTGGTCCATTCCCGGGCCGCCTCGTCCAGTGCCTGCTGCGGCGCCTTCTGCCCCGCCAGAGCCGCGGCGACGCCGTTGGCCAGCGCGGACATGTACTGGTTGACACCGGGGACACGCAGGTCGAAGACGCGGTTGGTGCTCTTCTCCATGCCGGAGAGCGTCTGCACGTACGACTTCGCGACGTCCTTGTCCCAGCCCTGCTTCTCCCAGAACGCCGCATCGAAGTGGGCGTTGCGGTAAGGATTGACGCCGAAGCGGCCGACGGTCAGGTCGAGGGCGGTATTCGCCTCGTTGCTGAAGAAGCACAGGTAGTCGAAGGCCATGTTCTGGTTGCGCGCGGCCTTGGCCACCGCCGAGGTCCAGCCCCAGGTGAAGTAGGGAGCCTGGTTTTGCCTCTTGTCCCACGCCTTTGTGGTGCGGTTGTAGACCTCGGTGGAACCGGGCAGCGCCGCCGCTTCGATCTTGTTGCGTATCCTGCTGTCCGGTTGCTGGGCCTGGATGAACGCGTCGTCCCATGAGTAGGACATCAGTGTCTGGCCGCCTCCGAAGGAGAAGATCTCGTCGCCCAGACCGAAGTTGGCGCCACCGGGTGCCCAGGTCGACTTGGCTTTCACCATGTCGTCGAGAGCGCGTACGAAGCCGGGGGTGTTGATCAGAGGCTCCATGGTGTCCAGGTCGAAGAAGAGGCCCCCCTTGACGTCCGGGTGCTTCACATGGGGCGCCGCACGGCTGATGAAGGCGGAGAACGTCAGGTCGTCACGCTTGGTCACCTCGGCACTGCCGAAGTTGGGCTTGCCGTCACCGTCGACGTCCTTGCCGCTGAAGAACGCGGCGACCTCCTGGTATTCGGCCCAGGTTTTGGGCGTGCGGAGGTCCTTGCCCGTGGCCGCCTTGTACGCCGCCTGCCGCTTCGGGTCCTTCAGTACGTCCGTGCGGACCTTGAGGTAATGCCGGTCACCGTCCACGGGGTACTGAACGACCTTCCCGTTCCAGGTCGCCACGTCCATATAGGCCTTCGTGACGTCCTTCATGCCAGGGGTGTCCAGGTACTCCTTCGGCACCGGTGCCAGATACGGGGCCATGTCGCCGATCCACAAGGAGGGGTAGAACATGACGTCGTACGCCGGCTGGCCCGCCTGCAGGGGCGTGAGGATCTTCTGGTGCAGCTCCCCGAACGGGACGTTGACCACCTCCACCTTTGCCCCGGTGATCTCCTCGAACTGCCTGGCATGCAGCTTGGTCGGCTCGCCGATGACGGGGACGGCATGGCTGATGATCTTCAGCGTCTGCCCGGAGTAGTCTTTACGGCTGATCGACTCGTAACTGCACGGCCCCGGTACGTCCTTGACCTCCGTGGCCGGGTAGTCCTTGCCGTACTTTCTGTAGCTGATCTCCTCACCCGGCTTGAACAGCGCCGGCCTGTCGGGCTTGCTCTCCGGCTGGTCCTGACTGGTACATCCTGTGGCGGTGAGGGCCACGACGGCCGCGGCGGCGATCACGCCCTTGTACGAGTTGTTGCGCATGGGTCTGCTCCTTCGACTCACGGGATCAAGATCGCTCGGCCGCGTACGGCACCGGCGGACAAGTCGTCGAGGGCGTCCTGGAAGGACGCCAGGGGGTACCGCTGGGTGCGCAGGCCGACCTTGCCCTGGGCCGCCAGCACCATCAGCTCGGACAGGTCGTTGTAGGACCCCACGAGGTTGCCGATGAAGTTGATCTCGGTGGAGATGACGTCGATCGTCGGAACGTCGAGCCGGCCGCCGTAACCGATGACGTAGTAGTTGCCGTTACGGCGCAGGCAGGCGACGCCCGTCTCGACGGCACCCCCCTCGCCGACGAAGTCCAGAACGGTCTCCGCCCCGTGCCCGCCGGTGAGTTCCAGGACGCGCTCTGTCTCACTGCCGTCAGCGACCAGCGTGTGTTCGGCGCCCAGTTCCTTGGCCAGGGCGAGGGCATCCGGGCTCCGGTCGATCACGATTATCTCGACCGGAGAAAGTGCCCGGAGCACTTGAATACCGATGTGCCCGAGACCTCCGGCGCCGATCACCACTGCCCGGTCACCCGGTCGCAGGCCCCGGGCCGCCTTGGCGGCAGCGTGGTACGCCGTGAGTCCGGCGTCCGCCAGGGCCGCCACCGACGCCGGCTCAAGGGACGGGTCGAGTGTCACGACAGAGCGGGCGGTCGTCTTGAGGTACTCGGCATAGCCCCCGTCGGCGTCGATCCCCGGGAAGGCCGAGCTCATACAGTGCACATCGTCCCCGGCCCTGCAGGCACGGCACAGACCGCAGGTCATGAGCGGGTGCAGGATGACCGGGTCGCCGACCTTGACGTGTGTGACGGCCTGCCCCACCTCCTGTACCCAGCCGGCGTTCTCATGGCCGATGGTGTACGGCAGGGCAACCCCGCTCTTGGCGCTCCACTGTCCTTCGAGAATGTGCAGATCGGTGCGGCAGACCCCCGCACCTCCCACCTTCACGATCACATCCAGCGGACCGGTGATCTGCGGGTCCGGCACATCCACGAGCACTGGCGGCTCGTCGTACTCGATGACCTGCACGGCTTTCATGGCGCTCCCTGCGAATCGGCGGGTGGATGGTGCGCCGATTACACAGCCCGCCGCTCGCAGACCGATGTCTCACAAACAGTCCGCGGATGTCTCAATGTGATACACGCCATAGGTATCGCGTCATCGAGCTGTTCCAATCACTCCACCGAGGGATGACGCGCGTGATACGGAAGTGTTAAATGCCCCGACGTCAACCTGGCAGCTCGCTGGCAGCGGCCAGAGAGCTCTACCTGGAAGTCACCAAGGATCCGAGCGCACGCCCGCTTGTGGTCGCTTCGTGGCTACGCTCGATCGAGTACGAGGTGAAGCCGAGCTGTATCGACGCTCCCTACCTCGAGAACCCCAATCTGGACAGCCCGCTCGCCAGGGCGGCGCTGCCGATCCTGAACAGGCTGCACGAGCAGCTTGCCGACGACCCGGTGTCCACGATGATCACGGACCGGAACGGCGTGGTGCTGTCCCGCCAGCTCTCCCACGAAGGTCTGACGACGCGGCTCAACCGAGTGCAGCTGGCCCCGGGCCACGTGTTCGCAGAGCGCTTTGTGGGCACCAACGGCATCGGGACCGCGTTGGCCAGCGGCCGTCCGGTCATGATCGCCGGAAGCCAGCACTACGTCGAGGCGCTGCGGGATTTCCACTGCGCCGCCGTGCCGATTCTGCATCCCGTCCGGCGCACGCTGCTCGGAGCCTTCAACCTGACCACGGTCCGTCAGGGCTCCGCCGGCATGCTCATGGCTCTGGCCCGCTCTGTCGCGGGCCAGATCGAAGGTGAGATCGCCGCGATCAGCTCGCGACGGGAGCGGGCCCTGTTCCAGGACTACATGGACGCGTGCTCCTCGGTCCGCCCGGGGCCTGTCCTCGCCCTCAATCGTGAAGTCGTCATGATGAACGAGCAGTTGCGGTCGGCTGTGACAGGACCGGATCACTACGCGTTGCTCGACCACGCACGAGAGATCGCCGCCGACGCTCGGTTCGAAGGGCCACGGAGTATTGCCCTCCCCTCCGGACGAGTCGCCGAACTCCGGGTCAGCCGAAGCCGGCGCGAGGACAGCGACGCGGGCGCCATCTTCCGGATCCGGGTCATCGGACGTCCCCAGCCCGTACCGGTCGTTTCCGCCGGGCCCACGCGATCGGGCCTGGGATTGGTGGGCTCCTCCCCGCAATGGCTGCGCGCGGTCGCCGAAACCGAAGCGGCGTTCGTCGCCGGGTCCTGGCTTCATGTCGTGGGCGAAGCGGGTGTCGGCAAGCGGACACTGGTCCATGCCCTCCACCGAGCCCACGGTGACGGGCGACGGCTGGAGTTGGTGGAGGCGCCGACGTCGGAGACACCGCACGCCGGCGAGCAATGGCTGCGCGACGTCCGCGAGCTGCGGGCCCAAGCGTCGACTGTGGTAGTCCTGCGCGATGTCCACCTGCTGGGCGATCACCTGCGCCGACAGCTGACAAGCCTCCTGGCACACCCCTACGGGACCGCCGCCGGGCAACTGGTCATGACCAGCCAACCGTCCATGGTCACGACCGACGACGAGCTCGACCGTCTGTACGACGCCAAGGTGGAGGTGCCGCCCCTCCGTCATCGCTATGGAGACATCGAGCACTTGGTCCGGTTCTTCCTGCTCAAATACCGGCCGAGCGGAGAGAGCGGCTGCTCCCCGGATACGCTTGCGATGCTGCAGCGTTGCCCCTGGCCGGAGAACGTCCGGCAGCTCGAGTCGGTGATCCGCGGCCTCGCACGGCGCCCTTCCGGCGGAGTCATCCAAGTGGAGGATCTCCCGCCGGAATGCCGGGTATCGTCCCACAAGGTGTTGACCGCCATCGAAGCGCTGGAAAGGGATGCCATTCTGCGCGGGCTGATGGACCGCAACTCCAACGTCCAGCGCACCGCGCAGGACCTCGGCATCTCCCGCGCCACCATGTACCGCAAGATGCGCCGTTACGGGATCGTCCCATCGAGCCTCACCTGAGAAGGCCGGCCTACCACCCCAGTAGGTCGTCCTACCAAGTCCCCGGCACGGGAGCCGGCACCGGCTCGGGATGAGGCTGAGGGTCGGCGTCCTCGCCGCCGATGCGGGGCAGCCGACGGTCGAGCCAGCGCGGCAGCCACCAGGTCGCGCGCCCCATCAGCGCCATGGCCGCGGGCACGAGCACCATGCGGACGATCGTCGCGTCGAGCACGATCGCGGTCGCCAGGCCCAGGCCCATCATCTTCACGAGCGGCGACGGGTTGGCGACGAAGCTGAGGAACACCACCGCCATGATCAGTGCGGCAGAGGTGATCACACGGCCCGTGGCCGCCATGCCGCGTGCCACCGACTCGGTGGTGTCGCCCGTCGCGGCGTACTCCTCGCGGACGCGCGAGAGCAGGAACACCTCGTAGTCCATGGACAGGCCGAACAGGACCGCGAAGAAGATCGTCGGCATGGGCGAGGCGATCAGGAAGGTGTCCTGCAGGTTGAACAGGCCCCCGAGCCAGCCCCACTGGAAGACGGCGACCACCACGCCGTATGCCCCGCCTATGGACAGCAGGTTGACCAGAGCGGCCTTCAGCGGCAGTGCGACGGAGCGGAACACCACCATCAGCAGCAGGAACGACGCTGCCAGGATCGCGGCGATGAAGACCGGCAGGGTGTCGGTGAGTTGCTCGGTGAGGTCGTCGGTCATGGCGGTCAGGCCGGATACGGCGACATTGTCGGGGACGAGGTCACGGACGCGCTCAAGGGTCAGGGAGGTCTCGGCGTCGGCGGGCGCGGTGGTAGGGAACATGGACAGCACGACGGTGTCCCCGGCCGCGGAGGTCTGTGGCTCGCCGACCGCGGCGATGCCGGGGTCGGCGGCGATGCGCCGGGACAGAGCGGGCACGTCCTCGGCCTCCGCGCCGGGGCGGGTCAGGTCGGCGACGATCAGCAGAGGGGCGTTGAAGCCCGGCCCGAAGCCCTCGGCCAGCAGGTCGTAGGCGCGGCGGTGGGTGGTGCTCGTGGAGTCGTCGCCTGCGTCGGGGAAGCCGGTCTCCATGCGCAGCGCGGGGGCGGCCAGTGCGAGCAGGACCGCGGACGCCGCGAGCAGGTAGCGCCACGGCCGGCCGGACACACGGTGGGCGAAGCGCCACCATGCCGTGTCCTCGGCCTTCTTCACAGGGCGCTTGCGGCTCCGGCGGCTCCTTTTGTGGACACGGTCGCCCAGGAGCGACAACAGGGCGGGCAGCAACGTCAGGGCGGTCGCCACGGCGAAGAGGACGACCAGGGCGGTACTCAGGCCGATCGACGTCAGGAAGCCCAGGCCGGTCAGCCCGAGAGCGGCCATCGCCACGATGACGGTGCCGCCGGCGAACAGGACGGCCGCGCCCGAGGACCCCATGGCGTTCGACAGAGCGGCGGTGTTGTCCTGACCGGCGGCGCGGTTCTCGCGGTGACGGGCCACGATGAACAGGGCGTAGTCGATGCCGACGCCCAGGCCGATCATCGCGCCGATCGTGGGGGCGCCGGTCGAGACGTGCAGCGCGTTGGCCAGCAGCATGACGCTGCCCAGGCCCGCGGCGACGGCCACCAGGGCGAGCACGATCGGCACCAGCGCGGCCAGGATCGTGCCGAACGCCACCACCAGGATGACCAGTCCGGTCAGCAGGCCCGCCGCCTCCGCACCCGATGTCTCCGTCTCGGCGTTGATGAAGACGGCGTCACCGCCCAGCTCGACGACGACGCCGTCCCCTCGTGCGGGCTCGATCGCGTCGGTCAGGGCCTCGATCTCCTTGGGGTCCACTTCCATCGCGGGCACGTCGAACGTGATCCGGGCGAAGCCGATACGTCCGTCCGGCGAGAGCGTGCCCGCGGTGAAGGGGCCTGCTGCGGAGGCGACGTGCTCCACGTCGGCGATCCGGGCGACCGCCGCGTCGACGGCAGGCCGGTGGCGCTCCAGCCGCTCCCCTTCCGGCGCGGCGAAGACCGCCATGGCACTGCCCCCGGACGCTTCCGGGAAGCGCTCTTCGAGCAGCTCCATCGCCTCCTCGCTCTGGCTGCCCGGAGCGACCAGGTCGTCGACGAACGAGCCGCCGGCGGTCGCGGCCAGGGGCAGTACGAGGAGGAGGGCAACCGCCCAGGTGGCGATGGTGACCCATGGTCGGCGGGCGCTCGCGCTGCCGATACGACGGGTGAATTGGTTCATGGCTGTGTGGGCTCCCGTGAGATGGCCGCCGTCCGCCGCCGGCCGGTGGCGCGCTGGAGGCGTGAGTTGTGAGCGGTTCCATCGTGGGTTTCCGGCGCCGGTGCTGTCCCCCGCCACCGGACGGGCCGGGGGCTCCCGCGCGTGACGGGGAGAACGCGGCGGTACCTCCGCCCGGCGGGGGAGTCCGGCATCCGCCCGCAGGCGGGTGACTGCGCCCGCGACCTGGACCTACGATGGCGTGCCCGGTGCACCCTGATGACCAGCGTCAGGGCGCCGGAAAGCCCTTTGACGGAGCGATGATGAACCGCACGGCGCTGCCCCCGGAGACGCTTGTCCGCGGCGTCCCGGGCAGGTTCCGCGGACCCTTCGCCCGGTGGCCGCGGACTGCGGACGCCGTCCTCGCTGCCGCCATGCCCCTGGCCGCGGTGTTCGTGGAGGAAGCCCCCGGCGATGCGCTCCGCTTCCGTCCGATCACCGACGTGCCCGTCCCGGTCCTGCTGCTGTACGCCGTGGCCGGCGCGGCGCTGTACTGGCGTCGCCGCGAACCTGTCGCGGTCGTGGCAGTGGCGCTCGTCGCCTGGGCGCCGACGCTGGGGAGCAGCTACTCCACCTCGAGCGGGATCGTGATCGTGGCGCTGTACAGCGTCGGGCGATACGCCGCGGACACCCGGCGGAGCCGACTCTGCGCCGCCGCGGCCATCGCTGCCGCCATCGCCGCGGTCACGATCGACGGCCTGCTGAACTCCGTCCCCTGGGGGGAGATCGCCTTCGGCGCCCTGGTCATGTTCGGGGTCTGGTACATCGGCCGGCGTCTGCGGCTGCGTGCGCAGCGCGCCGCCCGACTCCGCGAGGAGCAGGCCGCAGAGACGCGCCGGATCGTCGCCGAGGAGCGCACCCACATCGCCCGCGAACTGCACGACGTGGTCGCCCACCGGGTGAGCATGATGACCGTTCAGGCGGGTGCGGCCCGGATGGTGGCCGCCGACGATCCCCAGGGGGCCCTGGAAGCGATGGCGGCGGTGGAACAAGCCGGGCGCCAGGCGCTGGACGAACTGCGTCACCTGCTGGGAGTACTGCGGCCGGACGCCGACCGCGACGGGCTGGGCCCCCAGCCCCGGCTGGCCGACCTTCACCAGCTCGTCGAGCAGGTCCGCGAGGCGGGTCTGGACGTCTCGGTCACCGGCGGTGTCCAGGCTGCTCTCCCGGCCCGCGTTGAGCTGTCGGCGTACCGCATCGTCCAGGAGGCACTGACCAACGTGCTCAAGCACAGCGGACCGCGGACCCACACCGAGGTGCGCCTGAGCTACGAGAGCGGCGGCCTCACCATCGAGGTGCTCGACGACGGTCGCGGAGCCGCCGTCCAGTCAGTGTCGGCCGGCTTCCACGGCGGTGTGCCCGGCCATGGGATCGTCGGCATGCGGGAGAGAGCACTCCTCCTCGGCGGCAGCCTCGATGCGGGGCCGCGTCCCGGCGGCGGATTCCGGCTGGCCGCCTATCTGCCCACTGGAGGAGAGCCCGCGTGAGTATCCGTGTCGTCGTCGTGGACGACCAGGCGCTGGTCCGCCGGGGCTTCGTCATGATTCTGCGGGTCCATGACGACATCGAGGTCATGGCCGAGGCCGGGACCGGACTTGAGGCCGTCGACGCGGCACGCAAGCATCGTCCGGACGTGATCCTCATGGACATCCGCATGCCCGGCATGGACGGCATCGAGGCCACCTCCCGGATCCTGCGGGAGGCGGACTGGGACGTGCGGGTCCTGATCCTGACCACGTTCGATCCGGACGAGTACGTCTACAAGGCGCTGCGTGCGGGTGCCAGCGCCTTCGTACTCAAGGACATTCCCCCCGAGCAGCTCGCCACCGCCGTGCGCACTGTGGCAGAGGGCGGGGCGCTGCTGGCACCGTCGATCACCCGGCGCCTCATCGACCAGTTCGCGGAGCGACGTGTCGTCAGCGCCACCGTGGCGGGCCGCCTGCAGCGACTCACCGAGCGCGAACTCGAGATCGTGGTCGCCGCCGCGCGGGGCGCGAGCAACTCGGAGATCGCCGCCCAGCTCTTCATCGGGCCCGCCACGGTCAAATCGCACGTGTCGAGCATCCTCACCAAACTTGGTCTGCGTGACCGCATCCAGATCGTGATCTTCGCCTATGAGAGCGGACTCGTCGAAGCGGGAGATCACGACATCGGTCACTGAGCAACCAGGCGTGGGCCGACCGCCTCAGCGGGGCGACGAGCCGCTCGCCCTTCTCGGCGCTGCCGGTGTAGGCGATCCGTACATGCGCGACGTAGCGGCCGCGCAGCGGCTCGGGCACGACCGGCGCGTCCGGGACTGGGAGCCAGGCGGGGACGGCCTGCCCTCGGGCGAGCTGGGTAATGTCGGCGAGCCGCAAGGCGGCCAAGCTCCTGTTGCCGTCAGGGCCCTGGCCGCGCCGAGAGCTCCGGCCAGCGGTGCACCCAGTTGGCTGCAGCAGCGCCGCGGCCACGGCGAAGAGAGCCATGAGCGGAGGGGCCTACTCGCGCTATCAGGCCCTGCCCACGCCAGTGGTTCGTCATGGTGGACGGGCCGGAGCGCGGGCGCCGAGGGCGGCGTCTCACAGCCGGAACTCCCGGTGACACCAGGTGAACAGCTCCCGTGCCTCATCGAGCCACTGGTCGGCAATCATGTGGAAGGCCGACCGGGACAGCGCACAGGCCAGCGGCAGCGTACGGATGCCGCTCAGGTACGCGGGGCGGTCGCCGCCGAGGTTGCAGACTGCGAGCATGGGGGCCAGCCGCTCGACGTTCCAGGCGTTGGCGGCGGCGGCCGCCAGGGCGATCTGATCCTCCGCCAGGTATCGGTCGTCCGTGACCAGCACCAGCAGCAGTTCATCCCGGGTCGTCGTGAACGCCAGCGTGATCTTCCGGCGTGCCTCCGGGAGGTCGAACCCGACCGCCACCGAGCCCGCGTCGGCTTCGAATGGAGCGTCGTGCCGCGACACCCACGTGCTCACCAGCCGGTGCCACTGGTCGGACAGCGCGAGCCCGTGGGGCGACGGAATGTCAGGTCCGGGCACTTCGTACCGCCTCCAGCACCATACGGTCGGTCAGACCGGCGTCCAGCAAAGCCCTGACCCCTGCCGGGAACGTACGCACCGGACGGGGCTCCGGCGCTGCGTCGGGAAGGGCCGGCGGCGCGGCCACACGGGCGGGAACCGCACCCCGGGCGAGCCAGGCCGCCCCCGTGGCCACCGCGAGTTCCGGCTCGGACACGTCCATCACAGGCCGCCCGGAGCGGGCGGCCAGCAGTTCACCGACCATGGGAAGCCGGGAGCTGCCGCCCACCGGGACGATGAGGTCGAGATCGGCCCAGCCGAGGCCATGGGCACGCAGCACTCGCTCGCACTCCGCGACGGTATCCGACAGCAGCGGGTGGACTGCGTCCCTCAGTTCGGCCTGCGTGAGCGTGACCTCGACCGGCGGATCGAGCATGGTGAGCAGATCGGTGTGCTCCGACGAGACGGACAGTTGCTGCTTGAACGCGGTGCACGCCTCCGCGAGCTGGGTCCTGCGGCGCAGCACCCCCGCGCCATCGCCGTCCGCGTCGCGGCCGGAGGACCGCAGGGAGTCCAGGGCGGCGACGGGACAGCGGTCCCGTATCAGGCCGAGCACCGCCTGGTCGATGGCCAGCCCGCCGACATGGGGCAGACCGCCGGGGGAGCCGAGGACGCTGAAACCGTCCCTGGCTCCCCGGGCGATCGCCAGGTCGAACGTGCCGCCACCCAGGTCGTACACGAGGATGGTCCGCTCGCGGTCCATCCCATGGTCGTGCAGGGCGTAGACGGCGGCCGCCACCGGCTCGGTGTGCACCTCGACTGTCTCCGGCCGGAGGCCCGCGGCCTCGGCCGCCTCCAGCATGAGCCCCCGGCGGGCCCGCTCCCAGGTGGCCGGAACGGTGATCCCCACCCGGTCCGGCTCGGCCCCGACGGCCCGGCGGGCCTGCTCCACGAGGAAGCCGAGAACCCGCGCGGTGAGCTCCTCGCTGCTGAACCGGCGCTCGCCGAGCCGGTGCGGGAACGGCTCGCCGAACTCCCGCTTGAATTCGGCCCGGAACCGCTCGGGGCGTTGCAGACGCGAGTTCTGGGCCGCCTGCCCCACCACCATCGATCCGTCGGGGAGCAGACACACGGCACTGCGTACCAAGGTCGCACCGTGAGCGCTGACGGGGTCGCGCACCGGCAGCGGGGGGTGCCCCTGACGTAGTACCACCAGAGCGGAGGCCCAGGTGCCGAAGTCGATGCCGTAGACCACGCCGCAGGTCGCGCCTCCATCGGTGGTGGTGCCGGTCATGGCGTGTCGAACTGGTCGGGGTCGAAGGACGCGCCGATCGCCGGGGGCAAGGTGGTGTCGATTCCCGGCGGCTCCGACGGCGCGTCCACCCCGGAGACGTCGGCTGGGCCCTGACCGGGGACAGCGGGGACGTCCGGGCCGAGCGCGTGCAGAGCGGCGTTCAGGGCGAGGTCCGCCGCGACCTCGCCGACCACCGCGGCCGCCGTGGCCCCGGCCATGGCGGCGACCATGGAGGGCGCGGCGTGCGGCGGTGCCCCGGCCGGCGCCGACTGCGGTGCCCGGCCCGCCGGTCCTGGCCGCGGCTCGGAGGGCGTCGCCGACCTCATGGCCAGGCGGTCCATGCGGGAGCGCAGCAGGTCGAGCTCCCCCTGCAGCCGGCGGTAGCGCTCCTGGCGGGCCAGCAGCTCGCCGCGCCTGTGGGTGTGGGTCTCCCTGGTCTGCCGGCTCGCCTCCTGGAGTCTGCGACCGGACTCGGCCAACGACTCCTGCTGGGCCGCAAGTTGCGCGTTCAGCTCCTTGACCATGGACTGGGCGATGTCCCCATACGCCTGTTGGAAGGATTCGGAGGCGTGCCGCCGGTTTGCGGCGATCTCCTGGCAGACCAGCTGGAGCAGCCGCGCGTCGCGCTCGCGCTGGGCCCGCTCGCGCAGATCCTGCCGGTGGTTGCGGACGCCGTGGACCATTCCCATGATGCCCAGCCCGGTTGCCACGACCATGCCGCTGAACGGTTCGATCATGGCGACGCCGGCTCCCGCGCCGACGCCGGCCATCCCGGTGGACCAACTGGCCCGGAGCTGGTCGAAGATACGGGCGGGCCGGACGTTGAGCGGCACGGTGGGGACCGCGATGCTGGGGGTGAAGGGCGGTTGGGGTGCCTCGAGCGACGTGAGGCGGAGACTGGTGTGCCGGGCGAACTCCTCCATGATCTGCATGGCCACGGTGGCCAGCCGGTCATGTGCCTCGGTGAGCGCCCGGAGCATGCCGGAGGCGACCTCGCCGGTCAGCTCGTCCGAGCCCGGGTCGGCCCCGGCCGACACCTTCTCCTGGTAGCGGCGCAGCGCCGTGTCGAAGGTGTCCTGCAGCGCGGCGCGGGCCTGTCGGGTGTCCACCTCGAAGCGCCGGGTCAGCTCGGTGCGCCAGCTCGCGCTTGCGGAACTCAGCTCCGCGAGCCGGGCGGTGGTCTCCTCGACCTGGCCGCGGATCCGCCGCAGGGACGCGTCGGACTCCAGCGCGGCCAGTTCGTTGACCAGCGGTGACCCCGCCGTCGCCAAGGCGTCGGCCAGTCCGTCCAGCGCCCGCCGCAGCTGAACCGCGCAACTCGTGGTGGCGAGCCCTCCCCACAGCGCGCGTTCCAGTTCCGGGAAACCCGAGTCGGCGAGCAACTGGTCGTCGGTGCGGTCCCTGAGCCACTTGAGCTTGCGGAACGAGGAAACGGGCACTGTCACCAGGCTGTCGGCCGGCCTCCCCGTGCGCCCGGCGACCTTCTCGCGGGTGCCCGCGACCACCGGACCGGCATCCCGCACCTTGTCGGTCTTGGTGACGGCGGTGACCACCACCTCGCACTTCTCCAGAGCCTCGCTCAGGAAGTCCAGCTCGTAGGTGGCGGGCGGCTCGATCGCATCGCAGACGAAGACCAGCCCGTCGGCACGCTCCAGGAAGGCGCGGGTGGCCGCCGTGTGTTCACCGTTGACACTGCCGATACCAGGGGTGTCGACGACCACCAGCCCCCCTTCCAGCTGGGCCACCGGGGCCTGGATCTCGACCAGCCGGACGTTCTTGTGATTACCGGGGTTGCCCTGCTCCGTGACGTACGCGGGAAGCTCCGCGAGCGTCAGCTCCAGCTGCCGGGTGGCGCCCCCGGCAGCGGGGTCCCCGAGGTGCACCACCGCACGCTCCTCGGCACCCCACGCCAGCGTGGAGACCACACAGGTGGCCACGTCGACGTCGACCGGAAACAGGCCGGGCCGTTCCACCAGGGCGTTGAGCAGCGAGGACTTGCCGCGCTTGTACTCACCGACCACCACCACATGGCAGGTGCCGGCCTCCAGGCGCTCCCTGGACCGCGCGAGCAGTTCCCGCTGCCGGGGGCCGAGCTCGTCCAGCAGCTCGTCGAGGACTCTCGGATAAGTGGCCAGCACGTCGGTACGCAGACGGCTGATGGCGTTGTCCCGCATGGTGGTTCACCCTTCGTCGGGCAGATGGTCGCCGGGCAGGTACTGCCGGAGGAACTTCGGTGCGAGTCGCCGGTAGGAGCGGACGAGGCAGGGCTCCAGCAGCCGGCCCAGCAGCTCGCGGAACTCCGCGGTCGCCGCCCCGTCGGGCTGCCGCCCCAGCGAGAACGCGGCGAAGAGTTCGTCGTACAGGCCGAACAACCGGGTCCGCAGCGCGCGGTATCCGGCGTTCGACAGCCCCTCGACGGCGGGGTGGGGGAAGCGGCCGATCGGGTGCGCCCACTCCTGCCAGGAGCGGTGCGGCTCCTTGAAGCGCAGATCGGTGTACTCGACGAGGCGCCCGGTCGACCACTCGAGTGTGGCCGTGGCGAACGGCGGGAAGAGGTCGGCGCCGCCGGCCGGATCGGGACGCAGGACGAAGAGCGGCAGCCGGGCGAAGACCTGCGGCTCGCCATCCTGGATCACCGCGATCGGAACGGGCCAGCCGATGCCGCACTCCATGGGCGCGAGCTCGCGAAAGGTCCGTGAGCGGCGCAGTGTTCCGACGAGGTCCTCGCAGCGCGGCAGTCCACGATCGGCGCGGCTCGTGCCGGGCTCGGTACGGGTCATCGTGAGACCGCCCCGGGGGTACCGGCTGCCACCAGCAGGTTGCCGGAGTCCTGCCACGCGCCCATGAACTCCTCCAGCGTGACCGCCAGACCCTGGCCGTCCGGATGCCCCGAGTCGTTGAGTATCACCATCGGGTTGGCCGGGTCGCTGTGGTCGAAGCCGGTGACCCACACGGCATGGTCGGCGTTCTGGCCCGGAATGCCCGGCACACCGCCCACGGGGTCGTCTGACGGGTCGTACCCGGGGGTCCAGATCTCACTGGAGTCGACCCCCACGATGGCCGCCCCGCCGCTCGCGACCACCTGCTCCAGCTGCTGAAGGGACGCCCCCTCCACATGCTCGACCGGGAGACCGTGGTGCTCCAGCAGATTCCCCACATCGGCGGGCGCGGTACCGGAACCATGGAACCAGCCCATGCTCGCCGCCTCGTGGGTGAGCTGCTCCTCGCTGAACTCCTGGCCGGTGAGATAGGTGAGGACCATGCCCTGCGCACCGATGGCACAGGCGTTCTCACCGGTGTGTTGGCGCCATACCTCCATGGCCTCACCGGGAGTCCCGGAGACGGCCGCGGGATCGCTCTGCGCCGGATCGAAGTTCGGCAGGTCGGGGACCCCGCCGAGGGCCGGACCGGGGTACGGCGCCTCCGCCCCGCTGCCGTCGAAGGGGACCGTCACAGCCGACTGGTCCACCGGGTCGCCCAGGAGTATCTGGTCGGTCAGATTGATCGGGGACGACGGATCCATGTAGTCGGTGAGGTCCACCTCGCCCATGGGGTCGAATCCGGCACCGGCGCCCGGGTCGTCAGGTTCCCAGCTCATTGCCCCGTCCCTTCGTCGTCGTTCCCGTACAGCAGCGCCCGGGCCCGGCCGATCTGGTCCGCCACCCGCTCGTAGGAGCGCAGCACAGCCCGCGCCACGGCAAGCGTGGGCCGGTCGACCAGCGGGTCGGAGCAGAGCACGGCCCACTGCGCGGCGTGGCGGCGGGCCACCGCCAGCAGGGTGTCGACCGGCGTGCCGGCGGGCAGGCCCAGCCGGGCCGCACAGCTCGTGCCGTGTTCACCGGTGACCGCCAGCAGTTGGGACTCCTGCTCCGCCGTCAGGTCGAGCCCGCCGTCGTAGTACGCGCCCAGCGCGGCCAGTTCCGCCGGCCCCGGGTCGGTGACCTGGAGCCGCTCCAGCAGGGCGGCCACCCGGTCCGCCGCGGCGGGCACAGGCTGCCCGGTGAGCTGCGCCGTGGCCCGCAGCCGGGACACCTCGTCGGCGATCTCGCGCCGGCCGTGGTCCAGCTTGATCAGCCCGGCCCGGTTGCCGAAGTGCCGCAGGACGAGCTCCCGCAGTGCGAGTACGCCGCTGCGCTCCAGCAGAGTCCGGCGTACCGCTTCCTCACCCAGGCCCTCCCGCAGACAGCCGCAGGCCAGGAAGACACCCCACGCCCCCATCCGGTCGACCAGATCGGCGCGGACCCGGGCCGGGACCGGCAGCTGCGGATACTCGCGGCCACAGAAGAGACTGACGTCCTCCATGAGGTCCGCGAGCCGCCGGGACGGCACCTTCGCCAGCTCCGACAGCGGTCCGAACGCCTCCGAAGGCATGCGCTGGGCGGCGATGCCGAGCAGGCCCGCGACGGGCACGACCGTGCGGAACACCCGCCGCACGGCGGGCCGTTGCGCGTACGAATCGGCGATGCGGCGGGCCGTCGCCATCGGGTCGTAGTCCAAGGGGTCGGCGGGCATCCCGTCGGGGCCGGTCTCGCCCACGGGAGGCCAGTACTGGTCGCTGCGCGAGAGCACTCCGAACGCCTTCAGCGGGCTCACGATCGCCCCGTACGCTCCGGCGAAGCTGTCGACCGCCTGCTGGTCGGCCCGGCCCAGACCGCGGCTGAAGACAAAGACGACGGCGTCGGCCCGGTCCATCTCGGCCGCGCTCAGGGCGTGCACCGACCGGGCGTCCCCGCCCAGCTCCTCGAGCACCCGGGAGGCGTCCTCCCGCTCCACCGGATCGTCGATGCCGAGGAAGGACAGGGTGTTGTCGGCATCGGTCCCGTGCACACTGCCCAGCCCCGGAGTGTCCACGATCCGGAATCGGCGCAGTAGCGCGCTGGGCCGGCCCACCTCGACCTTGCGAATGGCACGCAGTTGCCGCAGCCCCCCGGCGTCACGCACGGTCACCCGGGACAGGGCATCGGGCGGCCACTCCTCGGCCGGGCGGCCGTCCTTGAAGTGGACCAGCAGCCGTGGCCGCTCCGCGTGGTGGAACTCCGAGACATTGAAGGTGAGCTCCAGCTGACCGGTTTCACAGACCTCCTCGCCGAGCAGGGCGTTGACCAGTGTCGACTTGCCGCGCTTGATCTGGCCCGCCACCGCCACCCGCATGGGCTGCGCCATGCGCGCCCGTGCGGCACCCAGGATGACGGGCAGGTTGCCGGCTTCCGGGCCTGCGGGGCCGAGCTCCTCGGCAAGTCGGGTGAACACCCGGCCGTGGGGGCCCGCGGCGCTCGCCGGAACGAGGGTGTCCGTCACGCCGTCACCAGTCCGAGAGGAACAGGTCGTGCATGATGAGCCACAGCACCACGAACAACGCCACCTTCAGGCAGCCCTTCACCCAATCCGGCACTGAGATGTCGGGCTTAACCGGTGGCGGTGGCGCCTGCGGTGGCGCCTGCGGTGGCGCCTGCGGTGGCGCCTGCGGTGGCGGCGGCGGTGGCGGTGGCGGTGGCGTGACGAAGGGCGCCTGCCGCGCCGGCTCCGGCGCGTTGAAGGCGTCGTGCCCTGTCGACTCGGCCCGGTCGCACCACGGGCAGCTCGTCAGATGGGCCCCGTGAGCGTGCCTCGGCCGACGCGGGCAGACCGTGATCGCGCCCTCCTCGCGCGACTCCTCCAGCGCCGCCAGCCACTGCCGGGACGTCGGGCGCTGGGCCGTGTCCCCCAGCCCGGGTCCGAACGCCTGCCGGGCCAGTGTCAGAATGGCCGGCGGCAGCACCGTTGGATCGAGCCTTCCGCGCGGTTTGATCACCGATTCCGGCCGTACGACGAACGAGCGGCTGGCCTTGATGTTGTCGGAGATCTGTACGTCGTCCTCGCTGTCCCGGGGCACGCCGCCGAACGGGTGGTACCCGGCGGTCAGCAACTGGTAGACGAGTACGGCCAGCGCGAAGTCGTCGCTCGACGTGCTTCCGGGCGCGCCCAGCAGCCGTTCCGGGGCGGCGTAGTCGGGCGTGTGCAGGGTGGCCGGGAACGGCTCAACACGGTCGGTGAAGCCGATCGAGTCGCAGTCGAGGAACGTAGCGAACCCGCGCTGGTCGACGACGACGTTCTTCGCCGAGAAGTCGCCGATGACCAGGCCCTCGTGGTGCAGCCTGGCCGTCATGAACGCCAGGTTCCAGCAGATACCGAGCAGGAACCGCCAGTCGGCCTCTGCCGGGAATCTGAGCAGTCGCTGTTCCCGGCTGAACAGCGCCATGAGCTGGATGTGTTCGGGCCCCGCGAAGCGCCCCATGCCGTAGCCGAGGAAGCCGCCGTCCGTACCGTGCACGAGCCCCACCGGCCAGGCCAGCTCAGGGGGTTGCCCACCGTCCACCGGGCGCCCGGCCAGCGGGTTGAGCGCCAGCATCCGCCGCAGCCGGTGCTCGCGCGCTGCGTCGGGTTGGTGGTAGACCTTCACCACCAGGTCATCGGCGCCCTCCACCGGATGGACCGCCGCCTCCAGCCCCGAGCCCAGCGGCGGGTCCAGGAGGACCACCGGCCGTCCGTCCAGAACTACCTTCCGTCCCGCCACGGCAGCTCCCCTCCCTCCGGGCCATCCGTCGTACGGACCGCCCGCACCAGCGTCTTGTCGTCGGCGTTGAGTGCGGTGAGCCGGTCCGACAGCAGCAGCGCCTCCAGCTCCCGGGCGTCGGCCCGCGGGTCCGGGCCCGGACGGTCCAGCGAGCGCAGCACCGAGGCGGCGAACGAGCGGTTGGCCAGCGATACCGGTCCTCGTGCACGGGACAGCGCGGCCTGCGCCAAGCCGTCGGTGGAGAGCATGACGCCGTCGATGCCGTCGTCCCGTACGCAGGCGATCCGCACCCTCAGCGCGGCGTCCGCCGAGCTGAGGAACGTGGTCTCGTTGCCGTACTCGCCCGCCGACTCGGGTTGCGGCAGCAGATGGAACTGCGGTTCGCCGTTCTCCTCACCGGCCCGCAGCACCACGAATCCGTCCCCCAGCGTGGTGTAGCCCAGCCAGCCGGGACCCAGCACCACCACGGTTAGGGTGGTGGCGAAGTCCGCCGGGCCGCCCGCGCCGTCGCCGGACAGTGCCCATGTGCCGTCGAGGAACGCGTCCAGCACCTCCAGGAAAGCGTCCCGCAGTTGTGCGCGGAGGTCCTCGGCGTCCCGCGGCGCGCCCTCCCGCTCGCCCAGCCGCGCCCCGAACACCGACGTGGCCAGCTGCACCGCCAGCCGCGCACCCTCCTGCGAACGTGGTCTGCTGCCCGCGCCGTCCGCCACCGTCAGGACCGTGATCCGGGCATGGGGCGGGCCGGTGTGCGACTCCCCCCAGGCGTCCTGGCAGGGCATCCCCTGCTGGGCGTGCCGATATCCCTGCACGCTCATGCCGTGCACCCGCCACACCCGGCCCTGGACGCGTCCGGTTTCCGTTGCCCTCGTCACCTCGATCGCCCCTCACCCCTCGCCGCTCGCCGCCGCCGCTCAGGAGTCCCAGGCAGAACGCTGAGTCTTGAACCGGTTGAACAACTGCTCGAAGGTCTCTTCCTCCGCGCCCTGCTGTTCGGCGCTCGCGCTCGCCGACATGGTCTGCAGCAGGTCACGGAACGGGAAACCCTTGAGCGTGGCGTGGTACTTGGGCGCCAGTTCCCGCAACACCTGCTGGCCGCGTTCGCTGATACCGCCGATACCGAAGGCATAGAAGCGGAAGCGTTTGGCGTCCTGTTCGGCAGCGAGCGTCGGCACGAGCCGGCGCCACGCGTCTGTGGCCATCCCCTGGCTGTCGGTCGGTAGACCGTCGGTCACCAGGCAGATCTGAGGGCGGTAGTACTGGAGCCCGGAGCGGCGCAGCTGTGTCTTCCGCGCAGCCACCAGGCGCATCCCGGTCTCCACGGCCTCGGTCAGCAGCGTGACGCCGGAGGCCGACAGCTGAGGCGGCCGGAACTGGTGGGCGGCCACGAAGGGACTGGCCGTGGCCCGCGGGTCGAGGAGATGCGGGCCCTGCCAGACTCCGATTCCCGTGCCGCCGAAGGTCACCAGGGCGATCTCGACGCTGGAGCTGAGCCCCACGTCCTCCTGGATCTCGCGCCCCCAGAGGGTCAGCGCCTCATTGAGCAGCCGGAT
The DNA here is from genome assembly GCF_042888505.1 of Streptomyces sp. NPDC002870. NCBI lineage: Bacteria > Bacillati > Actinomycetota > Actinomycetes > Kitasatosporales > Streptomycetaceae > Streptomyces > Streptomyces sp. NPDC002870. Next base: position 303,213 of record NZ_JBIAPW010000005.1, read on the forward strand.
CGGCTCGCCCGCCATGGAGCTGGAGATGTCCAGGCACAGCAGGAGCGGCAGCCGCTGCGCGTTGTTGCCGAACTCGATGTCCGCGTACGCGGTGGGCAGCTCCTGCGGCGGCGTGGGCGGCGGGCCCGGAATCGTTGGGTTCATGGGACGGGATCCTCTTGTCGTGTCCGTGATGTCGTGCGGTTGTCGCTCTGCGCGGTACGCGCGGCTCCGCGCGCAGGCAGGTGGGTGCTGATCTTTGGTGCCGGTGTCCCGGCGTCCGTCTCCGGCGCGGGAGTCAGGGGCGGGAGTCCCCGCGCGCGTAGGCCAGAAGGATTCTGGCCCGGCGGTCGGTGACGTCGACGGTCGCGTCGGGGGCCGGCGGGTCCAGATACGGCTCGGCCCAGCTCGCGCGGTACAGCCAGCCGTCCAGTTCGACATATCCCTGGGGGTGCAGGCTTGTGCGTACGGTCGCCCGGCGGACGGGGCCGTCCGGCACGGCGCGTGGGCCGCCCGGGCCGGGCTCTGCCTGGTCCGCGGGCCACGACCGGCTCGGCGGGCGCCGCGGCAGCGCGGGCACGGGTCCGGCGGTGCCGGCGGGCCAAGAGACGGGTGCCGGCCAAGCGGTGGGCGCGGGCCCGGCGACGGATGGGAGCCGATACCTGGTCCTGAGCACCGCCAGGACGAACAGTGCGGCACCGGCGGCGAGAAGCGTCAGCAGCAGCATTCCGGCCGGACCGATGCCTTCCCCTCCTCCGGAGGGGAGTGTGATCCGGTGCGGCTTGACGTCCATGGGGTGTTTGGCCTTTTCGAGTGCCGCCCGCTCGTCCGGCGCCATGCGCGGATCGGATTTGGGGAGCCCGACGTCCTTTACCTGGACCTGTTGTTCATTGGGCCGGTTGAGGAGTTGGCACAGGCTGCCTCCGTCGTGGGCACAGAGCCCCAGACGTTGGGCGAACTGCAGGACGTCCTCGGGCAGTGTGCTGATCCGCGCGCCTTCGGGGACGACTGCCCGTCCGTCCGCGAGCAGCAGGAGCACGGCGCCGCCCGGCCCGCTGTCGCGGCCCGTCTGAACGACCACCAGACTCACGTTGTGCTTCGTCTTGGCGCCGACGACGCGCTCCATGCCCGTCCGCACATCGCCGTTGCCCAGGGCGAGCGGCTGCTCGACCTTCACCACAAGAGTGCCGTGTCCCTTGGCCGCATCGATCTCTCTCGCGGTCTGGTCCAGCCAGTCCGGAACCGGGGTGCCGTCGCCCGCCGAAGCCCCCACCAAGGGGACCGTCAGGAACAGCACCGCCACCAGCGTCGCCAGGGCGCGTTTGACCGCCCATGTCATGTGTCCCCCCGAATGTTCCCCCGATGTCGTCCAGGGCCGGTTTCCGCCCCTGTGTGCCGACCCGGAACAGAGTGGCAGGGCACAGTCGGCCACGGGTGTGGTTGTCGGACAACTCGAAGCCACGCGCAGGGGCGTGAAGGTTTTCGAGGGCGCGCGGGAACGCTGTTGTGCGCCGGGCGCCGCTCCGCGTCGCACGAGCGACAAACCCCTCCTGACTTGCTGCAACAGCTGCTCCATGGCGCTCGCCCCCCATATGCACGCGGCTCCGGACCGGGTCTGCAACATGCCATCCACCAGCGGCGGACAACCCGTCGTATTGCGGAATCGGCCACGGGAGTGGTGCGGTATCAAGGTCCCGGCTCATACCGCGGGGACAGGGGGGAAGCGTGGCCAGCACCAAGCGAGGGGTCGTGGCCGGGGACGGGGGAGCCGACGAAGCCCACGAGCGGTTGATCGGGCTGCTGCTGACCGAACAGAGGGGCACCGACCCGGCGCCGTACCTCTCCGGGGAACCGGGTACCCAGGACACCATGTGGGACGGATGGCTCGCGCCCGCTGCGGCGCTCGCGGCGGGCGAGCCCAAACGGGCCCTGGCCCTCCTGGTGCCCTCCACGCCCACGGCGCCCGATCACGCACAGCTGGAAAAGGCCTTGCGGAGCGCGGCTATCGCCATGGAGCACAACTGGCAGCCCGGCGCGGTGCCCGTCCCCCTCCGGCAGGAAGCCGTCCGCGCGCTGACCGACGCCGGCTCCGGGATGGAGGCCGCCGTCGCATCGATCACGAACCCGCCGGTTCGGTTCTGCGCACACCTCGCCGGACAGGTCGGCGTCGTCCTGCTCTCCGCCCGGATGACGCTCGGCCACGCCACGACCTCGGCCGCCGCACGGGCCCGCACCCTCCGGTACGGAGCACAAACGCCGTGGACCGAGCGGGAGTTGGCGGACGATGTGCTGCAGCCGTTGGAGTGGTTCGACGGGCTGTACGAGGAGCTCATGGACCGCGGTCACGCGGACGCCACCGCGTACCATCTGCTGCTCGCGGCCGACCTCCGCGTCCGGGCCGGCGACCGGGTGGCGGCGACGCCCCTGCTGCGGCACGCGGAGCAGTACGCCACCGGCAGCCCCGCTGCCGAGGGCTTCGCAGCGCTCCTCACCGGCGACTGGGAGCTCGGCGCCCCGGGAGCGGCCGAACACTGCGCCGTCGCACCGACTCCGCCGGACTCGGACGCGCTGTCGGCGGCGGCCGACAACTACGAGCGAGCCGCAGCGTCGTACCGTGCGGCGGGCTCCTCGCGCGGTGGGGCGGCGGCGCTGCTGCGCCTCGCACACACGCATCGGCTCGCTGGCCGGCACGCGAAATGCCACGAACTCCTCGACCAGGCCCTCGAATTGGCGGTCGTGGCCGGTGACGGCGCGTGCGCGGCGCTGATCCGCGTCCACCGAGGGCTCGACCTCATCGAAGCGGCGGAGGCGGGGGAGGCGGAGTCCAAGGCCGCCGAGCAGGTCGTGAACTGGGCGACGACGGACGGAAGCACGTCGTGGCTCCGGGGGCTGCGCCACATCGTCGAGGACCGTGCGCGGCACTGGAGCGCGCAAGGCGAGATCATGAAGAGCAAGCGCGCCGGCCTGCTGGCGGGCCGGCTGACCGGCGAGCCCGCGGGTATCCAGGGGCACCTGAAGGCCGGGGCTGCGGCGGACATCTACCAGCGGGCCAGCCACCGCCTCGCCGCGTTCGTGCTCACCGGCATGGAACAGCAGGAACACCTCGACCGCATCCAGCAGCGGACCGACCGGGGAGAGCCGCCCGCACTGGCCGAGTGCCTCGGCGTCGTCCAGTGCGCCAAGGTCCTCCACGACCAGGCGTCCGCCCTGCGGGACCCCGATCTGATCGCTGCCACACGCTCCTCGACCCAGCTGGCGATCGACGTCGCGGGAAGTCTTCTGACCGCCACGGATACGGCCGGTACGAATTCGGCCGTCATGGACGGGGCACGGACCGTGCTCGGCATGCTGGAGTCCGACCTCCTCACCTCCCGCACCCAGGAGACCTGGTTCCGCTCCCGGCGCGCCCGTTCGGCAGGACTGGACACTGAGGCCGATCTCCACGCGCACCAGACCCTGCATGAGGCCGAACGGATCACTGACCCGCTCTTCGCTGGACTCGTACGCTGCTCCGCCCATCTCGACCTGCGCGACACGGACGCGGCCAGGGCCGAAGTGGCGGCGATCGAGCAGCACCTCTCCGCGATCCAGGCCGCCGCCCTCTGGCTGAGCGTGGGGGAGCCCGAGCGCGCCGCACCCCATGTGCGGCAGATCGGCGTTGACGGCCCGGGACCCGCGCAGCCGTGGGAACTGCCCGCGCTCCACGCGGACCTGGAGCTGGGGCGGCGCGTGTACGACAAGGCGGCCGGCCACGCCCTGCGGGGGCTGGCGGCGTACGAAGAGCGCCGCGTCAGGCTGGCGCGCGACGCGCTGCGCGCCTCGTCCGCCGACGATGCGGTGGTGGCCGGCCTCCACCACGCCGCGGTGCTGTCCCTGCTGGAAGGCGGCGGACCCGACGCGGCCACCGCCTCCTTCGACCGGGCCGAGCGCACCCGCTCCGGCTTCCTCGATGCCGTGCACGCCCTCGACGCCGCGGGTGAGGACCCGGCGGCGTGCGCCGCGGTCAGGAACTGGTTTGCCGCCGAGATCCGCTGGTCCGCGCAGTTCGAGACCGAGGCGGCGGTCGTCCGCAGCAGCGCGGTCACCACGCCGGCACACGAGCGGAGACGTCGGATCGACGAGGTGGAACGGGGCCTGGACGCGGCCGAGTCGGAGGTACGCAGGCTCGCCCCCGCCGTGTTCACCGCGTCGCACACCACCGAGCCGCCGGACGCCGCAGCCGTGGCCGCCGCACTGCCCCCGGACGCCCTTCTCCTCACATACCACCTTCACGACGACGACCTCGTCGGCTGGGCCATGAGCCGCGAGACGCTGCGCCCGCGGCGCAACGGCCGGTGGGCCCACGGCACGGTCGCGAGCGCCCGCCGGTTCCACGCCTGGTGCTCGGGGAGGGACGCTGGCGGCGGCGGCGAAGCCGACGGCCTGGAGCTGGCCGCGCTGCTGCTGGAGCCCTTCCGCCGGCTGCTCCGCGACCGACGGCAGGTGATCGTGGTCCCGCCCGCCGGGCTCGCGCTCCTGCCCTTTCATGCACTCCCCTGGAACGGCGACGTCCTCGGCGCCGGCCATGAGGTGTCGTACGTCCCCGCCGCCTCCCTCCTCACTCGGTTCCACGAGCAGCCGCCGGAGCGGCCCTGGTCACAGCTCGACGCGCTCCTGGTCGGCGCCCCTGCCATCGCTCCTCGCCACGGGCTGGCGGCACTGCCCGGGACCGCCGCCGAAGCAGTGGAGATCGCCGGGCTGCTGCCCCGCCACCGACTGCTGACCGGGCCCGCCGCGACCCGCGAGGAGGTGCTGGAGGCGGCGCGCGGCTGCGAGCTGCTCCACCTCGCCACCCACGGGCTCGTCGACGACCTCGCTCCCCACCGCAGCCGGCTTCAGCTCGCCGGTGACGACCACTTCGGTCTCGCCGACCTGCTCGCCACCGCTCATGCCCCTCAGTTGCTCACCTTGTCCGCCTGCGACACCGGACGCGGTACCGCCACAGCGGGTGGCGATGTCCTCGGGCTGACCCGGGCAGCCCTGATCACCGGGGCGCGGCACGCCGTGGTCTCGCTCTGGCCCGTCCGTGACAGCACCGGCTGCCTGGTGATCACCCGAACCTACCGCCGTCTCGCGGACGACCCGACGGCCTCCGTCGCCACGGCGCTGGCGAAGGCCCAGCTGGAGGTGCGGGACCTGTCGGGTGCCGAACGGGACGAGGAGTTCCGGGCCCTCACCGGCCGGGCCGGGGTCCGTCCGGGACCGGCGTCCCGGTCCAGGTCCTGGCCCCACCCCGGGACCAGGGACAGCGAACAGCTGCGCTCCACGGAGGCAGACGACCGGCACCCGTACCACTGGGCGCCCTTCATTCATGTGGGGGTATGACATGACGCTGCGCGCGGTGCTGATCGGTGCCCAGACGTTCAACCTGACGGGCGTGCATGCCGATGTCGCAGTCATGCACAGGGTGCTGGGGAAGCACGGCTTCACCGATATCCGTGCCCGCGTAGAGGAGGAGGCTTCCTACGCGGGCATCACACAGGCACTGCGACAGCTGTGCCGCGACACCCAGCACGGCGACGGAGTCGTCGTGTACTTCTCGGGACACGGCTCGCTGCGAGGGGATCTGCAGTATCTGGTGCCCGTCGACATCGAACAGAGCACACCCACCGATTTCCGGGGGTTTCTGGCCGCCGAACTGACCGCCATGGTTCGTGTGCTCACCCGCATCACGCCCAACGTCACGTGCGTGCTCGACTGCTGCCACTCCGGCGGAGCGGTACGGGACGGCGCCCAGGAGTCGGGCCGGTGGCGGCTCAAGTCGGTGACCCCGGCCAAGGTCGCGCACGACGACGGGCTCGCCCGGGCCGCCGCCCTCGCTCGCCGGAACGCCCCGCTCGTCCCTGACGTCGTCCGGCTGACGGCGTGCCAGCAGCACGGCTCGGCGTTCGAGGCCGAGGTCCGCCCGGCCGCCGGCCGCCAGGGGGTGTTCACCGCCGCACTGGCCGACGTGCTCGACACGCCCGCCGCGCATCAGGTTCCGTGGTCGGTACTGATCGCCCGCGTGCGCGACCGCGTCAACCAGCAGCAGATGATGCAGTGGCCCGACGCCGGAGGGCCCTCCGGGCGGCTGCCGTTCTCCCTGGAGGAGCGCTCGGAGCCGGAACGGCTGCCCCTGGTCCGAAGGGACGGGCGCTTCATCGTCCCCGGCGGTGCCGTGTTCGGCCTCGACCGGAAGGACAGTGTGCGCATGGTGTTTCCGCGCGACGACCCCTGGCGGGAGCCCACGGGCCGGGAGGCCGACGAAAGTGAGGAGGCGACGGTGCAGGCCACCGTGGACGCAATGGAGGGAGGCGACGCCGTACTGCGTACGCCGTCGGAAGCCCGTGCACTCGCTGGTGAAGTACCCCTTCTTGCAGGGCTGTTCACGGCGGAGCTGCCACCGGGCTCGTACGCGTTGCCGCTGCGCGTCCACGACCGCCGGCTGGTGTGCGTCGACGGCAGCGGCCAACTCGCCGACGCGCTGCGCCGAGAACTCGCCCACTCTCCCCGGATGTGCGAGACCCACGACGGGCGGGCCTTCGCCACCGTTCTCCTCAACAACGGCACTGCCAGCGTGCTGAACCGCGACGACTTGCCTTTCCGCGAGCCGATGGAGGCAACCCCGTCACAGGTCTCCCGGATCACCGGACTGCTGGAGGACTTGGCGCGGGGCGACCGGGTGCGCGCCCTGCGCGACCCGGAGAACGCGGCTCTGCTGTCCGCCGATGTGCAGGTCCGCTTCGAGATCGAGGCCCCGGCCCACAGCGGCATCTGGCGCCCCCTGGACGCGTTTGGCGAGCGGCTGTACGACAGGGACCGATACCGCGTCACCGTGACCAACCACTCGGGCGAGCCGCGGTACTTCTGGGTGGTCGGCGTCGGACTGAGCGGCAGGACCGCTCTGGTGACCAACGACCAGCCCAGCGGCCACCGCCTCGAACCCCACGGCGCGCCACACCGCAGCACCCGCACGACGGCCCCGATCAGGATCACATGGCCCCAGGACGTCCCACGACTCGGCCCGCGCCCCGAGACCGTGCACGTCCTCGTCGGCGACGGCCCGATGGACCTGAGCGTTCTCACGTCGGTCGGGCCCCGCCGGGCCGCATACGCCACCGACCCCGGCCTGATGCCGCTGCTGCAGGAGGTGTGGGAGGCACTTAGGGACCAAGCCATGGAAGGGGCCGAAGAGTTCCACTACCGCGTCCACACCGTGCACGCCGACGTCCTGCCGCGGCCCAGGGAGGCCGGCGCATGAATGTCGGCGGAACGCGACGCCTGGTCGGCCCCTGGACCCGAATTGATCCATGATGTCACCGAGATAGCGACTGCTATCTGCGGCGTTTACACCGGCAGCAGCTGAGAGCTGAAGCGCCGCACGCACAGCGGAAATCGACTGGTCCGTACGGAATCCCGCTCTGGCCAGTTCGACCATGGCCTCGGCTGCGTCCGCTGCCGTTGTGGTCGGCAAATTCGGGTCCGCGCCGCGCTGGTTGGCCATCGCACCGGCACGCTTCATCTCCCGGCGGTCGCCCCCGTGACCGCCTGGAACCCCGCCATCTGCCGCTGGTAGCAGTTTGCCCTCCTCCACCAGCCCGACGGCACCCACCGCCAGGGCGCCGCCGGACAGCAACCCGGCCAGGGAACCCCGCCTACCGACCTTGGCCAGCGTGCCCTCAAGGCAGCGCATCGACCAGTTGCCGTCGTCGCCGGCACGGCTCAACGCCGTCCCGCAGCGGCGGACGGGGGCAGGGAGGCCGGTGCCGGGGAGGACGCTGAGGGCGCACGGTATGTCGCGGCGCTTGGAGGCTTGGTGAAGATAGCCCGATGCATGCTGGTACCTACGGTGGCGCTCTGTGCCCTGCTCACCCTCGCTGGCTGCGGCGGGGGCGAGGGCGGGGCGGACGGGACGTCGGCGGGGCCCGGTGTTCCGGCCGGCGGCGGCCCGGCCGACCAGGGGCCAGCCATCCCGGCCGCGCTGATCGGAAGCTGGAGCGGCGGCATCACCGACGGCTTCCGGTCCTCCGTCTACAGCTTCAACGGGGACGGGTCGTACAGCATGGACATCAAAGGCGTACGCATCACCGGCCGCTTCTCGGTCAGCGGAAACCAACTCACGACGTATCCGGACGTGGGGCCGGGGCACACGTACCAGTGGGGCATCGGGCAGGACGGCTACTTGTACCTTGATGGCGAGAGTTACGTGCCATTCAACTGAGGCCCCGGTGATGTGCCTTCAGCGCCTTCAGCGCGGCCAGGGCGCGCGGTGCCTGGGGGCGGCAACTGCTGCCCGTCGGGGCAGGATGGGAATCAGGAGCCGATGCTCCTTGATCCAGGCTGCCTTCTTCTCAGAAATGCCAGCCTTGACCACGCAGGCGGCCAGGAACTCCTCGAACGGCACACTGGTGTTCCATTGGGCCAGGGACACCCGCATGGGCACGCGTCCTTCCGGCCGTAGCACCATGAGGGCCAGCAGTAACTCCAGCGACAGCGCCGTCTTGCCAGCGCCAGGAGGGCCTGTAATGACCAGGCGGCGCTCCGTGGTCTCCTGGTAGTACCTGGCGATGCCGGGCAACGGGTGGCCGTCGTCGCCGCGCAACGGGGAGGCTCCGCCCTCATTCAGCTGTCCACGTTCAAGAGCCTCGCCGGGGAGCCGGTCGTCGGGACGGCGGGGACAGGTTGAGCCGTACACCGTCCCTCCCGATCAGGGCACGCAGTTGCTCGCGTTCCCTGGCCTCGATGTTTCCCGCAAGCGTGGCGGCAGCGCTCTCGGCAAGGCTGCGTGCATCATCCCGCTGCGGGACCGCCTTGACCGCGGCGATCAGCGCGACCCCGAGGCCCACGGCCCCGAACATCATCGACACGATCGAGGACGTGCCGCTCGCGTCCTGGCCCCCTCAGCAGCGTAACGAACGCCCACCCAGCTGCGAACGCAATGGCCAGACCGGTGATCAGCCACATCAGGGACTTCGCCACACGCCTCCTTCATACCTTCGAGCCACTCCTGACAAGCCACTCGTGAGTGTCCTCAGTGATCCGCTCGATGAGGGTCTGCTTCGCGGCGTCATCCAGCGTCGGGTACTCGGGTACTCGGGTGCCGGCCAGTCCAGGTGCTTGTCGAGGGCGGCGAACTGGTTCCCGAAATCCGCTGCTCTGAGGGTGCGACTCCGGCGGTCGGCGGCGCGAGAGCGGGGACTCAGTCGTCTTTTCCGGCCGCGTCCCCGCCGTCCCCCGGTGCAGCCAGCATGCGCCTTCCGGGGCGGCATCCTCTCCGCACCAGTGCTGAATCCTCAACCGCCCTACAAAACAAGGACATTGGCGCTCGGCAGGGCATTACGATGCCGTACGTCACGACTGCTGCGAGGTGCCGGTAAGGCCGGGAAGGTTCCGCGATGCCGGAGAAGTACACCAAAGGTCCGGACCCCGAGAACCGCTGGCCGCACGGGACGCTCCTGGCAGAGATCGCCCGCTCTGGGGAGGCCGCGAAGGGTCTGCTCTCCCTGGGGACGCCCCGCGCGTACGCCCCCGGCGAGATCCTGCTGGCCGAGGGCCGGCAGGAGACGTTCGTCCTGCTGCTGGTGACCGGCGTCACCAAGGTCACGGCCCTCTCGGAGAACGGTGCCACGGCGCTGCTGGCCGTCCGGCTCGGCGGAGAACTCGTGGGGGAGTTCGCCGCGTTCGACAACAGGCCCCGGTCAGCCACCGTCACCGCGGCGGGCGCGGTGACCGCCCGGCGCATCGGGCAGCAGGACTTCCTCGGCTGCCTGGATCGGTATCCCGCGGCCGCCCTGGCGGTGAGCCGGATGCTGGTGCGCAAGAACCGCTGGTCGGTGCGGCGCCGCGGCGACTTCGGCAACTGCCCGGTGGCCACCCGGGTGGCCCGGGTGCTTCTCGATCTTGTCGAGGACTACGGCCGGCCGCAGGGCGGCGGCGTCCTGATCGGGCCACGCCTGACCCAGGCGGAGATTGCGGGGCTGGTCGGCGCCAGGGAGCGCAGCGTCCACGGCGTCCTCGGTCAACTGGCCGAGAAGGGCGTCATCCAGGTCGGCTACAGCCGGCTGACCGTCCTCTCGCCGGACGGACTGCACAAGGCCGCCCGGCTGACCGGGACGGACGACGACTGACGACAGCCGGACAAGCGGCGAGGGGAGCCAGGACCATGGGACAAGACGGCGTACGGGACGACGTGCTGGCCACCATCGACCTGTTCGCCCGTAACGCCGCAGTGCCCAAAGGAGGAGAGCTCGTACGGGACCGGGTCGCGGGCGCTTCCCTGGGGCGTCCCCTGGGCTACTCCCTGCCCCCGGTCACCGACGGCGTCACGTCGGCCGGTCCCGGAGCGCCACGCGACGTCCTGCTCTGCTTTCCCTTCGACCTCGAGGAGTTGCCGGGCGGCCGCGACTACCGGGAGGCGACCCTCACCGTCCTGCTCGACGACGGTCCGCACGCCGTCACCCTGCACCCGGCCCCCGGCAGCACCGCGGCCGACGGGGCGGAGGTCGCCGCGTTCGGGCTCGGCAAGGGCCGGCTCCGGTGGGTCTTCCGGGCGCCGGGACGGAGCGGTGCGCTGCGCCCCGACGGGCGCTGGGCGCAGGCCGTCGTCCGGCTCCCGGCGGACGCGATCGAACTGTCCGGCAGGCTGAGCCTGAGCACGGTCACCGTACAGCCGGTGCTCGGCGGAGCGTTCCGGCGCAGGGAGGCGGAGACGCCGCATGAGACACCGTTCCGGCTCGCGGCCGCCGACCTCTGGCCGGCCGCCGCACCGCTCGCCCACCGGCAGACGACGCTGCCCGGCATCTGGGCACTCGACGCATACGAGGACGCCGGTCCCTCGGCGGCCGACGAGGAACTGCCGCCGGGACTGCGGCGCCTGTGTCTCGCCGTTGATATCGAGAAGTACAGCGCCCGCGACAACACCGACATGATCCGGCTGCAGCGGGTCCTGCTGCGGACGCTGCGCGCGGCATGCGAGCGGGCCGGCATTGTCTGGGACAGGTCCGGCAGACAGGCGCAGGGCGACGGCTACCTGCTCGTGTTCGAGCCGGGCATCGACGAGACCCGGGTCGTGCCGGATCTCCTGGACGGCCTCGCCTCGGCGCTGGCAGACGCCAATGCCGCGGCCCCGCACCCGAAGCGCGTCCGGATGCGGGCTGGCCTCCACCAGGGCATCGTCCACGAGGCGGACAGCGGATACGCGGGCTCCGCCGTGGTCGCCCTGTTCCGTGTCCTCGACTCCGACCCCGTGCGTCGCGCCCTCGCCGACGACCCTGCACCCCACCTGGTGGTCGCCTTTTCGGACGGGCTCTACCAGGACCTCGTCTCCCACGGCTACAGCGGCCTGACGGCCTCCGGGTTCCGGCGCGCGGAGATCCATGTCGCGTCCAAGAGCTTCACCGGCGTGGCCTGGATCCGTGCCCTGCCCGCACTAAGCCCGCAAGGGGACCAAGGCCCGGCCCTGGCAAAGGAAGGCTGTGGCGCTTTTTCGCCGGCTACACCCTCCGCCGTCCCCGATGCCTGAACCATGCGCACCGACACGGAGCGCTGCGTTCGGGCCGTCCAGTCCAAGGACGGCTCCTTCGACGGCTGGTTCTTCATCGGTGTTCTGACCACCCGGATCTACCGCTGGTCCAGCTGCGGTGGCCCCCCAAGGTCGTGCTTTCCGGCCGCGCACCGGTACCTGATCTTGTACGGATGCGGGCACTCTGTCCACCGCGGCCGGGATGCGCGCAGTCCTTGAAGAACATGCCCACACCCCGAACAAAAGCCGACACGCGACGACGCAGCGACTCCTCCGAGACCAATGCTGACGGTTTGCTGACCGCCGATGGTCCGACACGTCGCTGACCGTGCAACAGTGGCCCATCGTTGCGTGCTTGAGCGACCTTCCGCGCGTGGCGTCATCGAGGTTGTCCTTTCCTGCGCGCGCAGTGGCCGAGCGTACGTAGCGCCCAGGCTTTGCTACTGGGTGGTGCCGGCGAGCTGCTCGGCGAGCTCCTTCTCGGCCTGCTCCGCGAGGGACGTCAAGGGGACGGTGCCGCCGTACTGGTGCATGGCCGCACCGAATTTGTCGTCGGTGATCTTCGAAGCCATGATCACGACAGCTGCGGAGCCGGGCTGGAGGAGGGAGTGGACACTCCCTCGGAACTTGTCGTCGATTCCCATCTGGCTCAGCTTCCCGATGAGCCCCCCGGCGGCGGCACCCACCACGCCCATTGCGGGCGTGAGGACGACGATCCCGAAGACCATGCCCCACAGGGCGCCCGCGGCAGCCGACTTGGCCACCTTCTCGCTCTTGCCGGGTGTGTCGACGTGAGTCTCGCCGTCCAGGTCGACCGAGACCACTGCGAGCCCGGTCAGGTCGACCACGAAGTCCTTCTGCAGCTCCTGAACCGCCCTGAAAGCCTTCTTCGCGACTGCGGGATTGTCGTAGCCGATGACGATCAGTTCCGACATCCATGCCTCCTTGATCCCGATGGTGCGAATCTGAACCTTATGCCGGATTCCTTCATAGGGCAGAAGATGCCCGACGGCCGTGCCGGTGAGTAGGTGTACTCATCCGAGCCCTTCGGCCGGGCCCCTGTCGTGGGTGGCGTTTCCGCGGCACTGCTCGGCATCCGAGAAGCCGTCAAGAGTGACGGATTACCGGGGCGAGTACAGGCGAAGTACGAGCGCAGTCCGGCCCATGGACACGCCTCGGTAGCTTGCGGGCTGAACCCCGCGAGGTGTCCGGCGGATCTGCGAGCCAATCGGAGGAAAAACGTGACCACTCGGAAAGAACTCACTGAATTGTTGGATGCCGTGCGTGCGGCTGTTCCGCAGCTCAGGGAGAACGGGACAGAGGCGGAGGAGAAAGGACGGGTCCCGGAACAGAATCTTCAGCTGCTCGACGCGGCGGGGGTGTTCCGCATGTCCGTGCCGGCGCGCTTCGGTGGCCTGGAGGTGTCCGCAGCCGAACAGGCCGCGGTGGTGGAGGAAATCGCGCGCGGATGCCCGTCGACCGGGTGGAACATGACGGTGTGGCTGACGGGCGCGCTGATGGCCGGACTGTATCCGGACGAGGCGCAGAAGGAGATCTTCGCCGGCGGCTCGGTGCGAGCGTCCATCGGCTTCGCGCCGACGGGCAAGCTCGTGCCGACCGAAGGCGGATACGTCCTGAACGGTAGCTGGGCGTACAACTCGGGCTGCCACGCCGCCGACTGGGACTGCGTCGCCGCGATGCTGGAGCACCCGGACGGCACTCAGGAGGAGTACATTGTCGCCGTGCCGCTCAGCGAGCTCTCCATCGTCGATGACTGGGACGTCTCCGCGGGCCGTGGCACCGGCAGCGCCACCACGGTGGCGAAGGACGTGTTCGTCCCCTCCCGGCGGGTGGCTTCCTACGAGGGCATCATGCTCGGCACCACCGGCGACCGCTGGAATGAGGGCCAGGCAGGCCGGAACTACGGCGTCGTCACTTTCATCATGTCGATGTACGCCGCCATGGCCGTCGGCACGGCCAGAGGCGCTTGCGAGCTGTTCCTGGACCGGCTGCCGGGGCGTGGCATCACGTACACCTCCTGGGACGACCAGGCGCAGCACCCGTTGACGCAGCATCAGGTTGCACTCTCCGCCAACAAGATCGACGCCGGTGCGGCACTCCTGGGCAAGGTGCTGGATCTGCTCCAGGAGCGCGCGGACGCCGGTGAGGCGCCGACGACCGAGGAGAAGGCTCTGATACGCGGCCGTACCGCGTTCGCCGCTTCGCTCGCCAAGGAGGCCGTCGAGCTGCTGTACACCGCGAGCGGTGCTTCGGTGATCAAGCGCAATGTGCCGTTCCAGCGCTTCCACCGTGACATTCTCGGGTTCTCGCTGCACGCGCTGGCGCAGGTCAATGTGAACCTCGAGGTACAGGGCCGGGTGCTGCTCGGCCTCGACCCGGGCACCGATATTCTCTGAAGCCATGTCTGCCGGACATGGGAAAGGGGCGGGGGGGGGGGGGGGGCCGGGCGGGCGCCCCCCCCCCCCCGGGGGGGGGGGGGGGCGGGGGGGGGGGGGGCGGCCCCCCCCGCCGGGGGGGGGGGGGGGGGGGGGGGGTTTTGGG